>DATMWH010000206.1:0-7207 GCA_035562615.1 Pseudomonas sp. | reverse complement strand
GAAACGTTGTGCTCGGCCTTCCTGACTGACCACGGTGCCATCGCCTTCGGCAAAGCTGGCGACCGGTAGCAGCAGATGGGCCTTGGCGCTGGTAGCAGTGCTCTGGTGGTCGGCAACAATGACAATGCCGGCGGCGCTCAATGCAGCGTCGACCGTTGCCTTGTCGGCGCGCCGATAGAGATCGTTTTCCAGCACGATAACGGCATCTGCAGTGGCGTTTGTGAGCGCTTGCAGTGCGGCATCGACTGATTTGTCAGCGTCATCATCACCCAGCAGCAGGGTCAGTCCCAGGCTGTTGACTTCACCTGCAACCAGACTCAGGGAGCCATTTTTCTCGCGATTTTTCAGAGCGCTAGCGATATTGGCGGCGGCCTCAATCAGTTCAGTGCAGCCCAGCGAGTTTCCGGCAACCAGCAATGGGCGTTTGGCGGACAGCAAGGCCTGAGCAATACGCTGTGCCAGCGCTGCGGCTTGCGGATCAAGTCCGGCAACCGCCGGAGCGGCCGGGTCGATGGCATGCGCCACGGCAAAGCCCAGGCGCGCAAGGTCTTCCGGCGCCGCATGCACGCATTCTTTGGCAATGTCGTCGAGCCTGGTGGCGCAGGGCGTGGCGATGAACAGTGGATGAAGTGCGTGCTGGGCAACGTTTTGTACCGCGGCCAGATGCCAATCCTGGATCTTCATCGAGGCGGCCAGTTCGGTCGCTTTGCCTTTCACCGCCTGACGCAGGGCCAGGGCAATTCGGGCCGAGGTCTGGGTCAGGTCTTCACCGAGTACAAATATCGCGTCGTGATCTTCCATCTCACGAATGCTCGGTACCGGCAGCGGTCCGTTTTGCATGATCGAGCGGATCAACTGCAGTTGTTCAAGTTCGCTGCGGCTGATCCCCGAGAAGAAATTCTCACTGCCGACCAGTTCGCGCAGGGCGAAATTGCTTTCCAGACTGGCGCGCGGTGAACCAATACCGATCAATTTTCGGCCCTGCAACAGAGCTGCAGCCTGATCCAGGGCGGAATCGATGCCCATGGTCATCTTGCTCAAACGCATCATCGGCTGACGGGGTCTGTCCTCACGGTTTACGTAGCCATAGCCGAAGCGGCCGCGGTCGCAGAGGAAGTAATGGTTAACCGAGCCATTGAAACGGTTTTCGATACGGCGGATCTCGCCATAACGCTCGCCGGGGCTGATGTTGCAGCCGGCAGCGCAGCCATGGCAGATGCTCGGCGCAAACTGCATGTCCCATTTGCGGTTGTAACGCTCCGAGTGGGTCTTGTCGGTAAACACGCCGGTTGGACAGACTTCGGTCAGGTTTCCGGAAAACTCGCTTTCCAGCACGCCGTCTTCGATGCGGCCGAAGTAAACGTTGTCGTGAGCGCCAAACACGCCAAGATCCGTACCGCCAGCATAGTCCTTGTAGTAGCGCACGCAGCGGTAGCAGGCGATGCAGCGATTCATTTCATGCCCGATGAAGGGGCCGAGATCCTGATTCTGGTGCGTGCGCTTGCTGAAGCGATAGCGGCGGGCGTTGTGCCCGGTCATCACCGTCATGTCCTGCAGGTGGCAGTGACCGCCTTCCTCGCAGACCGGGCAGTCGTGGGGGTGATTGGTCATCAACCATTCGACAACGCTGGCCCGGAACTGCTTGGCTTCCTCGTCATCAATGGAAATCCAGCTGTTATCGGTCGCAGGAGTCATGCAGGACATGACCAGGCGACCGCGCTTGTCGTTTTCGTCGCTGTACTGCTTGACTGCGCATTGGCGGCAGGCGCCAACACTGCCAAGGGCTGGGTGCCAGCAGAAATAGGGGATGTCGAGGCCCAGTGACAGGCAGGCCTGTAACAGGTTGTCTGCACCGTCAACTTCGAAGTCTTTGCCGTCTACGTGGATAGTGGCCATGGTTCAGATTTCTTCTTTACCTGCCGAAACAGGCTTGGCTAATGGGAATGCTTTGTCAAAAGGGTCTCTGCCCATTTGCTCTGATCCTTACAACGGGAGGGTTGTCTCCGGTTGTTCTGCCGGTTGCAACTGAGCAACGCCGGCTTCAAATTCGTGGCGGAAATACTTGATGGCACTGCCGATCGGTTCAACGGCGCCCGGGGCATGGGCGCAGAACGTTCTGCCCGGGCCGAGTTGATTCACCAGTTGTTCGAGTGTTTCGATATCGCCAGACTGACCTTCGCCTTTTTCCAGTGAGCGCAGGATTTTCACGCTCCAGGGCAGTCCATCCCGGCAAGGCGTGCACCAGCCACAGGATTCCCGGGCAAAAAACTCTTCCATGTTGCGCAGCAGCGAAACCATGTTGATGCTGTCATCGACAGCCAGTGCCAGTCCGGTTCCCATTCGCGTACCGACCTTGGCGATACCACCGGCATACATGGCGGCATCCAGGTGTTCCGGCAGCAGAAATCCGGTACCTGCGCCGCCGGGTTGCCAGCATTTAAGGCTGTAACCGTCGCGCATGCCGCCGGCGCAATCTTCAAACAGTTCGCGTGCCGGAATGCCGAACGGCAACTCCCAAAGCCCCGGGTTATTGACCTTGCCGGAAAAGCCCATCAGCTTGGTGCCATGGTCTTCACTGCCCGGACGAGCCAGCGACTTGTACCAGTCGACACCGTCATTGACGATAGCGGGTACGTTGCACAGGGTTTCCACGTTATTCACGCAGGTGGGCTTGCCCCAGACGCCAACAGCGGCAGGGAAGGGTGGTTTGGCGCGCGGGTTGGCGCGCCGGCCTTCCAGCGAGTTGATCAGGGCGGTTTCTTCACCACAGATATAGCGGCCAGCGCCGGTGTGCACAAACAGTTCGAAATCAAAGCCGCTGCCCAGAATGTTCTTGCCCAGCAGGCCGGCAGCCTTGGCTTCTGTAATCGCACGATTGAGGTTGCGTGCGGCATCAACATACTCGCCGCGCAGGAAGATGTAACCGCGATAGGCCTTGAGTGCACGGGCGCTGATGAGCATGCCTTCAATCAGCAGGTGCGGCAGTTGCTCCATCAGCAAGCGGTCTTTCCAGGTGTTGGGCTCCATTTCATCCGCATTGCACAGCAGGTAACGGATGTTCATGGACTCATCGGTGGGCATCAGACCCCACTTGACCCCGGTGGGAAAGCCGGCGCCGCCGCGGCCCTTGAGGCCGGAGTCTTTGACCGTCTGCACAATGTCCGCTGCCGCCATGTCATTCAGCGCTTTGCGCGCGCCGCTGTAGCCATTCTTCTGGCGGTATTCTTCCAGCCACACGGGCTCGGCATCGTCACGCAGGCGCCAGGTCAGCGGATGGGTTTCAGCAGTACGTTTTGCGCGATTGGCAGGGCTGACGGAGGCGAGTGTCATGGGTAGGACTCCAGCAGCTGATTGATGTCTTCGGGCTTGATATCACCAAATGTATCATCGTCGATCATCATCGCCGGAGCCTTGTCACAGTTGCCCAGGCAGCAGACTGGCAGCAGGGTGAAACGCCCATCGGCACTGGTTTGCCCCAAGGCTATGCCCAGCTCCTGAGTGATGCTGGCAACCACTGACTCATGTCCGCCGATGTAGCAGGTCATGCTGTCGCACACACGAATGATGTGACGCCCGACCGGTTGGCGGAAAATCTGGCTGTAGAAGGTGGCAACCCCTTCGACATCGCTGGCGGGAATGCCAAGGATTGCACCGATGGCCTCGGCGGCGCCGTCAGGCACCCAGCCGCGCGCTTTCTGGACGATCTTCAAGGCTTCGATCGAAGCAGCCCGAGGGTCTTCATAGTGGTGCATTTCATGCTCGATGGCCGAGCGCTCGGCTTCGCTCAAGGCGAAGCGATCGGTTTGAATCAGGGTCGTTGCGCTCATGGTTAGCGGTCCACGTCGGCCATAACGAAATCAATGCTGCCCAGATAGGCAATCAGGTCAGCCACCATGCTGCCGCGGATTACCGAAGGGATTTGCTGCAGGTGCGGGAAGCTCGGAGTGCGAATACGCGTCCGGTAGCTCATCGTGCTGCCATCGCTGGTCAGGTAATAGCTGTTGATGCCTTTGGTGGCTTCGATCATCTGGAAGGCTTCATTGGCCGGCATGACCGGTCCCCAGGAAACCTGCAGGAAGTGCGTGATCAGTGTTTCGATGTGCTGCAGCGTGCGCTCTTTCGGCGGTGGCGTAGTCAGCGGGTGGTCGGCCTTGTAGGGGCCTTCCGGCATATTGCGCAGGCACTGATCGATGATGCGGATGCTCTGGCGCATCTCTTCGACACGCACGATGCAGCGGTCATAGGCATCGCCATTGTGCGCCAGGGGAACTTCAAACTCGAAGTTCTCATAGCCGGAATAGGGGCGGGCTTTGCGCAGGTCAAAGTCCAGCCCCGTTGAGCGCAGACCCGCACCGGTGACGCCCCACTCCAGGGCTTCCTTGGTGTTGTATTGGGCAACGCCAATGGTCCGGCCACGCAGGATGCTGTTCTGCAGGGCGGCTTTCTCGTATTCGTCCAGGCGCTTGGGCAGCCAGTCGACAAACTCCTTGACCAGTCCCTGCCAGCCGCGGGGCAGATCATGGGCCACGCCGCCGATGCGATACCAGGCCGGATGCAGGCGGAAACCGGTGATCGCTTCAATGACCTTGAAGGCTCGCTGGCGGTCGGTGAAGGTGAAAAATACCGGGGTCATGGCGCCGACGTCCTGAATATAGGTACCCAGGAACAGCAGGTGACTGGTGATGCGGAAAAACTCGGCGAGCATGATACGAATCACGTCAACTTTTTGCGGCACCTTGATGCCAGCGAGCTTTTCCACGGCCAGCACGTAAGGCAGGTTGTTCATCACCCCGCCGAGATAGTCGATACGGTCGGTGTAAGGAATGAAACTGTGCCAGGACTGGCGCTCGGCCATTTTCTCCGCACCACGATGGTGGTAGCCGACTTCCGGCACGCAGTCGATGATCTCTTCGCCGTCCAACTGCAGAACAATACGAAACGCGCCGTGCGCAGAGGGGTGATTGGGGCCCAGATTGAGGAACATGTAGTCCTCATTCACGCCCTGACGCTTCATGCCCCAGTCTTCCGGGCGGAAACGTGCAGCTTCCTCTTCCAGTTGTTGCTTGGCCAGACTAAGGCTGAACGGATCAAATTCGGTCGCGCGGGCCGGGTAATCCTTGCGCAGCGGGTGACCTTCCCAGGTCGGCGGCATCATGATGCGGGTCAGATGCGGATGACCGCTGAAGTGGATGCCGAACATGTCCCAGACTTCGCGCTCGTACCAGTTGGCGTTGGGCCAGATGGATGTGCAGCTGGGCAGGTTGAGGTCGCCTTCACTGAGCGCGACCTTGATCATTACATCACTGTTACGCTCGATTGATAGCAGATGGTAAAAGACGCTGAAATCAGCCCCTGGCAGCCCCCTGCGCTGGGTGCGCAGACGCTCGTCCATTCCATGCAGGTCGTAAAGCATGACGAAAGGGCGGGGCAGATTGCGCAGGAAGCTCAGCACTTCCATCAGGATCTCGCGCCCTACCCATATGACCGGCATGCCGGTGCGCGTGCCTTGAAGATTGAGGTTCTCGGCACCAAAGCGTGCGCTTAGTTCGATGACCACATCCTGGTCATCGGCTTTGTACTGCGGAATCGACAGAACGGTGTCTGCAGTCATGGTCTCGGTCGCTATCGGTCAACTAAAGAGTGAGTGGGCTTTCGGTATTTCAGTCTCGACTCAAACTTCGTCTGGGCTGCGCAAATTGGTCACCTTGATGCGCTCTTCCCGTCGCAGTTCTTTTTGCGATGGCATTTCAGCGCGGTAAACACCCTGATCCCCCACTACCCATGAAAGCGGTCGACGTTCTTTGCCGATCGATTCCTGCAGCAGCATCAGGCCTTGCAGAAAGGCTTCGGGCCGGGGTGGGCAGCCCGGGATATAGACGTCGACTGGGAGGAATTTGTCGACCCCCTGAACCACGGAGTAAATGTCGTACATGCCGCCGGAGTTGGCGCAGGAACCCATCGAAATAACCCATTTTGGCTCGAGCATCTGTTCATACAGACGTTGAATCACTGGGGCCATTTTGATGAAGCAGGTGCCGGCGATGACCATGAAATCGGCTTGGCGCGGTGAGGCACGAATGACTTCAGCACCAAAGCGGGCAATGTCGTGTGGCGCGGTGAATGCGGTGGTCATTTCCACATAGCAGCAGGAAAGACCGAAGTTGTAGGGCCACAGGGAGTTCTTGCGTCCCCAGTTGATGGCGCCGTGCAGAACGTCCTCGAGCTTCCCCATGAAGATGTTCTTGTGCACCTCGTCTTCCAGCAACGGGTCAACCACAGTTTCCCGCTTGCCGATCGGGTATTGCTCGTTTGGCGCATCCGGATCAATCCGGGTGAGATTGTAATTCATTACAAAAGCCTCATTTTTTCAGCTTCGCCTGACGCTTGCGCCGTGCTTCCGGTGCCCAGTCGAGTGCCCCGATACGCCAAAGATAGACAAGTCCGGCCAACAGAATAGCGATGAAAATGGTCGCCTCAATCAGGCCCGCCCAACCGCTCTCGCGTACGGAGACGGCCCAGGCAAATAAAAACAGGGCTTCCACGTCAAAGATCACGAAGAGCATGGCGACCAGATAGAACTTTGCGGAAAAGCGCAGCCTGGCCGTGCCGGTTGGCAGCATGCCCGACTCAAAGGGTTCATTTTTACTGCGACCCCAAGCCTTGCTGCCCAGTAGGCTGGAGGCGCCGAGCATAAAGCCGATCAGGGCGAATACCCCGAGAAGAAAGACAGCAAAGCCCCAGTTATGGGTCAGTAAGGCACTGGCTTCAGTCATGTTGACGATCCTTGGGCCCCTTGGTCTGTGCTCACCCAGAAGTTATGTGTCGCACGTAACTGTCTGTGTAGGAACGAAAACAGGGCGTCAAAATATTTTCACGATTCTACTCGCAGTGCTGGATGTAAGTAAATTTGTCAGGCTGATTTTTTGCCTTAGCCCTAAGTATTACTTGACCCGTTGTGAGCCTAAGCTTATCTGCAAAAATGGCTTTAGCTAGCTGCAGTTGGTGCTTTTCAGTGGCGTAGTCGAGTGGTCAGACGAAAAAAAGCCCCGGTATTGCTACCGGGGCTTTTCAGACTGCTGACAAAGACCCTGGCCCAAAGCCGGGGTCTTTTGTTTAATAGGCCATCGTTTCGACAGGAACAGGCCTGATGCTTAGAGACCCTTCCCCCAAGCAGCATGCGCTGGAAATGGTGACCATTGAAGAGCTG
>DATMWH010000205.1:0-7438 GCA_035562615.1 Pseudomonas sp. | reverse complement strand
AGGGCGCGCGGGCCGAACTCCATGCGGCCCTGGAACCAGGCCACCGGGTTGGCGTCGACCATGATGCGGGCGATGCGCTGGGCCGTGTTGTCGATCTGCTTGAACCTGGGCTTGCTCGGGTGACGGGCACAGGCGGCAATCACGTCCTCGTTGGAGTAGGACGGGCCGAGGTAGACGTGCTCCATCTTCTCCACCGGCACGCCGCGTTGCTGCGAGACGTAAGCCGCAGCACCGACTGCAGTACCGGCATCGCCGGAGGCCGGCTGGACGAACAACTCCTTCACATCATCGCGGGCGATGATCTTCTGGTTGAGCTTGACGTTCAGCGCGCAGCCGCCGGCGAAAGCGATCTTGCCGGTTTCCCTGAGGATGTCGCCGAGGTAGTACTCCATCATCTGCAGCGCCAGCTTCTCGAACAGCGCCTGCATGCTGGCGGCGTAGTGGATGTACGGGTCGTCGGCGATGTCGCCCTGACGCTTGGGCCCCAGCCACTCGATCAGTTTGGGCGAGAAGTAGAAGCCCTTACCTTTCTCCTTGTAGCGGCGCAGACCGATCACGTTGGCGTAGTCGGTATTGATGGTCAGCTCGCCGTTTTCGAAGCTGGCCAGACGCGAGAAGTCGTACTTGCTGGCATCGCCATAGGGCGCCATGCCCATCACTTTGAACTCGCCGTCGAGCATCTCGAAACCGAGGAACTCGGTGATTGCGCCGTACAGCCCGCCGAGCGAATCGGGATCGTAGAATTCCTTGAGCTTGTGGATCTTGCCGTTCTCGCCGTAGCCGAAGAAGGTGGTGGCGTACTCACCCTTGCCGTCGATACCGAGGATCGCAGTCTTTTCCTTGAAGCCGGAACACAGGTAGGCACTGGCGGCGTGGGCCAGGTGGTGCTCGACCGGCTCGATCTTGATCTTTTTCAGATCGAAGCCCAGTTGCTGCAGGCACCACTGGATCTGCTTGTAGTAACGCTTGTAGCGCCGGTTGCCCATCAGGATGGCATCCAGGGCGCGGTCCGGCGCGTACCAGTAGCGCTTGGCGTAGTGCCAGCGGGCCTTGTCGAAAATACTGATGGGGGCGAAGGGAATGGCCACCACATCGACATCGGCCGGCTTGATTCCGGCCTGTTCCAGACAGAACTTGGCCGACTCGTAGGGCATACGGTGCTTGGCGTGCTTGTCCCGCACGAAGCGCTCTTCTTCAACAGCGGCGATCAGCTTGCCGTCGATGTACAGCGCCGCCGAAGGATCATGGCTCAAGGCGCCGGAAAGACCGAGAATCGTCAATGCCACAGTAAGAACCTCTATTCAGGGCAGGTGCCAGGCACCTGCGGTATACGTTTGTCGAGCAGCATGAACAACGCCGAACCCGCCGGCCAGTTGCGCAGAAAGCGTGCCCGGTCGCGGGCATAGGCGGCGATGAAGCGGCGCTGACTGCGATGCTGCTGCATGGCGTCAAGGTCGATCAGTAACCAGCAACCCGCCGCCTCATCCCACATCAGGTTGGTACCCTTGAGATCACCATGACTGATGCGCTCGCGCAGCAAGGCGGCGAACAACCGATCCAGCGCCAGCAGGTACTTTTCCGGAGGTGGAGAATCCAGCCACGCGTGCAAGGCCGTCAGTATATCCTGCCCGCCACAATAGCCGGTAACCAGCCACGCGCGCCCGCGCAGCCAGCACCAGCGGTTTTCCACCACCGCCAGCGGCGCCGGCGTGGCAATCCCCAGATGCTGCAGGCGATTGCCCTCACGCCAGCTGTGCCAGGCGCGGCTGGGACGCCAGAAGCGCTTGAGCCAATGGCTCAGATTCTTGATGTTATAACGCTTGACCAAGAGCTCCTGAGCGCCCAGCTGCAACCGCGCAACGGTCGCCGTACCGCCCTGTTTCAGCGCTTGCCCCTGCGCCATCAGGGTGTCTGGCGCGTCCAGCAATGCCTGCAGGGGCTGCGCCTGCTCGCGCCGCACCACCCGCAGACCGAAGGCACTGATCCGGGCCGAGAACAGACTGCAATCGCGGCCGATTTTCTTCAGGTAATCACGCAGACGCCATTGGCGCACCTTGCCAATTTGCTTGCCGAGCAGCTCCAGCGGTAATGCGTGTTCGGCATTGCCCAGCAGGTAATGCACCAGCAGCTCCTCCATGTGCGCTTCCAGCGCAACCGGCAACTGGGCGAAAAACACTCCGAGGTTCTCCAGCACCTTTTGCCGGGACAACGGTTGCCCCGCCGTCTCGACACGCACACCGCCGCCATCGATCACTTGCAACCGGCCGCCATGACGCAGCAGGTTGTCCAGATGCAGATCGTCTTGCCAGAGCCCCCGGGCATGCAGCTGAGCGACCAGTGTCAGGGCTTCGCCGAGTATGCCTTGCTGAGCTTCGCTGAGCAGCGGCTGGCGCTCGACAGCCTGCCAGGCGCTGCCCAGACTTTGCGCGCCCTCAAGGAATTCAAACAACAGCCAGCCACCCTCGCCTTCGCGCAAGCCATCCGCTAGCAGCAAAGGCGTCGGCAAGCCCTGTGCGGCGAGCAGACGTGCGCCTTCCAGCTCACGGCTGAAAGCGCGGGGCGCCTTGTTGCCCACCAGCAGCTTGGCCAGTACCTTGCGCCCGCGCCAGACGGCCACGCCGACATAACGCTGCCCAGGCAGCACGCGCAGCAACTGCTCCAGCAGTAACGTGGAAGAACCGGCGGCATCCGCCAGCTCGACCTGCAGCGGTAATTGCGGGCTGCGCCCGGCCCGGGCCAGATCGGCCAGCGTCATTGCAGCGTGCTGCGCACTCATCGCTGCGCCTCTTTCTGCGAGCGGCGCCGGCTCAGGCGCTGCAACCAGCGCTCAAGGTCAGCACCGGCATCCAGATAGGTCCGCAGCAGCTGACGCACATCCTCCTCGCTCCAGTGATCCGCGCGGCGCACCAGCGGTTCCAGATCCTTGATCCGGTCACGCTCTCCCAGCAGCAGTGGCCGGGTCTTTTCCAGATCGATCAGCTGTGCGGCGAATCCATCACCAGCCGGCTGGAGGAAAATATGCTTGGGATAAAAGCAGCCGTGCATCTGTCCCGCTGCATGCAGGCGCCGCGCCAGCAGCCCACAGCTGTGCACAATACCGGCGCGCTCCGCCGGTGAACGCCCGGGCCAGTCCTGCAGCAGGCTGTGCAGATCCTGCCAGCCGTCCAGCGCGCGCGTCAGCAGGATCGCCCGCTGTTCACCGGCGACCCGGCGCTGGGCATAAAAGGCCGCCTGCAACGCCGGAATTCCCAGCCGCTGGTAGCGCTGGATATTGCGAAACTCGCGGGCAAAGGTTGGCTCACCCAGTGGATGCCTCAGGCTGCGCGTCAGGTAGTTGCTCTGGCGCTTGAGGTAGTACGCCGCCTCGTCCAGTTCCAGCCGGCAGACACTGCTCCAGCCGCCGCGCTCGGTATTGGGGGCGTCCACGGCCGCAAGCTCGAGCGACCACAGCGCATCAAAACTGGCCAGTCCCCGGCGCTCGAGCAATGCCCGGTCCTGATCGGCGATGAAATCCTTCATTCCCGGCCCTCGAAAAAATTCTCGATCTGGCGGATCCGCGCCTTGTCACTGGCGTTGAGTGACTGCCGCCCACGGTACTGCAGGTAGAAACGCAGCCGCTGCGTGCGACTCAGGCAGGTCTTGGCCACTTTATCCAGACAGGCCAGATCCTTGACGATGCGGTAGCGCAGGAACGGTCCCCACCAGAAGCTGCCGCCCGGGCAATCGATGAAGAACAGTTGCTGCTGATCATCGACCAGCAGGTTGCGCCATTTAAGATCGTTGTGGGCGAAATGATGGTCATGCATGCGCCGCGTGCTGCTGGCCAGTTGCCGGCTGATGCCGTCGACCCAGGCACGATCACGCAGGCGTGGATCACTTTGGATGGCCAGCTGCGCCAGGTCTTCGGTGTGCTTGAGTTCGCGGGTAATCAGTGCGCCGCGAACGAAAGCCCCCGCCCGCCGCTCCAGCCCGAAAGCGACCACCGGCGCGGTCGGAATACCCCACTTGGCAAAGTGCTTGAGGTTCTGCCATTCGGCCTTGACCCGCGGCCGGCCGAACCAGCGCCGCAAGCCCTTGCCGGCGCCCCAGTAACGCTTGACGTAGTAACGGACGCCGGCAATTTCCAGCCGGATCACCTCGGACAAGGGGTCACGGGTAATCTGTTCGCCCTGCAGGGCAAAGACTGTTTCAAGGTCGCCGAACGCCTGCGCCAGCGCTGGCGAGTCCGCTTCACACAGGCGCCATTCACTCATGCTTCGCCCCCGGTGCATATTTGCGCTCATAGCGTTCCAGCAGCTTGCCCGCCTTGCGTTGCAACCAGTTCAGCAAGGGCGCCTCGTCACGCAGAATCTGCCGCAACGACGGCGCAGTCATCGCCTGCGGACTTTGCGCCGCCGCAAAATACGCGCGCAGGAAGCGCAGCTTGTCGCCACGGGTCAGGCCGATATTCATCGCCGAGAAATACAGTCCGGCCAGGTCCTTGTTGCGCCAGCGCTGCGGCAGGCGGACATGTATCTGCGCGCGATGCAGGTCAATCAGTGACAGGCGGAACTCCGCTGCACTGACCGGCTTGTCGGTGTGCAGCAGAAAATGGCAGATATAGCAGTCACGGTGATTGACCCCGGCACGGTGCATGTTGCCGGTCATGGTCGCGACTTGGCGGATCAGCGCCCACTTCAGTCCCGGCTCGGGAGGCTGACTGGCCCAATTCAGGCTTAGCTGTTCCAGGTCGATGGTCGGAGCCAGTTCTTCGGTGACGATAAAGGAGTGCTGTTTCGCCGGATTCTCGCCACGCTCGCCATAGGCCACCGCCGTCATGCTCGGCACCCCGACCTCTTGCAGTCGCTGGATCGCCCGCCATTCCTGACCCGCTCCCAACACCGGCAGACGCAGACTGACCAGGTTCTTGAAAATCTCGCCCCAGCCTATGCCACGGTGAATCTTGACGAAGTAGCCGCGCCCGTCGACCTCGGTACGCAAGGTGCGGCGGCCTTCCAGTTCGCGGTAAACCTGCCCCTGCAGCGCCTCCACAGCAACGAAGGGGTCTTTGCCGGCCCAGAGGGTTTTGAAGGGTTCGGCGAGCATCAGCTTCACGGGCGCTTCTCCGCCAGAATCACATCCGCCGCCTTTTGCGGCATCGAATAGAGATCGGCGCAGTCGGCAAACGCCAGTCCGTTGCGCCCCCAGAAGGCCCGCCGCTCATCATCGGCCAGCATATCGGCCAGCAGATGGTTGAGTGCGCCCTGCTCGAACGGACTGGGCAGCACCCGCCCGCCATCGGCCTCGGCAATGTAATGGGCATAGCCGCAGACATCGGTGACCAGTACCGGCAGGCCGGAGACCAGCGCTTCGAGCAGCACTGTGCCGGTGTTCTCGTTGTAGGCCGGATGAATCAGCAGGTCAGCGCCGAGCAGGAAGCGCGGAATATCGCTGCGCCCCTTGAGGATCTGCACCTGTTCCGAGATACCCAGTGCCCTGGCCTGCAGCTTGAACTTGGACGGATCATCCTGACCAATGGCAATCAGGCGGGTGCGCCGCTTCAACTCACCGGGCAGCGCCGCCAGCGCCTTCAGACTGCGATCCAGCCCCTTGGTCTTGAAACCGGAGCCGATCTGCACCAGCAGCAGCTCGTCGTCCGCCAGCTTGAACTCGCGGCGAAATTCGCTCCGAATCTCCGCCGCATTGGCCGGTGCCCGCCGGTCCAGGGCAATGCCCGGTGGCAGCAGATGGAAACGCTGCAGCGGCGTGTGGTAATGGCGGATGAACAAGGGTTGCTGAACTTGCGAAATCATCAGGATTTCGGTTGTCGATTCGCGGGAAAACACCGCGCGCTCGTACTCGGCAAAATGCCTGTAGCGGCTGAAAAACTTGTAAAACGGATTGCGCAACGTCTGTGCCTTGTCTTCGTAGCAACCATCGGCCGCGTAATACACGTCGAGGCCGGGCATCTTGTTGAAACCGATAACCCGATCGACCGGATCACGCGCCAGATCGGCCTGCAGCCAGGCAGTGAATTTTTCATTGCGCCGGTGATTGAACAGCGCCCTGACCGGCGCCACGCGCAGGTCAAATCCCGCCGGCACCTCGCCTTCCCAGATCGGCGTGTACACACGGATGGCATGGCCGCGGCGCTGACACTCCAGCGCGATACGCATAAAGTCACGCTGCAAACCGCCATACGGAAAGTACTTGTAGAGCACGAAGGCCAACTGCATCAAAGTGTTCCCGTCAAGCGTAGGGTGGACATCTCGCGCAGCGAATGTCCACCAGGACGTCGATCGTGGACATTCGCACTGCGAGATGTCCACCCTACACACTCCATCATTGGCCTTCCCCGCGCAGCAGCGCTTCCAGCTCGTCGCCCACACGTATGGCATCCAGCCCGTCGAAACAGGGCTGATGACGATCGCCGCCTCCGGCACCCGGGCCGCTGGCACACAGATGAATCTGGCCCCTGCCATAGGCGCCAACCTTGCCGGGCAGAGTCGGGCCGTACAGGGAGATGGTCGGCACATCCAGCGCGGCGGCCAGATGGCCGAGCCCGGTGTCCACCGCCACACACGCCCGCGCACCGGCAATCACCTTGGCCACGCCGGCCAGATTGAGCCTGGGCAATACCGCCGCCTGCTCCAGCCCGCTGGCAATGCGCTCGGCGCGGGCCTTTTCAAGGTCGTTGCCCCAGGGCAGGCGCACGGCCCAGCCCAGTCGGTTCATGCGCTCGGCCAAAGCCCGCCACTCGTGCTCCGGCCAGTGTTTGCTGGCCCAGGTGGTGCCATGCAGGAACAACAGGTAGGGCGGCAATGCTGCATCGGCCATGCTGGCGCGATCCAGCCCGTAATCGCCGATACCCTGCGGCAGCGGATAACCCAGCGCCTGAGCAAACAGCTGACGCACGCGCTCCAGCGCATGTTGATTCTTGGGCACGCAGTAGGTTTTGTCGTAGAAGCGACTGGCGAGCGGCTCACGTGCCGAATCACGGTCCAGACCGGCCACCGGAGCCTGCACATAACGGGTCAGCCAGGCGCTTTTAAGCAGCCCCTGTGCATCAATGACCAGATCGTATTTGGTTTCCCGCAGACGGGCCTTGAAGCGTCGCCACTCACCGCTCTTGAAGGTTTGCCATGGATGCTTGCGCCAGCGGCGGATGGCCACCGGAATGACCTGCGCCACCGCCGGGTGCCAGGCCGGAATTTCGGCAAAGCCTTCCTCCACCACCCAGTCGAACTGAATGCCGGGAATGGCCCGCGTGGCATCGGTCAGCGCCGGCAGGGTATGAATCACATCCCCCAGCGAGGACGTCTTGATCAGCAGCACACGCAATCTACCGCACCTCGACCGGCGAGCCGAGCAGACGCTCAAGCGCCTCAAGTACCGGCCGCGGCTTGAGTTCGCGCAGGCAGTTGTAGTGACCGAAACGGCAGGTGCGCTCAAAGCACGG
>DATMWH010000204.1:0-14512 GCA_035562615.1 Pseudomonas sp. | reverse complement strand
GATTTGCCGACCTTTCTCGGCTGTCTCAATCGGCTGCAGCCGCATAGCCTGATTCTGCTGCCACAACTGCTGCTGGCGCTGGTGACGGCGGCTGAACGTGGTTTGCCACTGCCCAAGTCACTGCGCTTTATCGCGGTTGGCGGCGGGAGGGTGGCGCCGCAGCTGCTGGAGCGTGCTGATGCGCTCGGTTTGCCGGTCTATGAAGGTTACGGATTGTCCGAGTGTGCATCGGTGGTTTGTCTGAATGCGCCCGGTCAACGCCATCCCGGCACCGTCGGCAAGCCGTTGGCGCATCTTGAAGTGAAATTGGCCGCTGATGGTGAAGTGCTGGTCAAGGGTGCGCAGATGCTGGGTTATGTCGGCGAGCCAACAGATACGGGCGAATGGCTGGCGACCGGTGATCTGGGGCATTTCGACGGTGAATTTCTGGTGCTGCATGGGCGCAAGAAGCACCAGTTCATTACGGCGTTCGGCCGCAATGTGAATCCTGAATGGGTTGAGTCCGAACTGGTGCAGCAGCTACCCATTGCCCAGGCCTGGTTGCAGGGTGAGGCCATGCCGGCCAATGTGGCTGTGGTGGTGGCGCGCTTTGCGGGCACCACGGATGCCGAGATTGACCAGGTGATCCAGCAGGTTAACCAGCGGCTGCCCGATTACGCCCGGGCTCATCACTGGCTTCGCGCCGCACAGCCGTTCAGTGCGGGCAACGGTCTGGCCACGGCCAATGGCCGCCTGCGCCGAACAGCCCTGAATCAACATTATCAAACCGCTATTGCCGAGTGCCTGGCAGCGGAGACGGTCGATTGATCGGTGTTGGCAGTTTTTGATTTTCGTAGGGTGGGCTTTAGCCCACCGCAGCTGAACAGAATTTTAGGGTGGGTTGACGCCCACCCTGCGCCTACAGGCCAAACCTTTAGCTGGCCGAATCAACAAGGAGTTATCGATGGATTTTTTTGATGAGCTGAGTCAACAGACCCGTGCAGAGCGTGACTACCTGCTGGCGGCGCCGATCATTGCACAGGCCAGTTCTGGCAAAGTCAGTCTGCCCAGTTATGTGGCATTTCTGAGCCAGGCTTACCACCACGTCAAGCACACCACCCCCCTGCTGATGGCCTGTGGTGCGCGTTTGCCGGAGCGTCTTGAGTGGCTGCGCGAGGCGGTGGCGGAATATATAGAAGAAGAGCTGGGTCATCAGGAGTGGGTGCTCAATGACATCCGTGCCTGTGGGGCCGATGCTGAAGCCGTGCGCGCAGCGACACCGAACATGCCTACCGAGTTGATGGTCAGCTATGTCTACGACCGCATTCAGCGCAATAACCCGGTGAGCTTCTTTGGCATGGTGCACGTACTGGAAGGCACCAGTATTGCGCTGGCGACCCAGATGGCCGGTGTGATCAAGGGTGAGCTGGGCTTGCCGCCGCAGGCGTTCAGCTACCTGACATCCCACGGCAGCCTGGATGTGGGGCACGTCGAGTTCTTCAAGAAACTGATGAATCGTCTGGAAAGCCCTGAAGACAAGGCGGCCGTGGTGCATACGGCGAAAGTGGTTTACCACTTGTACGGCGATATGTTCCGCAGCCTGCCTTTGTCCGCCTGACCCACCATGAAGGAGAACAACATGCAACTCTCAGACTGCAGGCTGGTGGTCACCGGCGCCAGTGGCGGGATAGGCCAGGCGCTGGTGGAAACGCTCTGCGCCAACGGTGCCCAGTTATTGCTGGTTGGCCGGCATGCCCATGATCTTGACCTGCTGGCCAGCCGTTTTCCGGGTAAAACCAGTGTGGTGGTAGCTGATATCGCGGAGCGTCAGGGCCGCGATGCGGTACTGGCAGCCGCGCGCAATTTTGGTGGCATCAACGGGCTGATCAACGCGGCCGGGCAGAATCGTTTCAGCATGCTGGCACAGCATGATGAGGAGGCCATTGCCGCGCTGATCAATCTCAATGTCACGGCGACCATTCAGCTGAGCCAGCGCTTGTTGCCGCTGCTGCAACAACAAGGCTCTGCACTGTTGGTCAATATCGGTTCAACCTTCGGCTCGATTGGCTATCCGGGGTTTGCGGCCTACTGTGCCAGCAAGTTCGCCCTGCGCGGTTTCAGCGAAGCATTGCGCCGTGAGCTGGCTGATACTCAGGTGAAAGTCCTTTACATCGCACCACGCGCCACGCGCACCAGCATGAATGCCGAGAATGTGGTGGCCATGAATGACGAGCTGAAGGTCAGCATGGATGATCCGCTGGCCGTGGCGGCGCAGGTCGTCGAGGCGATCCGCCTGGAGCGCGAGGAGCTGTTTCTGGGCTGGCCGGAAAAATTTTTCGTCAAGCTTAATGGCCTGCTCCCACGGCTGGTCGATCAGTCACTGCGCAAGCAGTTGCCGGTCATCCAGCGTTTTGCCAGGTCCAAGCCCTGATTCATTTCCCCAAGGAGATATCCCATGCTGCGTTCACTGTTACTTCTGTGTGCCTTCCTGATCAGCCTGCCGGCTCTGGCTTTGAGTGAAAACACGGCGGAAAATCTGAAGCTGCTGCAAACCCGCTGGGCCGAGATTAACTATCAGGTGCCGGCGGCCGAGAAAGAAACAGACTTCGCCAAGCTCTCAGCGCAGGCGGCGACTATGGTGCGGCAGGATCCGGCCGCTGAATTGCTCATCTGGCAAGGCATCATCCTCAGTACCTACGCCGGTGCCAAAGGCGGGCTGGGTGCGCTGGATCTGGTGAAACAGGCCAAAGGCAGCCTGGAGCAGGCGATCAAGGTCGATCCTGCGGCGCTGGATGGCTCGGCTTACACCAGCCTTGGCGCCCTCTATTATCAGGTGCCGGGCTGGCCAGTCGGATTTGGTGATGACGAACAGGCCGAAGTGCTGCTGAAAAAAGCCCTGACGATGAATCCGGACGGAATTGACCCGAACTATTTCTATGGCGACTATCTGGCGCGTGAGAAGCGCTATTCGGAAGCCCGGATTGTGCTGGAAAAGGCGTTAGTCGCGCCGGATCGTCCCGGGCGGGAAGTCGCAGATAGCGGCCGCCGTGCGGAAGTGAAGGCTTTGCTGGCCAAGGTGCAGTCAGAGCTGGATTGATCAGCTGGATAATCCGGGAGGAATAACATGCGTTTGTTGCTGGTCGAGGATGATGTGCCGCTGGCTGAAGGCATTCGCATGGCTCTGAAACCCGAGGGTTATACCGTGGATTGGCTGCAGGACGGTTCGAGTGCATTACATGCATTGGGTAGCGAAACCTTTGATCTGGTGATTCTCGATCTGGGTCTGCCGCGTATGGATGGTTTGCAGGTACTGCAACACCTGCGCGCCGCCGCCAACCCGGTGCCGGTGCTGGTGCTGACTGCGCGCGATGCCACGGCGGACCGGATTGCCGGGCTGGATGCCGGTGCCGATGATTATCTGGTCAAGCCGTTTGACCTGGCTGAACTCAAGGCCCGCTTGCGTGCCTTGCTCAGGCGCAGTGTCGGTCGCTCAGAGCCGCTGCTGGAGTACCGCGGGATATGCCTTGATCCGACCAGCATGGAGGTCACCTTCAGCGGTCATCCGGTGGCGATGCCGCGCAAGGAGTTCCTCTTGCTGCATGAGTTGCTGGCCCAGCCAGGCCGTGTGCTGACGCGCGACAAACTGCAGCAGGTGCTCTACGGCTGGGACGAGGAAGTGGAGAGCAATGCGCTGGAGGTGCATATCCATCACTTGCGCAAGAAATTCTTTCCCGAGCTGATTCGCACCGTGCGCGGCGTGGGTTATCTGGTTGACCGGGAGTCCCGTTGATGGGCTCCATTCGCGGTCGTACGCTGCTGCTGGTGATTCTGTTGCTCAGCGTGACCACCAGCCTGCTGACCTACAAAAGTTTCCGCGACGCCAGGCACGAAATAGAAGAGCTGTTTGATGCCCGGCTGGCGCAGTCTGCCCGCCTGCTGGAGGGCATGCTGCATGGCAATGAGTCCGCAGCCACCCGTCAGGCCATGCAGTTGGCGCTGGATGAGGCTGCGGAGACTGCGGATGCCGATGAGCAGACAACCGGTCATCCCTATGAGAGCAAGTTGTCGTTTCAGGTGCTCGATCAGCATGGTGCAGTCAGGCTGGAGTCGGCCAAAGCACCACGTGACGCCCTGGCCAAGCTGTTGGCACAGGTCGGTGGTGAATCGCTTGACGCAAGCGTAAACCCGCTTCAGGCGTTAACCAGTCAGTTACCGGGTTTTCACGATCTGGCCCTGGGCAACTACGTCTGGCGTGTGTTCGTGTTGCATGAGCCGGACAAGGGGTTCTGGATTCTGGTTGGTGAGCGCGACGACGTGCGCGGCGAGCTGGTGCAGAAGATCGTGTTTCGCAGCCTGATAACGGAGATTCTCGGCTTGCCGCTGATTGCCTTGCTGGTCTGGTTTGCCGTTGGTGTCGGCCTCAAACCATTAGCCCAGATGGCCGAAATTCTCCGCCAGCGTGATCCCGACAGCCTGGCGCCGCTGGCTTTGGCACCCTTGCCGCGCGAACTTGAGCCGATGAATGCCGCGCTTAACCGCTTGTTGCTGCAGGTCAATCAACTGCTGGGGCGTGAAAAGCGCTTTATTGCCGATGCTGCCCACGAGTTGCGCACGCCTTTGGCCGTGTTGCGTATTCACACCCAGAACGCCCTGCAGGCACCTGATGTGGCAGATCGCGAACAGGCGCTGGGTCAGCTTGAACAGGGGATTGAAAGGGCGACGCGGATCGTTGCGCAATTGCTGACCATGGCTCGTCTGGAGCCTGCAGCGGTGCCAATGGACAGGGCCCCGGTCGATCTTGCCGTGTTTTTGCGCAACGAGCTGGCGGAGCTGACACCCTTGGCGCTGGATCGTCAGCAGGAGCTGACGTTCGAGCTGGACGAGGCGGCCGATTATCATTTGCGTGCCGATGCGCCAAGCCTGGGAATCCTGCTGCAGAACTTGCTGAGCAACGCGGTGCAGCACACCCCGGCAGGTGGTTTGATCAAGGTCGCCTTGCTCGCCGAGCCGCAATCGATCTGCCTGCAGGTCGAAGACAGCGGGGCCGGGGTGCCGGCGGAGCAGCGGGAAAAACTCTTTGAACGCTTTTATCGGCAAGGCAGCGGACAGGGTGCGGGTCTTGGGTTGTCCATTGTGCAGCGTATTGTCGAGTTGCACGGCGGGGAAATAATGCTCGCGGATGCGCCTGCGGGCGGGC
This sequence comes from Pseudomonas sp., assembly GCA_035562615.1. Taxonomy (GTDB): domain Bacteria; phylum Pseudomonadota; class Gammaproteobacteria; order Pseudomonadales; family Pseudomonadaceae; genus Aquipseudomonas. Next base: position 9,336 of record DATMWH010000204.1, on the reverse strand, counting down.
TGCAGGTGAGTGTTCGTCTGCCACGCTGAGTGGTCTGCACATCAGGCTGGCGAGGGCGTGGCAGGCCCAGCTATGCTGAGTGCCCGGCGTGTGCCGAGAATCACAATAATCCCAAGGAAATCTGCGCATGAAACGACTTGTAACCCTGGCTCTGCTGGCGGGTCTGGTGGCGGCACCTGCTATGGCCGAAGAGCTCACCGGCAGGCTTAAAGCAATTGCCAGCTCCAAAACCATCCTCATCGGTCATCAGACCCAGTCGGTTCCCTTTTCGTTTGTCGATACCAATGGTCAGGCCATGGGCTACTCGGTGGATCTGTGCAAGCGGGTTGCCGCGGGCATCCAGCAGCAATTGAATCTGCCCAAGCTGGATGTGAAGTTCGTGCCACTGACCCCGGAAAACCGCTTTGAAATGGTGGCCAGCGGGCAGGTCGACATCGAGTGCGGAAACAGCAGCGACACGATTTCCCGGCAAAAGATCGTCGATTTCAGCCTGATGACCTGGGTCGATGGCGCCAACTTCATCGTCAAGGGCGAGCAGGTGGTTACTGGTCTGACGGAAATGTCCGGCAAGCGGATTGGGGTGGTCGAGGGCAATACGACGGAAAAGGCGCTGCAGAACTGGATGCAGAAAAACATGGTTTCCTTCGAAATCGTGCCGGTTAAAACCCATCTGGACGGCATGCGCCAGCTTAATGAAGGCCTGATAGATGCCTATGCTGCCGATCAAACCGTTCTCATTGGTCTGGCGGCGTCGGTATCCAAGGATATGCGCGTGAGCATTGCGCCGGTGAGATTCTCCTATGAACCTTACGCGCTCGTAGTGCAGCGCAACGACGCCGACTTCAAGCAGGCGGTCAACCGTGTTCTGGCTCAGCTCTACCGTACCGGCGAGGTGATGAAAATCTACGACACCTGGTTTGGCAAGTTCGGCAAGCCACCGATGCCTCTGATGGTGATGTACGAGATGAATGCACTGCCTGAGTAAAACGCTGCATTCGTGCTCTTGCAGGGTGGGTTAGGTCAATGGCCGTAACCCACCAGCCGGCCGTGAGGCAGGCTTTACTTAAACAGATCAAACATGCCCATCAAGGAGCCTGAGATGTTCAATCTGGATTCGCGTCTTGCCAATGACACGCTGCTGATGGGTGACTTCACACTGTGTCGCCTGTTGCTGATGAATGATCGCCAGTATCCGTGGTTCATTCTGGTGCCGCGCCGCGAAGAGGTCAGTGAGCTGTTTCAGCTGGACTCGGAGGATCAGCAGTTACTCTGGCAAGAGGCCACCGAACTTGCCGAAGTGCTCAAGGATACCTTCAGTGCGGACAAGATGAATGTGGCCACGCTGGGCAATATGGTCAGTCAGTTGCACATGCACGTGATTGTGCGGCGCAAGGGCGATCCGGCGTGGCCGGCGGCGGTGTGGGGGCGGCATCCTGCGGTGCCTTATGCGACGGACGAGGTGGCGGCGATTCGGCAGAAACTGCGTTTGGTACTCACCGATAACTTTCAGTTTGCCGGAGTTGAGCCATGAGCCTGGAGTTGCGCATTACCGATCTGGAAAGCCGGCAGGCCTTTCAGGACGATAACCTGCTGGCACTGAACGATGTGGTGGTGGCCCAGCAGCGCACCATTGACCTGTTGCAGCAGCAAATGACCGCATTGATCCGCCGTCAGGAAGAGTTGCTCGGACAGTTCGGTATTGCCGAAGATGAAGCACCCCCTCCGCATTATTGAACGCATAAAAAAACCACCGTGCGGTGGTTTTTTTATGCGGCTGATTCAGCGTTTTCCAGTCTGCGTAGCGATGACATCTTCTGCCTGCAGCCCTTTATCGCGCAGCATCACGGCAAACTCGACACGCTGGCCTTCTACCAGGACACGGTGGCCCTCGCCACGAATGGCGCGAAAGTGCACGAAAATATCATCGCCCGAGTCGCGCGATATGAAACCAAAGCCCTTGGAGGTGTTGAACCACTTCACGGTGCCCATCTCGCGATTGCCTTTGTCGCCGCCCAGAGCGGAAGGCTGGCGGCGCGCCGGCAGATAGCCGGCCAGTTGCACCAGTACAGCAGCTGCCAAAGCACTCAGTGGCAGCACAACGGAGGGTTGTCCGGCAACCAATGGCAAGGGTGCCAGCAGCATGAATGCTTGCAAGACAACGCTCAGAGCGATCAGTGCAGACACCGCTTTGCGCGCCGCCGAGGTCGGCTGATCGGTGCTCAAACCCGCCGCCAGCAGATTGAACAGACCGAAAACCAGCAGATAGACCGCTTCAGGTTGTTGCAGCAGGGTTGGGCTTTGAGCCCCGAACGTTGGGATAAAGGACAACAGCACGGCGCTAACGCCCGCTAACAGATGGACGATTCTGAACATAATGGAGAGAACTCGCGTTGAAGAATGGATTGCCGGTGAAAAGTTGTGCAGCCTTTGAGTGGTCAAAAAATCCACTTTTGCGGCATACAGCCGATGCCAGTCTCAGTCTGTACCGAGTACGGCAGCGGCGTATTTAACAGCAAAGAGAAGGGTTACTCAATCAGGCACAGGCAGCATCGTCAACGGCAGGCATGGTCTGGTTGCGACCATTGCGTTTGGCCTGATACAGCGAGTCATCGGCACGGGTTATCAGCGATTCAATGCCCTCGTCAGGCCGTGCCATGGCAATGCCAAACGAGGCGGTGATGCTGTCCAGCACTTTGTCGGTACTGCGCACCTTGACGCGCAGGGCCATGAATTTGGTGCGCATCTGTTCGGCAAAGGCAAACGCTGTGGCGTAGTCCGGGCAGTCATGCAGGGTCACACAGAACTCTTCGCCGCCGTAACGCGCGGCAACCGCCTTGGCCGGCATCAGGTCACGCAAAAGCTGTCCGACATGTTGCAGAACCCGGTCGCCCAGTGGATGGCCGTATTGATCGTTGAATTGCTTGAAGTGATCAATGTCCAGCATTACCAGTGCAACGCCGCGGTACTGGACCTTGAGTGACTGCTCCAGCAAGCGGGTGAATGAGCTGCGGTTGAAAATCTGCGTTAGAGGGTCGAGGGTGGCTGCAAGATGGGCACGTTCCAGCTGGTGGCGCAGGCTGGCGATCTCGGACTGGGCTGCACGCAGGCGATAGAGGAATTTCTCCTGCTGATCCTGCATTATCTGCGTGCTTTGCTGCAGGTCGCTGAGAACGTTGGGCAGTTCATCGACCACCGGCTCCTGCAGGGCTGCCAAGCCCTTGCTCAGGGTTTCCTGAAACGCTGCGCTACCCGAAACGCTGCTGGAGATGCCCCCCTCGATGGCATCGACCAACTCAATGACCTGCTGCTGTCCGGCGCGTGCCTCATCCAGCTCACCATTGATGATGAATTCGCGAAACATCTTCTCGGCAAGTTCCGGGGGCAGACCGCCGTAATCCACAACTGCTTTGTCCAGGCGCCGCTTGAGTTCTTCGTCCCGACCCTTGCAGTAGGTGTACCAGAGCGCGAAATGCACGGGATTTGGCGGTAACGCATGGCGCATCATCAGCGGGACGGCACGCTTCAGAATATCGGCGGCCTCACGGGCTTCTTCCGGATACAGGTCGATAATCTTGCGATAGTGGGGGGATTTGCTCATGCACGTCACTGTGTCAGAAGGGGATTGCTGAGTGACATGGTAGTTCTCGCACAGCCGATTTGCACCAGTGCAGCCAAAAAAATGGCATTAAAGTCGGTCTGCGCAGAGGGCTGATATCAACTGGACATCAGTTTGACGCGGTTTTTCGAATTGAGGTCTTTGACGGCGCTTATATGCGTGTCAGCTCGGGTCGTTGTTGCAGTGTCCGGTTGAATATCTCTACCCAGCGTGGGCTGAATTGCTTGCCGGCCAGGCTGTTGATTTCGAGAATGGCGCGTAACAGCGGGCGCTTGCTCAGGGTCTGGTGTGCGCGCTCGTGGGTGCGGGCGTCAAAGGTGTCGACAATGCTCAGAATCAGGGCGCCGGGGCTCATTTCGCGCTCGGTCAGGCCTTTGGGGTAGCCGTTGCCATCCACTTGTTCTTGATGCTGCAGGACGATTTCGGCCGCTGCGCTCCATTGTGGCATGCGCTTGAGCAGGTCAAACGCCAGTCGCGGATGGGCCTGCATCTGGCGGCGTTCTTCGCGGTTGAGTCGGTCTTGCTTGTGCAGCAGGTCCAGCGGCAGAAAGGCCATGCCCAGATCATGCAGGCAGACCGCTGCGGCCAGTTGCTGAGGTTGTTCGGGGCGGTCGGCTTGTTCGTTCATTGCCAGTGCCAGATTCAGCAAGCGCTGGCCGCGGCCACGCCAGTATTGAGAGCGCTGTTCGGCGGCTTTCATCAGATCCGTGAAGAACAGCAAATCGGCATCGGCCTGTATACCGTAGCGCAGCAGCAGGCTCAGTTCGGGGCTGTCGATGTTGTCAGTGGGTTGCTGCAGGCGGGTTTCCGGGTCCATTTGCTGTAGCAAGGTGCGCCGAATTTCCGTCTGACGGGCGCTCGGCGCAGCTGCCAGTGCGCGGAGTGCCTGACTCATGGCGTCCATTTCCTTGCTGGTCATGCGTGCATCCGGGCCGCCGAGGGCTTCGCTGATCAGTGCACGCAGGCGATCCAGGGTGAGCAGCAGAATGTCCCCCAGCAAACTGTCGAATTCCAGCGCATCTTCACGCAGTTTCGATAGAACATCCTCCAGTGCCTGCGGCAGTGGCATCAGGTGATTGAGGCCGACAAAGCCCAGATTGCCCTTGAGCGTATGCACCAGGCGAAACAGCTCGCGCAGGCGCTGGCTGTCATGGGGGAAGTTTTCCAGCTCGATCAGCAGTTGCTCGCAGCGTGGAAACTGCTCGGCAGCATCCAGGCGGAAGTCTTCCAGCAGGTCGAGCGACAGGTCGGCGGGGCGCGGCAAGGCCATGATCAGTCTCCACAGGTGTTGTCTGTTGAGTATAGGAAGCGATCAGCCGGGCGGCTGTGTCTTGCTGATTAACTGTATATAATCGCGCCCCTTGCCGCAGGGTATCGGCCTGTGGTGCATTTTCAGGATGTTTTATGCCGATTTATGAATACCAGTGCGGCGCTTGCACACACCAGCTGGAAGCACTGCAGAAGTTCAGTGATGCACCGCTGGTCGATTGTCCGGCCTGCAAGGCCCCGCAATTGAAGAAAATGCTCTCGGTTCCCGGCTTTCGCCTGAAGGGCGGTGGCTGGTACGAAACCGATTTCAAAACCGGCTCGAAGAAAAATCTGGCGGGCAATGATGGGCCTGCGGCCTGCCCGGCGACCGGTTGTGCCGGCAGCGGATGCCCGGCAAGCGAATAATCGAAAAACCGAATTCAAGTACTCAACAGAAGCGAACGAAGATCATGATGCGCACTCACTATTGCGGCCAGTTGAACGAAAGTCTGGACGGTCAGGAAATCACTCTTTGCGGCTGGGTTCACCGTCGCCGTGACCATGGCGGGGTGATCTTTCTCGATATTCGTGACCGTGAAGGCCTGGCGCAGGTGGTGTTTGACCCTGATCGCGCTGAAACCTTTGCCAAGGCTGACCGCGTGCGCAGCGAATACGTGGTCAAGATCACCGGCAAGGTGCGTCTGCGTCCGGCCGGTGCCGGCAATGCCAACATGGCGTCCGGCGCCATTGAAGTGCTGGGCTATGAGCTGGATGTGCTGAACGAGGCGGAAACTCCGCCGTTCCCGCTGAATGAATACACCGATGTGGGCGAGGAGACCCGTCTGCGTTATCGCTTTATCGACCTGCGTCGCCCGGAAATGGCGGCCAAGTTGAAGCTGCGCTCAAGCATCACCAGCAGCATTCGTCGCTATCTCGACGACAACGGCTTCCTCGATGTGGAAACGCCGATCCTGACCCGCGCCACCCCGGAAGGTGCGCGTGACTATCTGGTGCCGAGCCGTACCCACGCCGGCAGCTTCTTCGCCCTGCCGCAGTCACCGCAGCTGTTCAAGCAGTTGCTGATGGTCGCGGGCTTTGACCGCTACTACCAGATCGCCAAGTGCTTCCGCGACGAAGACCTGCGTGCCGACCGCCAGCCGGAATTCACCCAGATCGACATCGAAACCAGCTTCCTCGATGAAGCCGACATCATGGCCATCACCGAGAAGATGATTCGCCAGCTGTTCAAGGAAGTACTGAACGTCGAGTTCGGCGAATTGCCGCACATGACGCTGGCCGAAGCCATGCGCCGTTTTGGCTCGGACAAGCCGGACCTGCGTATTCCGCTGGAGCTGGTGGATGTCGCCGATCAGTTGAAGGAAGTCGATTTCAAAGTGTTCAGCGGCCCGGCCAATGATCCGAAGTGCCGTGTTGCGGCCCTGCGCGTACCGGCTGGCGCGAGCATGCCGCGCAGCCGCATTGACGACTACACCAAGTTTGTCGGCATCTACGGCGCACGTGGTTTGGCCTATATCAAGGTCAACGAGCGCGCCAAGGGTGTTGAGGGGCTGCAGTCGCCGATCGTCAAGAACATCCCGCTGGAAAACCTCAATGCGATTCTGGATCGCGTTGGCGCGGTCGATGGCGATATCGTGTTCTTCGGTGCCGACAAGGCCAAGATTGTCAGCGAGGCTCTCGGCGCGCTGCGCATCAAGCTGGGCCATGACCTCAATCTGCTGACCTGTGAGTGGGCGCCGTTGTGGGTCATCGACTTCCCGATGTTCGAAGAGAATGACGATGGCAGCCTGACCGCCATGCACCACCCCTTCACAGCGCCAAAATGCAGCCCGGCCGAGCTGGAGGCCAATCCGGCAGCCGCTCTGTCGCGTGCCTACGACATGGTGCTCAACGGTACTGAGCTGGGCGGTGGTTCGATCCGTATCCATGATCGTGCCATGCAGCAGACAGTGTTCCGCGTGTTAGGCATCAGCGAAGACGAACAGCAGGAGAAGTTCGGCTTCCTCCTTGATGCGCTGAAGTTTGGTGCTCCTCCCCATGGTGGCCTGGCCTTCGGTCTGGACCGTCTGGTGATGCTGATGACCGGTGCGCAGTCGATCCGCGAAGTGATTGCCTTCCCGAAAACCCAGAGTGCTGCCTGTGTCATGACTCAGGCCCCGGGCGAAGTGGATAACAAGGCCTTGCGCGAACTGCACATCCGTCTGCGCGAGCAGCCCAAGGCCGAGTAAGGCTGCGGTTGTACCTGTAGGAGCCAGCTTGTGACCCACATGGATGCGGGAAATGCAGCAAGCCGGCGGGAGCGGCTGCTGCCTGGCGATTCGCGGCTGAGTTGGCGTGTTGATCGCCAGCAAGCTGGCTCCTACAAAGAGCAAGGTGACGCATCGAATATCAATCTGGAGTGAGTTATGGCTGGTCATTCCAAGTGGGCCAATATCAAACACCGCAAAGGGCGCCAAGACGCCAAGCGCGGCAAGATTTTTACCAAGCTGATTCGTGAGCTGACCGTCTCGGCCAAGCATGGCGGCGGTGTGCCCGCGGATAACCCGCGCCTGCGCCTGGCGGTGGACAAGGCGCTGACCGCCAATATGTCGCGAGACGTGATCGATCGTGCCATTGCCCGTGGCGCCGGTAACGATGCGGCTGACAATGTGATCGAGCTCAGTTATGAAGGCTATGCCCCAAGTGGTGTAGCCATCATCGTTGAGGCCATGACAGACAATCGCAACCGCACGGCTGCTGCGGTGCGGCATGCCTTTACCAAATGCGGTGGCAATCTGGGAACCGATGGTTCGGTCGCCTATATGTTCGAGCACAAAGGGCAGATCAGCTTTGCGCCGGGGGTCAATGAAGACGCCTTGATGGAAGCTGCGCTGGAAGCCGGCGCGGATGATGTGGTGGTGGCCGAGGATGGCTCTGCCGAAGTGTTTACGTCGTTCGTGGAATTTCTGGGCGTCAATGAAGCGCTGACTGCGGCCGGGTTCAAGGGTGATGAGGCGGAACTGGCGATGATCCCTTCAGTCAGTGCACCGGTTGCCGATCTGGAAACCGCAAAAAAGGTCATGAAGCTGATCGACATGCTGGAAGACCTGGATGACGTGCAGAACGTCTATCACAACGCCGAAATCCCTGACGAAATCATGGAACAGCTGGACTGAGTTCTGATGCAGTTAAGGAGGCCGGAAGTTGCTGTGTAGCCCTTCCGGCTTTTTTATGGATTGTGGCGGGTGACTCCGCGATGCAGACTCCCTATACTCGCAAGCTGGATAAATAGACAGTATTGTGGGCGGCAGGGCATGACGCTGATTTTGGGGATCGATCCGGGCTCACGCATCACTGGCTATGGCGTGGTGCGTGATACCGGTCGTGGCTGCGAGTACATCGCGTCTGGCTGTATACGCACCGGTGAAGGTGCCTTGCCGGATCGTCTGCAGCTGGTCTACCGCGGCGTGTGCGAGGTAATTCGCAGTTATGGCCCGGTGACCATGGGCATTGAGCAGGTATTCATGGCCCGCAACGCCGACTCTGCACTCAAGCTGGGTCAGGCCCGCGGCGCAGCCATCGTTGCCGGTGTTGAGCAGGGGCTGGAAGTGGCCGAATACACCGCCACCCAGGTCAAGCAGGCGCTGGTTGGTTCTGGCCGGGCGGACAAGGAACAGGTGCAATTGATGGTCATGCATATGCTCAAATTGGTGCAGAAACCGCAAATTGACGCCTCCGATGCACTGGCGATCGCCATTTGCCATGCCCATCATCGCCAAAGCCTGATTCCCCATGGCCTGACCGGCGCCAAGCAGCGTGCCGGTCGTCTGCGACTTTGAACAAGGAACTCAATGCGTGATTGGACGACTGCGTGGCACCCTGGTGGAAAAGCATCCGCCGCATCTGATTCTGGATGTCAGTGGTATCGGCTATGAGCTGGAAGTACCGATGTCGACGCTGTATCGCTTGCCCTCGGTAGGTGAGCCGCTGACGCTGCATACCCATCTGGTGGTGCGTGAAGATGCCCAGCTGCTCTATGGCTTCTTTGAAAAGCGTGAGCGCGAACTGTTTCGCGAGCTGATCCGGCTAAATGGCGTAGGGCCGAAGCTGGCGCTGGCGCTGATGTCGGGTCTGGAAGTGGATGAGCTGGTACGTTGCGTGCAGGCGCAGGATACCTCGGCGTTGGTTAAGGTGCCCGGGGTTGGCAAGAAAACTGCCGAACGCCTGCTGGTTGAGCTCAAGGATCGCTTCAAGACTTGGGAGACGCTGCCGGTAATGTCGACACTGGTCATTGAACCTCGCCCGGGTGTTGTGGTCTCAAGCGCGGAGAGTGATGCACTGGGTGCCTTGATATCGCTGGGATACAAACCCCAGGAGGCCAGCCGCGCGGTGTCTGCAGTCATGCAGGACGGGCTGTCGAGTGAAGAATTGATTCGTCGTGCATTAAAAGGAATGGGCTAAGCCGCAATGATCGA
>DATMWH010000203.1:0-8797 GCA_035562615.1 Pseudomonas sp. | reverse complement strand
CGAGCAGCGCCGCCGGCCACTCGAAGTGCCCTGCAAAACCCTTTGGCCACAGCACGTGGTAAGCAAAGAACAGCGCCAGGTTGAGGATGACGCCGACGATAGCTGCCGTGATGGCGGTCAGCGGAGCGGTGAGTTTGAGTTCGTTGTGGGTCGACTCTATCAGGGGGCCACCGCCCAGAATGAACAGGAACGAGGGCAGAAAGGTAAACCAGGTCACCAGTGCGGCGGCCAGTGCCCCGCCCAGAAAGGCCGAGCCGGGGCCGAACAGCGGTTGCACGTAGGCGCCGATGAAGCCGACAAAAGCCACCACCATGATCAGCGGCCCGGGTGTGGTTTCGCCCAGTGCCAGTCCGTCAATCATCTGGGTCGGTGTCAGCCAGCCGTAGTGCTCCACCGCCCCCTGATAGACGTAGGGCAAAACGGCATAGGCGCCACCGAAGGTGAGCAGGGCCGCTTTGGTAAAGAACCAGGCCATCTGCGTCAGGGTGCCGTCCCAGCCAAACAGCGCGCAGAGCACGCCCATGGGCAATAACCAGAGTGCCGCACCGATGGCCAGCAGCCTGAGCAGGCGTGACCAGCGGAAGCGTGCATGCTCCGGCGTGGGCGTGTGGTCGCCGATCAATGCCGGGCCGAAATCCTTCTGGCTGGCAGTATGCCCGCCGTGGCTGGCAAACACCGCGGGCGTCAGTCGCCCGCCGATAAAACCGGTCAGCGCCGCCGCCAGCACAATCAGTGGAAAGGGCACGTCGAGGGCGAAAATAGCCACAAACGCAGCCGCCGAAATGGCCCACAGCCAGTTGTTCTTGAGGGCGCGGGAGCCGATGCGCTGGGTGGCCTGCAGCACAATCGCGGCAACCGCCGGCTTGATACCGTAGAACAGGCCCGCCACCAGTGGTGTCTCACCGAAGGCGATATACAGCCATGAAAGGCCGATCAGGATAATCAGTGACGGCAGCACAAACAGCACGCCGGCAACCACGCCGCCCCAGCCGCGATGCAATAGCCAACCCAGGTAGATCGCCAACTGTTGTGCCTCGGGGCCGGGCAGCAGCATGCAGTAATTCAGGGCATGCAGAAAACGCCGCTCGGATATCCAGCGCCGGCGTTCAACCAGTTCCTGATGCATTATCGCGATCTGTCCGGCGGGGCCGCCGAAGCTGATAAAGCCGAGTTTGAGCCAGAACCGCAAGGCCACGGCAAATGAAGGGTGTTCGGGCGCAGAGGCGCTAGTAGGTTCGGGCATGTCGGGTGTCCGGGCGGTAAATGTTCTGCCGGACTTTACCAGTAACGCCCAGAAAAAAGCCCGAGAAGTCTGGCTGCTCGGGCTTGCTCTGTTGTGGTGCCGTTTATGCCGGATTAACCACCACAGCTGCCGCAGCACTGGCCTCTGGCTTGGCGCAGCATGCGCGCCACGTCGTCCTTGAGGCTTACACGCTGCTGCTTGAGGCCGCTCAGGCCGGCCTCATCAAGGGATTCCACGCCGTCTTCGACGCGACAGATACGCTTGTCCAGCTCTTCATATTCGCCGGCGATACGGGCGAAGTGCTGATCCGACTGGCGCAGGCTGTGCAGGGTGTCGCGCAATTCGGGAAAGTCATTAATCAATGGGTGGTGTTCAACATGCATGGGATAGAGCTCCTCGGTTCAGATGAGTCCAGCCTACCGCCTGCGCTGGCGGTCGATATTGATCCCGGTCAAATTGCGGCCTCAGCCGGCGTGGATGACACTCAGCCAAGGGGCTGGGTACACTCATCCGAACTGTGCGCAATTCGCTGCGCAGCTGGCGTCGAGAGCCTTGAAGGCAATCGCCAACAACAACTTATCGAGGGTTTGGCATGAGCATACTGAGTGAATTCAAAGCTTTTGCAGTCAAGGGCAATGTGGTCGACATGGCTGTCGGGATCATCATTGGTGCCGCGTTCGGCAAGATTGTCAGCTCGTTTGTCGGCGATGTGGTGATGCCGCCGATTGGCATGCTGATCGGCGGGATGGACTTCTCCGATCTGGCGGTGACGCTCAAGGACGCCGAAGGCAGTGTGCCGGCCGTTTTGCTCAGCTATGGCAAGTTTCTGCAGACGGTGCTGGATTTCATCATCGTGGCTTTTGCCATTTTCATGGGCGTTAAATTCATCAACCGCCTCAAGCGTGAGGAGCAGGCGGCGCCTGCAGAGCCCGCCGCGCCGACGCCGGATCAGCTGTTGCTGACCGAGATCCGCGACCTGCTCAAGTCCCGCCAGTAAGCCCCGGGCAGTTGATTGACTGGCGCCACCGCCACGCGCCAGTCAATCTTTCGCTGAACCGCAAATTGCCATCTAGACTTCAGCCGGTATCTGTAGCACAGCATATCCGGGCATCGGCCTGAGGGTCTTTCAGACAGGCAATTCAGGCATCGCTGAATCTTGCTGTCAGGGTCCTGCAGGCTTTGCCGATCAAAAACAGCCGTGTGGGATCTGTTATGACCGAAGCCTTCGATGACGATCTGATGCCCTTGCTGGAGGATGATGCGGATCAGCAACCGTTGTCAGCTGACAGCGTCTGGAAGGTGTTGATCGTCGACGATGACGAGGATGTGCATCAAGCCACCAAGTTCGCCCTGGCCAACACGCCGATACTGCAACGTGACCTGCTGTTTCTGCATGCGCATTCGGCCAGCCAGGCCATCGAGTTGCTGAAAAGTGAAAGCGACATCGCGGTGATCCTGCTCGATGTGGTGATGGAAAGTGAAGATGCCGGCCTCAAGCTGGTCCGCATTATCCGCGAAGATCTGGACATCACCGAGGCGCGCATCATCTTGCGCACCGGACAGCCGGGCTATGCGCCTGAAATCGATGCCATCCGCGACTATGACATCAATGACTACAAGACCAAGTCCGAGCTTTCGCGCAATCGCCTGTACACGGCCCTGACGGCGGCCATTCGTTCCTACAAGCAGATTCACATGATCAACAGCAGCCGTCGCGGGCTGGATATGGTGATCCGCGCCAGTGGCCAGTTGATGTTGCGTCAGGGTGTTCGCGAGTTTGCCGCCGGGGTCATCACGCAGATTTCCGCACTGCTGGGGCTGTCACCCGAGGGCGTGGTGTGCGCCTGCGAGCAGAGCATCCCCAACAGCCCGCAACTGATCATTGCTGCCGCCGGCAACCTGATCCACCTGATCGAGAAACCCCTCGATCAGCTGGAAGACCGGCGGATTGCCAATGCGCTCAGCCGTGTCCTGGCCGAGCGCCGCAACCTCTTCGACAGGCATTCCACGACGCTGTTTTTCTCCGGCCAGTCCAACTACGACATCGCTGCCCATATCGAAACCGGCCATGAACTCAATGACCTTGACCGACAGCTGCTCGGGGTGTTTTGCGCCAACATCACGCTGACCCTGGACAACGTGATGCTGCTCAGCCAGCTCAAGGACCATGCCTACAACGATCAGTTGCTGCATATTCCCAACCGTCTGGCCTTTATCCAGGCAATTGACCGCATGCTGGCCGGTCAGCGTCTGACCGAGTCGGTGGCGCTGATCGATATCGACAATTTTTCTGAACTCAACGCAGCGCTGGGTCACAAGCACGGCGACCGCCTGTTGCATGCAGTGTCTGATCGCTTGCGCAGCACACTTTCGGCCGACAGCATGATCGCCCGTATTGGTGGCGATGTTTTCGGTGTGCTGGGTTCGGCGCAAAGTGTCAGTCCGGATTTGCTGCAGGCGGCCTTTGTCGCGCCGTTTGTGATTGAGGATGTCGATCACAATATCTCGGCCACCATCGGTTTGACCTTGCTCGGCGAGATCGATGGCAATGGCAGTGACGCGATCAAGGCCGCCGGCATTGCGTTAAACCGCGCGAAACATGGCAGCCGTGGCACGGTGTGTCATTTCAATCGGGACATGGAGACCGAGACCCGTTTGCGCGTCGGCCTGCTGCAGGATCTTCGCCGGGCCTTCGAACATGAGCGCTTCTACGTGGTCTATCACCCGCAGATATCACTGAGCACAGGCCAGATTGTCGGTGTGGAGGCCTTGTTGCGCTGGCGCACCGATGACGGGCGTTTCATCTCTCCGGCCGAATTCATCCCGCTGGCCGAAAACTCGGGGCTGATCATCGGCATGGGCGAGTGGGTGATGCGCACGGCCTGCCATGCGCTCAAACGGCTGGAGCGCGCCGGTGCGCACAATCTGCGGATGGCGGTCAACGTCTCGGTCATGCAGTTCCGCCAGCGCGGCTTTCTCGAAACGGTGGATGAAATCATCGCCGAGAGCGGCATCTGCGCCAAACAGCTGGAACTGGAAGTCACGGAATCGGTGGCGATGCTGGAGGCGGACTTTATCGCCGAGCAACTCAATCAGTTGCGTTTGCGCACTATCGGGGTGGCGGTTGACGATTTTGGTACGGGTTTCTCCTCACTGAGTTACCTGGAACAGTTGAAGGTCGACCGACTGAAAATCGATCGCAGCTTTGTCAGCCAGATGAGCAACAGTGAAGGCAGTTTGCGGATTGTCGAAACCATCGTGCAGCTGGGACACAGCTTGCAGCTGGAAGTGATCGCCGAGGGCGTCGAGGATGCCTATCAGGCCGAGGCTCTGCGGCGCATGGGCTGTCATGAAGCACAGGGCTTTTTGTATGCCAAGCCGCTGGAACTGTCAGCGCTGTTTGGTTTGCTCGGCTTAAGTGAATGACCAAGCGCTCGTTGCGGGCGTTGCTGGCGCAGCGCCTGGTCGTGGTGGTTCTGCTGCCCTGGCTGGTGATCGTGCCGGTGGTGCTGCTGGTTTTCGTACCACAAAGCCAGCGTCAGAACGAACAGGAGCAACATGCGCTGGCGCGCAACATTGCCGCACAGTCGCGCGATTACCTGCTTCATGCACAAGCGGCACTGGAGGGGCTGGCGAGTCGCCTGCAAGACACGCCACTCACGCCCGGTCAGCGTGCCGCGCTGCTGGACACCTATGCCGACGCTGCGGTGATCTTCTCGGCGATCTATCTGCTCGATGGCCAGGGCAATATTCAGGCTGTCGGCTACCCCGTGGCGTTGCGCAAGGCGGCGCCTGAGCTGCTCGGCAAGGCCTTTGTGCCAGAGGCAGCCCGAGCCCGGGGAAAGTGGTCAAATGGCTACCGTTCGCCCAGTCACGAGGGGCTGGCCATCGCCCGCCGCATTGCCCTGCCGGACGGGTTATTGCTTGGCGAGTTGAATGTCGAGGCTGCACTCAAGGGGCTGGCCGCACGCATGGGTCACGACAGTCCGGTGCAGTTGTTCCTGCTCGATCAGCAGAATCAGCTGGTTGCTGCTTACCCTGCACTGACCCGGCCCGGCGGGTCGGAGCCGGACTGGCTGCCGATTGTGCGGCAGGCCCGCGAGCAGGGTGACTCGTCTGCGCTGGATTTCACGCTGGCCGGCCAACCCCTGAGGGGGGTGGCCAGTCAGCTGGCCGATACCGAGTGGCTGTTGCTGGTCGCGCGTCCACACAGCCAGACAGGCCTGTTGCAGAGTCAGTCGTTGCAGCAGTTGCTGGTGATGACCCTGATCGCGCTGCTGATCACCGTGCCGATTGCGCTGCTGACGGCGCGGGCGCTGAGCAAACGGTTCCGCAGATTTATTGCGCAGCTGCTGAAAATCGCCAAAGGCAATTACGGGTTGAAACTGGCCGACACCCAGATCGCCGAGATTGATCTGCTCAGCGAGCATCTGCGGCTGATGGTGAATGCCATCAAACAGCGCGAACTGGCGATGGTGCTGTCTGCCGACGAGTTGCGCATCAGCGAAGAACGCCTGCTGGCGACCCTCAACCAGACGCCCAATGTGGCGGTGCAGTGGTATGACAGCAAAGGCCGTGTGCTGATGTGGAACAAGGCCAGCGAGGCGGTTTACGGTTATTCGGCGGCAGAGGCGGTGGGCAAGACCATCGATCAGTTGTTCTATACCCCGGCGCAATTCGGCGAATTTCTCGACATGCTGCGTGGCATGCGTCGCGATCAGACGGTGGGTCCCTACGAGGCTACCTTCCAGCGGCGTGACGGCCGGCTCGGCTACCTGTTATCCACCACCTTTTGTATCCCTGGTGAGCTCAACGAGCACCAGTTTGCCTGCATGGATATCGATATTACCGAGCAGAAAATGGCCGAGCACGCCCTGCAGGAAGTCAATCAGACGCTGGAGCAACGGGTCGATGAGCGAACCGCAGCGCTGACCCAAACCAACCAGGAGCTCAAGGAGGCCATGCAGACCTTGCAGCACACCCAGGTCGAACTGTTGCGCAGCGAGAAACTCGCCGCACTGGGGGCCATGGTGGCGGGCATCGCCCACGAACTCAACACGCCGATTGGCAACAGCGTGATGGCCGCCAGTACCCTGCAGGATCACAGCAAAACCCTGGCCACCGAGATCCGCAATGGCGCCTTGCGCCGTTCGACGCTGGACAAGTTCATCGAGCATAACCAGACGGCGACCGACATTCTGATTCGCAATCTGTTTCGCGCCAGCGAGTTGATCAGCAGCTTCAAGCAGGTGGCCGTCGACCAGACCAGCGAGCAGCGCCGAACCTTCCGGTTGCTGGAGCTGGTCAATGAAATTCTTCTCACGCTGCATCCGACCTTGAAGAAAACCCCTTTCACGGTTGAAGTCGATGTACCCGAAGGGCTTTGGCTGGAAAGCTTTCCCGGCCCGCTCGGACAAGTGCTGGTCAATCTGATCAATAACGCCCTGACCCACGGATTTGACGGCTATGACCAAGGCTGTATCTGGATCAATGCCAGAGCGGTTGATCGCGAATGGATTGAGCTGGCCTTCAGTGACAATGGCAGCGGTATACCCGAGGAGAACCTGCAGCGTATCTTCGATCCGTTTTTCACTACCCGTCTGGGTCAGGGCGGCAGCGGGCTGGGGCTGAATATCACGCATAATCTGGTCAGTGGCATTCTGGGTGGTTCGCTGAGCGTGAGCAGTGTGCCGGGGCAAGGCACTTGCTTCGTTCTGCGGCTGCCCTTGGTGGCGCCCGGCGGGCAATTGTTTTGAGGTGTTGCCAGTTTGGCTTGCCAGGCCGAAACTTCGATTTCACTTGCAAGAGGGACATGCGATGCATGTATTGCAGACCACCAGCAGACTACTCGGGACTGTCCTCTTGGCAAGCCTGCTGACGCTGCCGCTGCAGGCCGCCGAAGAGCAGAAAGATTCCGCTCCGGCGGCAAGGCTGGAACCCCGGGCGCTGGATGTTCTGAAAGCGATGAGTGCCAGGCTTGCCGCGGCCGAGGCGATGAGTTTCAAGGCTGTCACCTTCTACGAAAAACCCAGTCGGCTGGGCCCACCGCTGGCGTATGCGACGGTTGCACAGGTTGCTCTTCAGCGGCCTAACCGCTTGCGGGTGCTGACATCGGGTGATGGGCCGACTTCCGAGTTTTATTTCAATGGCAAGCAGGCCATTGCGTTTGCCCCGGCGGAAAACCTGCTGGCAGTAGCCGATGCACCGCCGACCATTGATGCCATGCTTGTGGCGGCCTACCAGCGTGCGGCCATCTACTTTCCATTCACTGATGTGATTGTCGCCGATCCTTATGCGGATATGGCCAGAGACATGCGGCTGGCTTTTTATATTGGTCAGTCACGCGCGGTGGGAGGTACCACGACCGATGTGATTGCCTACGCCAATAATGAGGTCTTTGTTCAGGCCTGGATTGGCAGCAAGGATAAACTGCCGCGCAAGCTGCGCGCCGTGTTTCGCGATGATCCCGCCCAGTTGCGTCATCAGGTCAGCTTCAGCCACTGGAAGTTGAACTCGGCCATGCCGGACAGCTTCTTCCAGCCTTCTGCGGCGGACAAGGCGCAGCGGATCGAGTTTGCCCCGCCCGTTGTCAGGCCGGACAAGCAGTCCAAATCCAAGCCCTGAGTGAGGTGTCGTCAGTCATGAGCAGATCAATTCTCGCTGTTGCCGGTTTTCTGGTGGCGGCCCTTGCCTCCGGGCAGGCGCTTGCCTGGTATCACGCTACTGCCTATGGGCACTCGTCCGGGGGCGACGGTTCCTGGAGCCATTCGGGCGCGTACGGCTCGGCATCCGGCGGAGATGGCAGCTGGAATGCCAGCGGTTATCGGGGTGGTTCGGCTTCCGGAGGCGATGGCAGCTGGAGTGGTACGGGGTATCGGGGCGGTAGCGTTTCCGGAGGCGATGGTTCCTGGCATGCGACCGGCGCTGACGGCAACAGCGCCAGCGGTTATCACGCGGATGGTTACGCTGCGACGGATGTTTATCGCGGGACCAACACTTACTACGGAACCAATTATTACCATCCGCCTACCTCGGTCTACTCCGGCAGCGGCTGTTACGACTGCGGTGGCATTACTCCGGCTGGAGCTGCAGTAGCCGGTGCAGTGGTCGGGGCCAGTGTGGCTAATCAGAATGCCTACTATTCGACCAACAGTAACAACGCAGGGAATGCCTACGGGGCCGGTTATCAGGCCGGTTTGATGGCGACCGCCACCCCGGCGCTGGCCATGGGGTCGATGTTTGCTGCGCTGCCGCCGGGTTGTGCGCTGAGAACAGTCTCCGGGGGGACTTACTACCAGTGCGGTAATGCCTGGGTGCAGCCTAACTACGGCGCCAACGGCGTGTTTTACACGGTCGTGCCTGAACCCTATTGAGGGGAGGGGCGGCGGGCATAAAAAAACCGGCCATTGGCCGGTTCAGACTGCTGACAAAGACCCTGGCCCAAAGCCGGGGTCTTTTGTTTAATAGGCCATCGTTTCGACAGGAACAGGCCTGATGCTTAGAGACCCTTCCCCCAAGCAGCATGCGCTGGAAATGGTGACCATTGAAGAGCTG
>DATMWH010000202.1:0-2534 GCA_035562615.1 Pseudomonas sp. | reverse complement strand
CAATCAAGCTGCGCCTGCAGACGGCTTGAGGGGTGTGCCTGCCGGCGGGTAGCGTGCAGGCATGAATAATCCCTGTGAGGTGGCGGTCGTGAATGCGCCGGAAAAAATCGTCGAAATCAATGCCGGGCGGGTAGCGCCTTTCTACCAGGCCCTGGGCAACGAAGAAGTGCTGTTCCAGCAGGCCTGGCAACACGGCATGCCGGTGCTGATCAAGGGCCCGACCGGCTGCGGCAAGACCCGTTTCGTCCAGCATATGGCCCATCGCCTGAATCTGCCGCTGTTCACCGTGGCCTGCCATGACGACCTGAGCGCCGCCGACCTGGTCGGTCGTCACCTGATCGGCGCTCAGGGCACCTGGTGGCAGGACGGCCCGCTGACCCGCGCGGTGCGCGAAGGCGGCATCTGCTACCTGGATGAAGTGGTCGAGGCGCGCCAGGACACCGCCGTGGTCCTGCACCCGCTGGCCGATGACCGCCGTGAGTTGTATCTGGAACGCACCGGCGAAGTGCTGCGTGCGCCGCCCGGTTTTATGCTGGTGGTGTCGTACAACCCTGGTTACCAGAACCTGCTCAAGGGCATGAAACCCAGCACCCGTCAGCGTTTCGTGGCCCTGCGTTTCGACTATCCGGCTGCCGCCGAGGAGGAGCGCATCGTCGCCAACGAGGCGCAGGTGGATGCAGCGCTGGCCGCCCAGGTGGTCAAGCTCGGCCAGGCGCTGCGCCGCCTGGAACAGCACGATCTGGAAGAAGTGGCCTCGACCCGCTTGCTGATTTTCGCCGCACGGATGATCCGCTCCGGCATGACCCCGCGTGAAGCCTGCCTGGCCTGTCTGGCCGAACCGCTGTCGGATGACCCGCAGACGGTGGCGGCGTTGATGGGCGTGGTTGATGTCCACTTCGCTTGATGCCAGCGCCCGTTTCACCCCGGCCAAGCGTCTGCCGGGCGACCTGGCCATGTGGTTTTTTATCCTCGCCGAGCTGAGCGTATTTGCCTTGCTGATTGTCACCTTTGCGGTGGCCCAGGCCTGGCAGCCGGCCTTGTTTCACGCCAGCCGTGGGGCGCTGGACAGCTCCATCGGCCTGGCGCTGACCTTGAGCTTGCTCACCGCCGGTTTGTTCGCCGCCCTGGCCCAGGAGCAGGTGCGTCGCGGCCGCTCGCGGTGGGCTGGTTGGTTGCTGCTGGCAGCGTTGTTGGCGGCCAGCGTGTATGTGGGTTTGAAGCTCAGTGAATACCAGCATCTGCTCGGCTTGGGCCTGGGTATGGAGCACAACAGTTTCTTTACCCTGTACTGGATTCTCACCGGTTTTCACTTTCTGCATGTGCTGCTGGGCATGCTGATTCTGGCCTGGCTGGCCGTGCGCTGCTGGCGTCGCAACCAGGCGGGCGATGACGCGGTGCTGGAGTCGGGGGTGCTCTATTGGCACATGGTCGATCTGATCTGGGTGCTGCTGTTTCCCTTGGTCTACGTGCTCAATTGATGAGGTTGGCGTGGCTACTTCACCCGTACTGATCGTGTGCTGGCTGGGCCTGGTGCTGTTGTCGGTTGCTAGCGTGCAACTGGGCAATGCCAACGGCGGTTTGCTGCTGGCGGCGGCGATCTTGCTGGCGGCCTTGGGCAAGGCCTGGCTGATTGCCGATGGCTTTATGCACCTGCGCCATGCGCCGCCGTTGTGGCGCGGATTGCTGCTGGGCTGGCCGTTGGTGGTTGGCGGGCTGGTGCTGCTGAGTCTGTGGTTGCAGCGCGCGATCTAGTAATGATGCTTGACCGCCGCTGCGGTTTTATCTGGGCTATTGGTTGATCCTCTCTACTCGTCTTTCGCGTCGACTGGATATGACGCCGAACCCATCTATTCGCACCGGGACAAGCGCCCCTTTCAGGAGGCCGAGTGGAGTCGTTGCGTAAGGGGTTGAGCGGCATGGATGCCGCGAAAGCCGCGATGGGCCAGGGATGGCCCTTCGCGGCGGGCCCCTGGAGTAATGATGGAGCGAGGGAACCCGACGCAGTCGGGCCGTATGCCAGGGGCAAGACTTTTTGCTTACTTTTGGGGCGACTGCCAAAAGTGAGCCGCCGTAAGGGCGGAACCAATAGTTCAAGCAACGCTGCTGCGGCGTTCGAACCTCAATCTTAAGCCCGCCCCGTTTCGCCATTGCCTGGCGGACTGTTCGTTGCGCTTCTGCGTCCGCCCTAGGTTTCTGGCGCGATCGCCAGCCGCGCAAAGCCCAGCGGCCATCTCAATACCCGAGCCTAACCATCGGATGTTCTTGATTGCCATCAAGCGGGTTTCGTTAGGGCGCTTTCTACAATGGGCTCGCCAAGTAATGAGGAAGCGGCCATGTCAGAGACCTTCACGAAGAGCATGGCCAGGAATATTTACTTTGGGGGGAGCGTGTTCTTCTTCCTGGTATTCCTGGCTTTGACTTACCACACCGAACAGACCTTTCCCGAGCGCTCCAATGCCGCCCAGATGACCGAGGCAGTGGTGCGCGGCAAGTTGGTCTGGGAGCAAAACAACTGCATCGGCTGCCACACCCTG
>DATMWH010000201.1:0-19588 GCA_035562615.1 Pseudomonas sp. | reverse complement strand
TGGCTGGATGCCACCTCTGTGGCGGATGTAAGCCTGAGTCCTTATACCTCGGTTGCCAGCACCAAGACCGATGTGGATGCCTACACCGAAACCAGCGGGCCCTTCCCGGCCAGTTTCGACAGTCAGGATCAAACCGCTACTGACGCCCGTCTAGGCTTGACCGGCCGCTATGCCTTGACCAGCAGTGCGACGCTGTCGGTGACGCTCGAAACGGTCCACAGCATGGATGACCAGGGGCCGAACTTGAGCGGTCAGGGGGTTGGCCTGTTCAGTTTCGATCAGGAAGGACAGGACACCCAGAGCGACTGGCAGCGTATAGGTGTTGAAGTCGATCAGCTGGTCGGCCAATCCGGGCTGGTTTCGGTCAGCGTGTTTGGTGCGAATGAAGGGCAGGACCCCAACGGCTCTCTGGCGGTGAAATACATTCACCGGTTCTGATCGGCTGTTCCCCATGAGCCCGACACGCTGCAGGGTGTGTCGGGCTTTTTATCGGCTGCCGGTCAGCGCAGCGCGTAATCGGCCACGATACCGACAAAGATCGCCAGCCCGGCCCAGTGGTTGTGCAGGAACGCCTGGAAGCAGGCTTGCGGCTCGCGGCGGCGGGTGTGGCGGAATTCCCAGACAAAGCAGGCGGCGGCGACCAGCAGGCCGAGGTGGTAGTACAGCCCCAGTTCGAAGCGTTGGCCGGCCAGCAGCAGGCAGATCAGGGCGAGTCCCTGGAGAATGGCGATGATCGCGCGGTCGGCATCACCGAAGAGGATGGCGGTGGATTTCACCCCGATCTTCAGGTCGTCGGCGCGGTCGGTCATCGCATAGTAGGTGTCGTAAGCCACGGTCCACAGCAGGTTGGCGCAGTACAGCAGCCACAACCCGGCGGGCAGGCTGGTGGTTTCGGCCATGAACGCCATCGGCATGCCCCATGAAAAGGCGGCGCCCAGTACCACTTGCGGGTAATAGGTGTAGCGCTTCATGAACGGATAACAGGCCGCCAGCGCCAGTCCGCCGAACGAAAGCCAGACTGTCTGGGCATTGGTCAGCAGTACCAGCGCGAAACTTGCGCTGCACAGGCCGGCGAACAGCTGCAAGGCTTCGCGGCTGCTGATGCGACCGCTGGCCAGCGGGCGTTGCCGGGTGCGCGCGACATGGCCGTCGATCTTGCGGTCAGCGAAGTCGTTGATCACGCAGCCGGCCGAGCGCATCAGGATTACCCCGGTGACGAAGATCAGCACATTGCTCAGGCTGGGCTGGCCCTGGCCGGCAATCCACAGCGCCCACAGCGTGGGCCACAGCAGCAGGTAGATACCGATTGGCTTGTCCAGCCGCATCAGCGCAATGAAGTCGCCGGCACGCGGGTGCAGACGGTTCAGTGAGCGCAGGAAGTGCTGGTACATGGGCGGTCTCCGGTCTTTTGGCGGCAGAGTATAGGGTGTCCTACAGCTCTCCAGCTGCTTGCCAGAGTTCTGGCAGGAACACTTCGGCGACCAGAACCGCCAGCTCGCCGCGGCGAAAGCACGAGCGGCGTGCCCACAGTTGTTCGTGGCGGACGCTGTCCGGCAGCCAGGCGGCCGGGTAGCGGCTGACCTGCAGTTCCCCGCGCAGGAAGGCGCGGTCGCTGAACAGCAGCTCACCCAGTGAACGGCTGCCAAGCTGGTCGAGCGCAAGGCCGGAGCCTTCCAGTGCGCTGCGGGCAGCCACGCTGCGGGCGAACACCCAGGTCTGGTCATTGCCGCGCAGGAATACCTCGCGCACCCAGCCCTGGGCTTTGGCGGGTACGCCAAGAGCGCTGGTTTCGTCCTGCCGCAGGCTTTGCCAGCCTTCCTGCAGCGGGATGACGCTGAACCTGTGGTTGCTCAGCGTGGTCAGCCGGCGCGTCAGCGAGTCCTGATCGAACAGCCAGTCCCGTTGCAGGGCGGCCGGCGCAGGATGAAGTTGGGCAGCGGTCAGCCAGTGAGGCGGATGGGCAAGTACGGTGTGCGGCACGGCGGCGGGCTTGATGGCGGAACAGATGGCGAGCTTAACATGGCCGTTTGTCCGATACGGCACTTGCATGCTGTCGGGATGACCAGTAAAACGCTCACTCCGTGCGCTTATGCAAATAGATGTTGTTGAGGGTTTTACCGATGAAAAAGTGGCAATGCGTGGTCTGTGGTCTGGTTTACGACGAAAGCGAGGGTTGGCCGGATGATGGCATCGCCCCGGGAACCCGCTGGGAAGACGTGCCCGCCGACTGGCTGTGCCCGGACTGTGGTGTTGGCAAGGCCGATTTCGAGATGATCGGTATCAACTGAGTTTCTGCCTGTTTAGGAGCATCTGATGAGCGCACCTCTGGTGATCGTGGGTACCGGCCTGGCGGGCTACAACCTGGCCCGCGAGTGGCGCAAGCTCGACAGCAGCACGCCGCTGCTGCTGATCACCAGCGATGACGGTCGCTCCTATTCCAAGCCGATGCTGTCCACCGGCTTTGGCAAGCAAAAAGACGCCGACGGATTGACCATGGCACAGCCGGGCGCGATGGCCGAGCAGCTGAATGCCGAGGTGCGTACCCATACCCGCGTCACCGCTATCGATCCGGAACACAAGCGTCTTTGGATCGGCGAAGAGGCGGTGGAGTATCGCGATCTGGTGCTGGCCTGGGGCGCGGAACCGATTCGTGTACCGGTTGAAGGGGATGCCCAGGCGCTGATCCTGGCGGTCAATGATCTGCAGGACTACGCGCGATTCTGCGCGGCGGCTGCCGGGAAAAAGCGCGTACTGGTGCTCGGCGCCGGTCTGATCGGTTGCGAATTTGCCAACGATCTGACCGCCGGTGGCTATCAGGTCGAGCTGGTCGCGCCTTGCGAGCAGGTGATGCCCGGTCTGCTGCCGGTCGAGGCGGCCCGTGCCGTGCAGGCCGGGCTGGAAAGTCTGGGTGTGCGCTTTCATCTGGGACCGGTACTCAAGCGTCTTGAGCATACGGGCGACGCGTTGCTGGCGGAGTTGTCGGACGGCACCCGGGTGTCGTGTGATCTGGTGCTCTCGGCTGTTGGCCTGCGCCCGCGCACCGCGCTGGCGGAACAGGCCGGGCTGGCCTGTGCGCGCGGGATCAGTGTTGACCGTCTGCTGCAAAGCTCGCACGCCAATATCTACGCGCTCGGCGACTGTGCGGAGGTCGATGGCCTCAATCTGCTCTACGTGCTACCGCTGATGACCGGTGCACGGGCACTGGCGCAAACCCTGGCGGGGAATCCGACGCGGGTCAGTTACGGGCCAATGCCGGTCACGGTGAAGACCCCGGTCTGTCCGCTGGTGGTGTCGCCGCCACCGCGGGGCTGTTCGGGAAGCTGGCTGGCTGAAGGGTCTGGCAGTGATCTCAAGGTGCTGTATCGGGATGCTGAAGGTCGGCTGCTCGGTTATGCACTGACGGGTGCAGCCGTGCAGGAAAAGCTCGCCCTGAACAAAGAGCTGCCGGCGTTATTGCTCTGATTAGCCGAAAATTTGTCGGGTAAGTCATGAATTTGGCCGGATAAACCCGCCTGCAGACTGGCGCGGGGCCAGATGCCGTGCCATTCTGCGTGGGGTCTGGCACATTCGTACCGATGTGCCTTGCTGGTTGCCGTTCGGATTGAGCGGCACGCAACAATAATAAAATTGCTCGAGGCATTTATGCGCAAACCCGAACTTGCTGCCGCTATCGCTGACAAGGCCGACCTCACCAAGGATCAGGCCAATCGCGTTCTCAATGTTGTCCTGGATGAAATCACCAACGCACTGAACCGCAAGGACAGTGTCACTCTGGTCGGTTTCGGCACCTTTATTCAGCGTCACCGCGGCGCCCGTACTGGCAAGAATCCGCAAACCGGTGAGGCCGTCAAGATCAAGGCCAGCAACACCGTGGCGTTCAAGCCCGGCAAGTCGCTCAAAGACGCGGTCAATTGAGACCTGCCCCCGGAGTCGACCGGACTCCGGGGATATCTCCTCCCGCCTTATCCTCTGCAGCCGTTACAATCCCCGCCTCCCTGTCTTTAGGCTGTATCAATGAAGTTCCGCTTTCTGCTCTGGCTGCTGGGTCTGCTGATGGCGTTCGCCAGTTGGCGCAATCCGGCGTTTCGCCAGCATTTGTCCGACAAGGACCTGACCTTCGAACTCTTTACCCTGGACGACAAGGTCGCCCGGCATTTTGTGGTCAAAGACCAGCGCGTCAGCAGCCGCTCGGGGCGCGCCAGCGAAGCGGCGTTCGGCCTCGCCTTCAAGGATGCGGCCAGCGCGCTGGCCACCCTCACGGCGGCCAACAAGCAACTGGCCTTCATGCAGGGTATCCAGAGCCGGGAACTTCAGGTCAAAGGCAATCCGCTGCTGCTGATCTGGTTTCAGGGGCTGATCAAGCAGCTGTTTGCGGGCAAATCCGCAACCGCGGCCAAGGCGCCGTAAGCCGTGCCGATGCGGCTGGTCGCCGGGCGGCCAATTGACTAATCTGGGCAGACTGCTCACCCCTGAGTTCTGACCATGCGAATTTTCCTGCTGCTCGCCGCCCTGCTGCTGACCAGTCTGCTCCAGGCCGCTGAGCCGCCAACCTCGCAGGCCCTCCAGCGGGCCTTTGATCTGGCCGGCCTGCGGTTGCTCTGCGAGCAGAGCGGGCCACTGCTGATGCAAGGGCTGCAGACTGAGGATGAGCAACTGCAGCGCCTGTTCAATGCGGATCTGATGTGCGCGCAACTGGCCGGGCGGGTCGCTTCCAGCGTGGACGCGCAGCAGGTACAACAAGCCATCAGTCTGCTGGAAAGCCCGCTGGCCAAACGCTTTGTGGATGCTGAGCTGGCGGTTGGCACCGAAGGCGATGCGGGTCTGAAGGCTTACCGCGAACAGTTGTCGAGCCGCCCGCCTCTGCCGGCGCGACTGGAGCTGGTGCGTCGTTTGGATGCTGCGGCCTATTCCACCGAGCTGTCGGCCCTGCTGCGTTATGAAATTGGCAAAACGCAGGCATGGATGGCGCTCAAGGCCCGTGGGGCGAATCCCGACGAGCAGGCGTTAAGCGAGCTGACCGCGGCGCAGCTCGACCTGCTGCGCCAGTCCAGTGGCCGGTCAATTGAGTCGTTCATGCTTTACGCCTACCGGCAGATTCCCAGCGAAGAATTACAGGCCTATGCCGAGCTGTATGAGCAAGTGCCGTTGAAGAATCTGCTGGCGGCCAGTGCCGAAGCCTTGCCGCACGTGTTTGCCTCGCGCCGCGCCACGCTGGAGTAGCCTCAGTGCGGGTGATTGAACTGGACCGTCATTTCCCGTAAGGCCGCTTCGGCCTGCAGGACCTTGTCGATGGCCTCTTCGGCCTTCTCGCGGCTGATGCCCAGCCGCTCCAGCAAAGGCTGCGGCAGATCGCCCAGCGGTTCACTGCCGATGCCGCGACTGGCCATCAGGTGCAGCGACAGGCACAGCAGGTTGGCATACATCGCGTGCGGGCCGGCATAGTCCGGGTCATTCTGGAAACGCAGGGCGGTCGCCAGCTCTTCCGGCATATCCCAGAAGCGCATCAGCCAGCTGCCGATCTGTTCACGGGTAATGCCCAGCAGATGCTGTTCGACATAGCCGTGGTTGAGGTGCGGGTTGACCTCGATATGCCGGCAGATCAGCGAGAAATGCGGCGGGAATACATGGGCCAGCACCAGATAGCCGAAGTTGTGCAGCAAACCGCCCAGATAACTCAGGCCGGTTTCCGGACGCTGCGCGCGCGGAATGGCGCGGGTCAGTCCTTCAATCACCGCAGCGCTGTAGATCGCCTGCTGCCAATAGGGCGTGGCTTGCTGCGGATGATCCTTGGGCAGCTTCAGGGTCTTGCCCAGTGCCAGTCCCAGCGCCAGATTGATCACCAGATCAAAGCCCAGTACGCGGACGATGGCGTCTTCCACCGAGCGGATCTTGCCGGGGGCGGCGTAGTAAGGCGAAGCGGCCCAGCTGACCACCTGCGCCGCCAGCGCCGGATCGGTCTCCACCACGCCGGTGATGTCGTCTACCGTGGCGTCCGGATCCACCCGTAGCTTGATGATTTTCTGCGCAGTTTCCGGCAGCGGCGGAATTTCAATGGTTTCTTCCAGGCGCTTCTGGATGCGCCGTGCGGTGAAGGTCTCCACGGCCTTGCTGATTTCTGCGCGGTCATCATCCGGGCGCTTGAGATTCAGCGTTATGTTCGCCAGCGGCACAGCGAAACGGGCGGCACTGGCCTTGCCCAGCATGCTCTTGTACGACTCGCTGCTGATGTTGAGCAGAACCCCCGGCTGACCGGACTCGACCAGCAGACTGTCCTGCTGCAGCAGGCGCTCGTCGTAGATGCACGGTGAGCTGGTCAGTGGCGGCAGACCGGGCAAACAGCCGAGCTGGTGCTTGTCGAGCATGCGTTGCAGGCGTTCGGGCTTGACGGCCACCAGTTGGCGCCCGGTCAGTTCGGCCAGATGGTTGAGATCGAGCAGCTGATCCTGGGTAAACAGCACCAGCATCGCGCCGACGGCGTCTTCCAGCAGGGTGGCCTGCAGGCGCTGGGAGGAAGGCAGCTCAGCGCTGTCGGCGAGCACTTCGGCCCGGACCCCCAGCTTGTCGAGCAACTGCAGGATGATCGTCGGGGCATGCGGGGTGGATTCGGGGGCTGGCGCAGCGTCAATCATGGTCGTGTTCCGGAAGAAGCAATGCGTTGAGTATAACCAGAGCTCGGGCTGGAATAGGTGTTACCTGTGTAGCGTTGAGGAGAGGTTTATCACACTTGGCCATATTGTTGGCCGTGCCGCAACCAGCGCTCCAGTAACGGGCTGACATGCTGCGGCCACCGTTCCAGCAAGGTCTGTGCGGCATCGCGCACGGCGGGCAGCAGGTCGGCATCGCGCAGCAGATCGGCGACCTTGAATTGCAGCAGGCCGGTCTGGCGGGTGCCGAGCATTTCACCCGGGCCGCGCAGTTCAAGATCCTTCTCGGCAATCACAAAACCATCGGTGGTTTCGCGCATGATCGCCAGGCGCTCACGGCCCAGTTGTGACAGCGGTGCCTGATACAGCAGCACGCAATGGCTGACGGCACTGCCACGCCCGACCCGGCCGCGTAGCTGGTGCAACTGCGCCAGTCCGAGCCGCTCGGGGTTTTCGATGATCATCAGGCTGGCATTGGGCACGTCGACGCCGACCTCGATCACCGTGGTAGCCACCAGCAGCTGCAAGCGACCCTGTTTGAATTCGTCCATCACGGCGGCTTTTTCCGCTGGCTTCATGCGCCCGTGGATCAGGCCGACGCGCACTTCCGGCAGGGCCGCCGACAGTTCGCTGAAACTGGTTTCGGCGGCCTGACAGGTCAGCTCTTCGGATTCCTCGATCAGCGTGCACACCCAGTACACCTGCCGCCCTTCGCGGCAGGCGGCGCGCACCCGCTCGACCACTTCAAGGCGCCGGTTCTCGCCGATCACCAGGGTATTTACCGGCGTGCGGCCGGGGGGCAGTTCGTCGAGGATCGAGGTGTCCAGATCGGCGTAGGCGCTCATGGCCAGAGTGCGCGGGATCGGCGTGGCGGTCATGATCAGCTGGTGTGGGCAGAGGCGGCCGTCGATACCCTTCTGTCGCAGCGCCAGACGTTGCTGCACACCAAAACGGTGCTGCTCGTCGATGATCGCCAGCGCCAGCCGCTGGAACTGCACCTCGTCCTGAAACAGCGCATGGGTGCCGACCACCATCGGCGTGCCGCCGGCGATCTGCGCCAGTGCCGCGGTGCGGGCTTTGCCCTTGAGCTTGCCGGCCAGCCAGGCGACCTCAATGCCCAGCGGTGCCAGCCATTTGCTGAAAGTCAGGAAGTGCTGCTCGGCGAGGATCTCGGTCGGCGCCATCAACGCCACCTGATAACCGGCTTCCAGTGCCTGCAAGGCGGCCAGTGCGGCAACTACGGTCTTGCCGGCACCCACGTCGCCCTGCACCAGGCGCAGCATCGGTTCGTGCTGGCTGAGGTCATAGGCTATTTCTGCACCGACCCGCTGCTGCGCGCCGGTCGGCTGAAAGCCGAGGTTCTGCAGGAACCGCTGCGGCAGCATGCGCGCCACCGGCAGGGCTGGTGCGTGCTGTGAGCGCACCGACTGGCGCAACCGCTGCAGTGACAGTTGATGGGTGAGCAGTTCTTCAAACGCCAGCCGCCGTTGCGCCCAGTGCTGGCCCTCGGCGAGCTGCTCCAGATCGGCGCCAGCCGGCGGCCGATGCAGGTAGCGAATGGCCTCATCCAGTGGGCCGAGCTGATATTCGCGGGCCAGTTCGGCCGGCAGCCAGTCCGGCAGGCTGTGTGGCCCGAGTCGCGCCAGCGCCTGCTGGCTGAGTTGGCGCAAGCGCTGCTGGGTCAGGCCTTCGGTGGTCGGGTAGATCGGTGTCAGTGTCTGCTCGACCGGGGCGCCTTCGCTGGCGCTGAGCGCGCGGTATTCCGGGTGGTAGATTTCCAGCCCGGAGGCGCCGGGACGTGCTTCGCCATAGCAGCGCAGGGACGTGCCGCGCTTGAGTCCGTCACGCTGCGCCTGACTGAAGTGATAAAAGCGCAGACTCAGGGTGCCGCTGCCATCCTGCAGGCGCACCAGCAGACTGCGGCGGCGGCCCATGACGATATCGGCGCCGGCCACCACGCCCTCGATCACTGCATCCTGACCCGGGCGCAGGGCGCCGATCGGCGTCACCCGGGTGCGGTCCTGATAGCGCAGCGGCAGGTGGAAAAGGATGTCCTGCAGGTTTTCCAGGCCGACGCGGGCAAACTTTTCCGCCAGCGCGGCGCCCACACCTTTGAGCGCGGTCAGCGGGACCTGTGACAGTTCGGTCATCGGTCAATTAACAGGAATGTTGGCAGACTTGCTGACCGAGCACAGGCGGATGGAGTCGGCCAGCATCTCGATTGCCTTGGGCCGCGGAAAGCTGGCGCGCCAGGCAATCGCCACGCTGCGAAACGGCACCGGCGCGCTGAGCGGACGAATGGCCAGAATGCCCGGTGCGTAGTGATGGCTGTCGACTGCCGAGAGCGGCAATACGGATATTCCCAGCCCGGAGGCCACCATGTGGCGAATGGTTTCCAGCGAGCTGGATTCGACGGTGGTATGCAGATGCCCGGCGCCGCCTTTGCCGGTCGCCGGGCAGGCTTCCAGTACCTGATCGCGGAAACAGTGGCCTTCGCCGAGTAACAGCAGGCTTTTGTCATTCAGCAGGGCAGCATCGATGCTGGGTTTTGCCGTCCACGGATGACTGGCCGGCATCACCACGCAGAACGGTTCATCGTAGAGCGTCAGGGTCAGTACATCGGCTTCCTGAAATGGCAGCGCGATGATGATCGCGTCCAGTTCGCCGTTGCGCAGTTTGTCGCGCAGCACGTGGGTGAAGTTCTCTTCGATGTACAGCGGCATGTTGGGCGAGACCTTGTGCAACTGCGGGATCAGGTGCGGGAACAGGTACGGGCCGATGGTGTAGATGGCGCCCACCTTGAGTGGCGCGGCCAGCTGGTTCTTGCCGGCTTGTGCCAGTTCGCGGATGCCCTGGGCCTGCTCCAGCACCCGTTGCGCCTGCGCGACGATGCTTTCACCGACCGGTGTCAGGCGCACGGCGCTCTTGCTGCGCTCGAAGATCATCACGCCCAGCTCGTCCTCGAGCTTCTTGACTCCCACCGACAGGGTCGGCTGGCTGACATGGCAGCGCTCGGCGGCGTGGCCGAAGTGTTGTTCCTGGGCGAGGGTGACGATGTAGCGCAGTTCGGTGAGGGTCATAGCGAATATCCATCAGAGGAGCCTGAAGCATAGTCGCAACTATTCAGCCAACCAAGCGCTGCGTGCTTATCGCTTGTCCAGTGTGTAACTGACCGGGGCGATCACCTCTACCCGGCCATCCTCCAACAGCTCTTGCGGCGGGGCAGGCAGGGGCTGGGCGCGGCGGATCATCTGCAGGGTGGCGCGATCCAGCGACGGGCTGCCCGACAGCTTAACCAGTGCAAAGCTTTCGACCTGCCCCGCGCCGTCTATGACCAGCCGCAGTGAGTTCAAGCCGTGTGCCCCGCGCCGCCGAGCATCGTCCGGATAGCGCTTGTAGCGCGCCAGATGGTTGAGCAGGCGGTTTTGCCAGTTAGCCTCGGCGGTTTTCGACGATGACTGTGCCGGCGCGGCGGCTGCGGCAACCACTGTTTGGCTGGGGTTGACGGGTTCGGGCGGGACCTTGGCGACCGGCTCGGCAGGGGCGATGTGCGGTTTGTTCAGCGGTTTGGTCTGGGGTTTGGCGGTGCTTGCCAGCGGTTTTGCCTTGGCGGGCGGTTGCGCCACGGGTTTTGCCGCGGGCGGCTGCACGGCGGGCTTGGGGGCTGGAGTCACTTGCGGTTGCGGTGCCAACTCAATCAGCAGCGCGGCGGGTTGCTCCGTGACCGGCACGGGTTGTGGCCAGTGCCGTACCCCCAGCGCGAACAGCAGATGCGAGGCGATGACCAGTAACAGCGCGATTATCCAGCGCGGGCGGGCGCCCGGATCAGGGTTCATGGTTGCCCGCTGGCCTCCAGTCCGACCAGGCCGATTTTCAGGTAGCCCGCCTGTCGCAGGTTATTCATCAGCGCCATCAGCTCGGCATAGGCGACGTCCTGATCGGCGCGCAGGAAAACGGTGGTCTCCTTGTTGTTTTGGGTCTGCTGGTCGAGCAACGGAGCGAGTTGTTCCTGCTGGATCGGCTGGTTGCCAAGGAACAACTGACCATTTTCGCGCAGACTCAGGTACAGCGGCTGATCCGGGCGCGGCTGCGGTGTGGCGTTAGCCTCCGGCAGCTCGATCTTGATGTCCACGGTGGACAGTGGCGCCGCGACCATGAAGATGATCAGCAACACCAGCATCACATCGATGAACGGCGTCATGTTGATTTCGTGGGTTTCCTGCAGCTCGTCGCCGCCATCGTGCAGGTGCAGACTCATGCGCCCTGGACCCTTGGCACTATGTGCAGTTTGTCGGCTGCCGGTGCTTGATCCAGATCGCGACTGACCAGCAGCAGGACCTGCGCAGCGGCATCGGTGAGTTGCGCCTTGTAGCTGCCGATGGCGCGGGCAAACAGGTTGTAGATCACCACGGCAGGAATGGCGGCGACCAATCCCATGGCGGTGGCGAGCAAGGCTTCGGCAATGCCTGGCGCGACGATTGCCAGATTGGTGGTTTGTGTTTTGGCGATGCCGATGAAGCTGTTCATGATGCCCCACACGGTGCCAAACAGTCCGACGAAGGGTGCGGTGGCGCCGATAGTAGCCAGCACGCCGGTGCCCTTGCTCATCTGCCGGCCGCTGGCAGCCACCAGACGTTCCAGGCGGAAACTGACGCGCTCCTTGGTGCCTGCGGGGTCCCGCGCTGTAGCGGACAACTGCAATTCTTCGCGGGCATCGAGCAACAGCTGGCCGGCTGGCGAATCCGGCGGCACGTTGCGCTGCGCTTCCCCAAGGTCTTTCGCCTGGCGTAATGCCTGCAAGCCCCGCCCCAGCTGCCGGCGTGCGGCGAACAGCTCCAGGCTCTTGGCCAGCCAGATGGTCCAGGTGATCACCGAGGCCAGCAGCAGGCCGAGCATGACGCTCTGTACGACGATGTCGGCCTGTTGGTACATGCCCCAGGGCGACATGTCCGCTTCCGGAAGGTTGGTACTGGCCTGATCTGCCGGGGGCAGAGCCTGTGCCGCGGAGGCTGCGGGTGTACCCGGTACGTTGCTGGCGGGTTCTGTTGCGTGAGCCAGCGGCGTGATGGACAGCAGCAGACAGAGCAGCGCCGCTGCGTACCGGGCCGGCCGGCAGTTTGGGCCGAATCGGTGCGCGGGCGAAATCAGAAAAGACCAGAAAAGCATAGGGCAAACCTGTGGAAGTCACGGTGGCAAGGGGCTGCAGAGCTTGAGGCCGCGGCTAAAGGCGAGTCAAGGCAGCGGCAAGGCGGGCGACGTTATTGATAATAAATCTTATTAAAGTTGACGTCGCACGCCGGTGATAACAATAATAGTTCTCATTAATATTCGCAAGCGACGGCATATTGCCGCTGACTTCGGCCTGGCTGGACGGTCGGCTGAAAGTCTTGTCGCGTTTTCAGGGGGTGTCTGTGCAGTCAAATAGCAAGGGTAGGGCTTTATTGGTGGTGTCGCTGTTGCTGGGGGCGCCGGCGCACGCGGCTGAGCTGGAAGCCGGTCAGCCGGTTGAATTGCAGCCATTGTTGGTGCAAGACAATTTGGACACTGAGGAGCAGCAAGACAGTTACAAGGCCACCAGCGACAGCACGGCCACCAAACTGGACCTGACCCCGCGCGAAACCCCGCAATCGATGTCCACGCTGACCCGCGCTCAGATGGATGACTTCCGCTTGACCAGCGTGACCCAGGCGCTGGCAAACGTCACCGGGATCAACGTGGAGCGGGTGGAAACGGATCGAACCTATTTCACCTCGCGCGGCTTCGATATCGACAACTTTCAGTTCGATGGCGTCGGCTTGCCGTTTGTCTACGGAAATATGGCGGGCGATCTGGATACCGCGCTGTTTGAGCGGATCGAGGTGTTGCGCGGCGCCAACGGCTTGATGTCCGGGATCGGCAATCCGTCGGCGACGGTCAACTTTATCCGCAAGCGTCCGACGGCAGAAACCCAGGCCCGCATCGACGCCACGGTGGGCTCCTGGGACATGCGCCGGGTTGACGCGGATGTTTCCGGAGCCCTGACCGAGTCCGGCAATGTGCGTGGGCGGATGGTTTACGCCAATGAGAACAAAAATTCTTATCTGGATCGTTACTCGCGGGAAAAGAACGTGTTTCTCGGGGTCGTCGAGATGGATCTGAGTGACAGCACGTTGTTCACCCTGGGGCATTCACTGCAAAAAACCGATGCCAACAGCCCGATGTGGGGAGCGTTGCCACTGGCTTACAGCAACGGAGTGGCGACCGATTTCTCGCGTTCCACCAGCACCTCGTCCGACTGGGCCTATTGGAATAACCAGGAAAACCGCACCTTTGCCGAATTGGTTCAGGAGCTGGGAAGTGGCTGGCAGGCCAAGGCAACCCTGACGCACACCGAGCAAAAGGGTGATGGCGATCTGTTCTACATGTACGGTGCTCCCGCGCAAGACAGCGGTCTGGGTCTGTTTAGCTATCCACTGCGCTTCGACAACGAAAACACCCAGGATGCCGCCGATCTCTACGCGTCGGGTCCGTTCAGCCTGGCCGGGCGTGAGCATGAATTGGTAGTGGGTGGTAACTGGTCGAAATCCGTGCAAAAAGAGCTGTCGCTGTATGGCGAGACGCTCGGTACGGCATTGCCACCGCTGCAGGAATGGACTGGCAACTATCCGCTGCCGCTGTTTAATGCGGCCAGCGCCACTGCCGATTTCACGGATCGGCAGAAGAGTGCCTACAGTGTGGCGCGCTTCAGTTTGGCTGACAGCCTCAAGCTGATTAGCGGCGCGCGGGTGATGAATGTTGAAAGCGAGGGCCAGAGCTACGGCGAGAGCAAGTCGACCGAGTACAACGGCAAAGTGGTGCCCTATGCCGGTCTGGTCTATGACGTGTCTGCAGACTACTCGCTGTATGCCAGTTACACCGAGATCTTCAACCCGCAAACCAAAACCGATCAGCAAGGCAGTCGCCTCGATGCGCTGGAAGGCGAGAACTACGAGGTCGGTATCAAGGGCGAACTCATGGACGATCGCCTGGATGTCAGTCTGGCGATATTCGAGACCAAGCAGGACAACCTGCCGGAAGTCGCCGGCATAAGCGGCGGCACGACCTATTACCGGGCCTTGCAGGGCATCGAAAGCCAGGGTTGGGAAATGGAGATGTCCGGTGAGCTGTTCAAGGGCCTGCAGGCCAACGCCGGTTATACCTTTGTCGATATCACCGACAGTGCGGGCCAGCATGTGCGCCCCTATACGCCCAAACATCTGGTACGCAGCTCGGCAAGCTACCGCATTCCGCAACTTGAGCAACTCAAGGTCGGGGCCAGCTGGAACTGGCAAAGCGAGGTACATAACGGCGTGGCAGAGCAGGATGCTTATGGCCTGATCAACCTGATGGCCGGCTATGAGATTGATCCGAACTGGAGTGTGGCGGCCAATCTGAACAACCTGACCGATGAGAAGTACCTGACCAGTTTGTACTGGGATCAGGCCTATTACGGCGCGCCGCGCAATGCCAGCCTGAGCGTCAGCTGGAACTACTAAAGCAGCCGTGGCCCTGCAAGCCGCGGGGCCTGTGGTTTTCCTGGAGAGGTGGTTTCGATGCGCGCGACACTGGTTGTTCTGCACCGCTGGTTCGGTTTGTTCATTGCCCTGTTTCTGCTGGTCGCGGGGCTTACCGGGGCGCTGATTGCCTGGGATCACGAATTGGATGAATGGTTGAATCCACATCTGTTCAAGGCTTCCTCGAGCGGACCGGTTCAGCATCCACTGGCCCTGGCCAATCAGCTGGAGGCTGGCGATCCGCGTATCCGCGTGAGTTATCTGCCGCTGCATCAGGAGCCCGGTCACAGCCTCGGGCTGCAGGTGCAGCCGCGCCCGGACGCCCATGGCAAATGGCCGGCGCTGGAGTTCGATCAGTTGGCGCTCGATCCGGTCAGCGGTGCCGTGTTGGGCCAGCGCCTGTGGGGTGCCATTTCGCTGAGCCGGGAAAACCTCATGCCGTTCCTCTACAAGCTGCATTACAGCCTGCACATTCCCGATGGCTTTGGCCTGCCGCTGGGCATGCTGTTGTTCGGGCTGATCTCGATTGTCTGGGTGATCGACAGTGGCATTGCGTTGTGGATTGCATTCCCCACCTGGCGCAGCTGGCGCAAGTCGCTGGCATTCCGCTGGCGGCAGGGTGGTTACAAGCTCAACTTCGATTTGCACCGTTCCGGCGGGGTCTGGTTGTGGGGGTTGTTGTTGCTGATGGCCGTTACCTCGGTGTCGATGAACTTGCAGTTCCAGGTCATGCGGCCACTGGTCAATCTGTTTTCCACCCTCTCCCCGAGCCCTTTCGAACAGCGCACACCATTATTGTTGGAGCAGACGCCGGAACCCGGGCTGACGCGCGAACAGGCGATTGCACTGGCCCAGACGGAAATGCACTCGCGCGGCGTCGCGGTACCGCCCGGCGGTATCTTTTATTCGGCCGAATTCGCCCTCTATGGTGTCAGCTTCTTCGCGCCCGGTGACGAGCATGGCGATGGTGGTCTGGGCAATCCGTGGGTCACCCTGGACGCGGCTGATGGCCGCATTCTCTCGGCAGATATTCCGGGTCAGGGCAGTGCCGGCGACCTGTTCATGCAGGCACAGTTTCCCTTGCACTCGGGGCGTATCCTCGGCCTCCCGGGGCGGATCCTGGTGTCGCTGCTCGGCGTGCTGGTCGCGATGCTGTCGCTCACAGGCGTGATTATCTGGCTGCGCAAACGCGCCGGCCGGCGCTTGATGGCAGCGCGTACCGTGCGTGTTACGGCCGCGCCCGCAGGCTAAGGCGCACCTGAAAACCGGCGAAAAGGCAGCTTAAGGCGCAGGGATTTCGATGAGCGGCGGGTGTTTGTAAAACGCACACCCCCTGCTTGGCCCACAAGGCAGTGCGGGGTAGGCTGCGCACTTTGTCCATGGAGAAGGTTTATGGCCATGTCGCCGTCGTTGCTGATTGCCGGTTGTGGGGATGTCGGTGGTCGGCTGGCCAGTCGCTTGCTGAACCAGCGTTGGCGGGTGCACGGACTGCGCCGCAGCATTTCGGATTTGCCGCAAGGCGTGTTGCCGGTGGCTGGTGATCTAGCTCAATCACAGTGTCCGCCCGACTGGCCGGTTGGCCCGCTGGATTATCTGGTGTATTGCGCGGCGGCCAATGAAAGCAGCGCAGCCGGTTATCGCGCCGCCTATGTCGAAGGCTTGCGCCATGTGCTGGGTTGGCTGCGTGAGCATGGGCAAATGCCACGCCGGGTGTTGTTTGTTTCCAGCACCAGCGTGTATGGCCAGCAGGGCGGTGAATGGGTTGACGAGTCGTCACCGGTCGAACCTGAAGGCTATTCCGGGCGCATCCTGCTGGAAGCCGAGCAGTTGCTGCTGACCAGCGAATGGCCGGCCAGTGTGGTGCGGCTAAGCGGTATCTATGGCCCCGGGCGGGCCTGGCTGCTCAATCAGGTGCGTCAGGGGTATCGGGTGGCGAGTGAGCCACCACTCTACGGCAACCGTATTCATGCCGATGACGCCGCCGGCCTGCTGGCCTTTGTGCTGCAGGCCGATCAGCGCGGCCAGGCGCTGGAGCCGCTGTACATCGGTGTCGATGACTGCCCTGCGCCCCTGCATGAGGTGGTGGCCTGGCTGCGTGATTATCTGGGCGTAACCGATTGGTCGGCCGAGACCAGCATTCGTCGCGCCGGCAGCAAGCGTTGCCGCAACAGCCGCGCCCGGGCGCTGGGTTGGGTGCCGCGCTACGCGGATTATCGGCAGGGGTATGCGGCGATTCTGGCAACCGATTAGCCGGCCGTTGCCGCTTACTGGCGTTCCAGCAGCCAGTGCAACTCGCCGGGATACAGATCCGGCATTTCATCGGGCTGGGCGCGATTGAGAGCGGCGAAAATCTGCAGCTTTTCCCCTTCAAGGCGGAAAATCCACGGTTTGCCTTCCGGGCCCAGTTGCAGCCAAAGGCTGTCATGCTCACCGCTCATGGCGGCGCAGTCACCGGCCAGGCACAGGGCAAAACGCTCGCTGGCAGGCAGACCTTCGATGCGCCCGTCGGCATGGAACAGCACCAGCCCGCCTTGGCCTGAGCCCTGCCGGATTTTCCAGGTTCCACCGAGAAAGGCCTGATACAGGCTGTGTTCAAAACGGCTGCCGACCGGGCTTTCTGCCAGGGTTGTCGGCTGCGCTTTGACGAATTGCTGCTCTGGCCAGGTCGCGCCCGCTTCCTGGATCAGCGCATTGTCACGCAGCGCCAGGAATTCTTGGGTTTCGCCATAGAAGCTGACTGACCAGCGCTGCGCCTGTTCGCCACTGAGCGTGCCCTCTTCCAGTTCGAAGCCATTGCTGAAGGTGGCGGTCTTTCGGGCGGTGTCGATCTGCCATTCCAGATTCGGTCCATAGGTCAGCAACGCTTCGCGCAGCCGGCCGGTTTCCACCGCCGCCTCAATGGCGGCCTGATTGATCCAGACGCCGCCGGGGTCTTTGATCTGGCTGGCGCATCCCCCCAGCAGGGTCAGGCAGAGCAGCAGACATGGCAGGCGTGGCATGGCAATCGACCGTTATCCGGGCAGGCAGTCGGAGTCGGCGCACCGACTCCCGCTCAAGGGGCTTACTCGAGGACCAGAATGGCGTCCATTTCCACCGCAGCACCGCGTGGCAATGCGGCCACGCCGATGGCTGCGCGTGCCGGATAAGGCTGCTCGAAATAACGCCCCATGACCTCATTGACCTTGGCGAAGTGGCTCAGGTCGGTGAGGAAGATATTCAGTTTGACGATGTCCTTGAACGAGCCGCCGGCAGCTTCAGCGACGGCCTTGAGGTTCTCGAACACCTGCACGGTCTGGGCTTCAAAGCCCTCGACCAGCTCCATGGTTTTCGGGTCCAGCGGGATTTGCCCGGACATGTACAGCGTGTTGCCGGCCTTGATCGCCTGCGAATAGGTGCCGATGGCGGCGGGTGCCTTGTCGCTGCTGATGACAGATTTGCTCATAAGTACTCCAGAGGATGTTTGCGTGAAGGAATTCGGGATCAGGTGCGCACACGGGTAATGCGCAGAACGCCTTTGAGTGCCCGCAGCCGCTTGATCACGCGGGCCAGGTGGACACGGTCGCCGACGCTGACGACCAGCTGTACCACGCTGATGCGGCCGTCGCGGTCATCCATGCTGACTTTTTCGATATTGCCGTCAGCACCATTGACGGTAGCGGCCAACAAGGCAATCAGACCGCGCTGGTGTTCCAGTTCGATGTGCAGCTCGACATTGAAATCGCCCACCACGTCCTTGGCCCACGAGAGGGCGATGCATTTGTCCGGGTTGTTGCGCAACTCACTGATGTTCTTGCAGCTTTCCAGGTGCACGACCATGCCCTTGCCGGCCGACAGGTAACCGACGATCGGGTCGCCCGGAATCGGCGTACAGCACTTGGCATAGTTCAGCACCAGGCCTTCCGTGCCACGAATCGCCAGCGGTGCTTCGCTGAGGGCAGGGTTGCTGATGGCCTGTGAGCTGGCAAGCAGGCGCCGGGCCACCACGTAGGCCATGCGGTTGCCCAGGCCAATGTCTTCCAGCAGATCGTCCGGTTCGGCCAGTTTGTATTCGCCCAGCACCAGCTTGAGGCGCTCGGCCGGCAGCTTTTCCAGATGACTGTCCATTTCGGTCAGGGCTTTGTTCAGCAAGCGCTCGCCCAGCGCAACCGATTCGGAGCGGCGTTGCAGCTTAAGTGAGTGACGGATATGCGTGCGGGCCTTGCCGCTGACGACAAAATTCAGCCAGGCCGGGTTGGGACGAGCGCCTGGCGCGGTGACAATCTCGACGGTTTCGCCACTCTGCAGGGCCTCGGACAGCGGAGCCAGACGCCGGTTGATGCGGCAGGCAATGCAGCTGTTTCCCACATCGGTATGCACCGCGTAGGCGAAGTCGACGGCCGTGGAGCCTTTGGGCAGCTCCATGATGCGGCCTTTTGGGGTGAACACGTAGACTTCGTCGGGGAACAGGTCGATTTTTACGTTTTCGATGAACTCCAGCGAATTACCGGCGCGTTGTTGCAGCTCGACAATGCCCTTGACCCATTGCCGCGCGCGCGCGTGGCTGCCCTTTGGCTGCTCTTCTTCACCGGCCTTGTACAGCCAGTGCGCGGCAATCCCGTGCTTGGCCATTTCTTCCATCTCGCGCGTGCGAATCTGGATTTCAATCGGCACACCATGGGCGCCGAACAGGGTGGTGTGCAGGGACTGGTAGCCGTTGGCTTTGGGGATCGCGATATAGTCCTTGAAGCGTCCGGGGAACGGTTTGTACAGGTTGTGCACCGCCCCGAGCACGCGGTAGCAGGTATCCACCTTGTCGACGATGATGCGGAAGGCGAACACGTCCATGATCTCGGCGAATGCCCGGCGCTTGCCGCGCATCTTCTGATAGATGCTGTAGAGATGCTTCTCGCGGCCGGCCACCTGGCCTTCCATGCCTTCGCGGGCCAGGCAATGGGTCAGCGACTCTTCGATCTTGTTGACCAGCTCCTTGCGGTTGCCACGCACGCGCTTGACTGCCGCGCGGATGCGCTCCGAGCGCATCGGATACATGGCCTTGAAGCCCAGATCCTCGAATTCCACATACATGCTGTGCATGCCCAGCCGGTTGGCGATGGGGGCGTAGATTTCCAGGGTTTCCTTGGCGATCCGCCGGCGCTTTTCACCGGACAGCACTTCGAGGGTGCGCATGTTGTGCAGGCGGTCGCTGAGCTTGACCAGAATCACGCGGATGTCGCGCGCCATGGCCATGGCCATTTTCTGGAAATTCTCGGCTTGCGCCTCGGCTTTGGAATTGAATTCGATTTGCGTCAGTTTACTAACGCCATCGACCAGCTCAGCTACCGTTTCGCCAAACTGTTCGGCCAGAGTATTTTTACTGATTCCGGTATCTTCAATCACATCGTGCAGGAGTGCTGCAATCAGACTGTGATAATC
>DATMWH010000200.1:0-4057 GCA_035562615.1 Pseudomonas sp. | reverse complement strand
TCGCTTGCTGGCGTTTGCTGCACGCAATCATGCGATCGATCTGGCCAATGAGCCCGCATTGAAGGCGCTGGCGGCGCATCTGGACGTGCAGTTCATCGCGCAGGAGGGTGGTCAGCGCATCATTCTGGAGGGCGAGGAGGTCACTGATCTGATCCGTACCGAACAGGTAGGTGACGGTGCTTCGCAAGTGGCGGCATTGCCCTGTGTGCGTGAAGCCCTGTTGCAGCGTCAGCGCGACTTTCTTGAAACGCCCGGTCTGATTGCAGATGGGCGCGACATGGGGACGGTAGTTTTTCCTCAGGCACCCCTGAAGATTTTCCTTACGGCCGGGGCGGAAGAGCGAGCCCGCCGCCGCTTCCTGCAGTTGAAAGGCAAGGGTGAAGATGTTAACCTCGCGAGTCTTCTTGAAGAGATTCGGGTGCGCGACGCGCGCGATACCCAGCGTTCAGTTGCGCCGCTGATACCGGCGGATGATGCAATTGTGCTGGATTCAACCGAACTTTCGATCGAGCAGGTGCTGGAACGCATCCTGAGCGAAGTCGCCAAACGCGATATCGCCGGATGACACAAGGAGGCGTGTGGGAACCCCAGTCATAGTCCCGCAGGCCTCTTTTAATTTAAACGAACCCACGTTGTCTGGAATGTGGTTTGGGCAGATTCCCTGCCCTTGATCAACAGGAATCAACATGAGCGAAAGCTTTGCAGACCTTTTTGAAGAAAGCCTGAAGTCCCTCAATTTGCAGCCGGGCGCAATCATCACCGGCATCATCGTCGACATCGACGGTGACTGGGTTACCGTGCATGCAGGGCTCAAATCCGAAGGCGTTATCCCGCTTGAGCAGTTCTATAACGACGCTGGCGAACTGACCATCAAGGTCGGTGACGAAGTCCACGTTGCTATGGATGCGGTAGATGATGGCTTTGGTGAAACCAAGCTGTCCCGTGAAAAAGCCAAGCGCGCTGAGTGCTGGATCGTTCTGGAAGCTGCCTTCAGTGCTGAAGAAGTGGTCAAGGGCGTTATCAATGGCAAGGTCAAAGGTGGTTTCACCGTTGACGTGAACGGCATTCGTGCGTTCCTGCCAGGCTCCCTGGTTGATGTCCGTCCGGTGCGTGATACCACTCACCTGGAAGGCAAAGAACTCGAATTCAAAGTCATCAAGCTGGACCAGAAGCGCAACAACGTTGTGGTTTCCCGTCGCAGCGTCCTGGAAGCGGAAAACAGTGCCGAGCGCGATGCTCTGCTGGAATCCCTGCAGGAAGGCCAGCAAGTCAAAGGTATCGTCAAGAACCTCACCGACTACGGCGCATTTGTTGACCTGGGCGGCGTAGATGGTCTGCTGCACATCACCGACATGGCCTGGAAGCGCATCAAGCATCCTTCCGAGATCGTCAATGTTGGCGACGAAATCGACGTCAAGGTTCTGAAGTACGATCGCGAGCGCAATCGTGTTTCCCTCGGCCTCAAGCAGCTGGGCGAAGATCCATGGGTCGCTATCAAAGCGCGTTACCCAGAAGGCACCCGTGTTACCGCCAAAGTCACCAACCTCACCGATTACGGCTGCTTCGCCGAGCTGGAAGAGGGTGTTGAAGGTCTGGTACACGTTTCCGAAATGGATTGGACCAACAAGAACATTCACCCGTCGAAAGTGGTTCAGGTTGGCGACGAAGTGGACGTTCAGGTTCTCGACATCGACGAAGAGCGCCGCCGTATCTCCCTGGGTATCAAGCAGTGCAAATCCAACCCGTGGGAAGATTTCTCCAGCCGCTTCAACAAGGGCGACAAGATCTCCGGCACCATCAAGTCGATCACCGATTTCGGTATCTTCATTGGTCTGGAAGGCGGAATCGACGGTCTGGTTCACTTGTCCGATATCTCCTGGCACGAAGTCGGTGAAGAGGCTGTTCGCCGCTTCAAGAAAGGCGACGAGCTGGACACCGTTATTCTCTCCGTAGATCCAGAGCGTGAGCGCATCTCCCTCGGCATCAAGCAGATGGAAGACGATCCGTTCTCCAACTACGTGGCTGTTAACGACAAAGGCGCTATCGTTCGCGGTACCGTTAAAGAAGTTGACGCCAAGGGCGCTGTAATCACCCTGGCTGAAGGCATCGAAGCTGTACTCAAAGCCTCCGAAATCAGCCGTGATCGCATCGAAGATGCGCGCAACGTTCTGAAAGAAGGCGAAGAAGTCGAAGCCAAGATCATCAGCGTCGACCGCAAGAGCCGCGTAATCACTCTCTCCGTCAAGTCGAAAGACGTTGAAGAAGAGAAGGATGCGATGAAGGAACTGCGCAAGCAGGAAACTGAAAGCACTGGTCCTACCACCATTGGTGATCTGATCCGTGCCCAGATGAACAACCAGAACTAAGTTCTGCTGTTTAACTGGAAAGAGGCGACTTCGGTCGCCTCTTTTTTTTGCCTGAAATTTGTCCCTTGCCGATATCGGCACCAGAGCGGTGCAAAAGTGCTGCTTTTGATCATATCCCCTTGATTTGATTGCGTTTGGGCTGTTCAAAGCGATTTTGACGTGCTAAAAACAAGGGGAAATGATCTAGCCGCTTGAAAAAGAAGGGAAAACCATGACCAAGTCGGAGTTGATCGAGCGCATCGTAAGCGGTCAGGGACAGCTGTCATCCAAGGATGTCGAGCTGGCCATCAAGACCATGCTCGAGCAGATGTCACAAGCCTTATCAACCGGGGATCGCATTGAGATACGCGGCTTCGGCAGCTTTTCTCTGCATTTTCGTGCGCCGCGTGTGGGGCGAAACCCCAAGACTGGCGAATCGGTCCGTCTGGAGGGTAAATATGTGCCGCACTTCAAGCCGGGCAAAGAGTTGCGTGATCGCGTCAACGACGATTGATCGACTGCTGAATAGGAACTGATCATGCTTTGGCTCAAGCGTGCATTGCTGGTGTTGTCCCTGCTGCTGGTTGCGCTGGCCAGTGTCATTTTCGTGCTGGAAAACCAGGTGCTGGTTCAGCTGAGTTTTGCCGGTAACCCGTCGCCGCAATGGCCGCTAGCGGCGTACATGGTTTTTGCCTTTATTGCGGGAGGCCTGCTGGGTTTGCTGGCGGGACAGGTTTTGCGTTTGCGCCTGCGCTTGAAAGTCGCCAGAACGGCCTCCCAACTCAAGCGTTCGCAGCGTCAGTTGAGCGAATCGACCGCTGTTTCTGTGGTTGAGTAAGGTGCGGCAGCTCTCTTGCAGCCTGCAAACAAGCTCTGCCAATCCGCTGTTTAGATAGCCTGTGAACTTCCCTCGATGATCCGTTCTGGCTGCCACTCCTGATTTGGTCGCTGCAATTGGATCAAACCAGCATTTCTCCTTATCCATTTTCATAGCGTCTGCGCGATAATTTCTGTCGCATTGGCATAAGCATGTCCAGTGGGCGGGTTGGCGCTATAAGAAGTTGTCGCATCGTGACAATGCCGACTCACCAGCAATCCCTACAATCATTTCATCACTAGCCCTTTCAGGCAGGAGAAGCCCGATGTCCGTTCAGCACGATCCGGTCCAGCGCGCCGATTTCGATCAGTTCATGGTCCCCAACTATGCACCCGCGGCTTTTGTTCCTGTCCGCGGTCAAGGCTCCAGAGTCTGGGATCAGAATGGTCGTGAGTTGATCGACTTTGCCGGCGGCATTGCGGTGAACGTTCTCGGGCACTGCCACCCGGCGCTGGTGGCTGCGCTGACCGAGCAGGCCAATTGCATGTGGCACATCTCCAATGTCTTCACCAACGAGCCGGCCCTGCGTCTGGCGAAGAAACTGGTGGATGCGACCTTTGCCGACAAGGTGTTCTTCTGCAACTCCGGCGCCGAGGCCAACGAGGCAGCCTTCAAGCTGGCGCGCCGTGTGGCACATGACCGATTCGGGGCGGAGAAATGCGAAATCATCGCCGCCACCAACAGCTTCCACGGGCGCACGCTGTTCACCGTCAGTGTGGGCGGGCAGCCAAAGTATTCCGATGGTTTCGGGCCGAAGATCCAGGGCATTACCCATGTGCCGTTCAATGATCTGGACGCGCTGAAAGCCGCCATTTCCGACAAGACCTGTGCGGTG
>DATMWH010000199.1:0-3635 GCA_035562615.1 Pseudomonas sp. | reverse complement strand
CAGCCGGAAACCCTGGCCGACATGGGCGAGCGCTTCGCACCGCTGTCCGAAGCGCTGGATGGCTTGAACGGCGCGCTCTACGGCGCCAGCGAAATAAGCTGGGATGGCAAGGACCTGTGGCAGGCGATCCGCAACATGCCGGCAGCCACCACCGCCGCCGCACCCACCGAAACCAGCCCGCTGCCCCCGCTGTATCCGCGCTGAATAGCCCGGCCCGCTTGTTCACAGCGGGCCGTGGCCCTACCATCGCCGGACCGATTTGCGGAATCCCTCCATGCGCGAAGCCACCATCCCCAGCCACTTTGTCCGTGCCGCGCTGCGCGGTGCGCAGCGTCAGGGGCGGGACTGTCTGGACATCCTGCGTCAGGCTGGCATCCAGCCGGCGCTGCTGGAAGAACCCCGCGCCCGCGTCGACGCCGAACAGTTCGCCCTGCTGATCAAGCTGCTCTGGGAAGCCCTGGACGATGAATACATGGGCTTTGGCCCGCAGGCGAGCAAGCGCGGCACCTTCGCCATGATGTGTCATGCCTCGATCCATTGCCGCACACTGGAAAAGGCCCTGCGGCGCGGCATCCTGTTCTACAACCTGTTCCCCCAGT
The DNA here is from genome assembly GCA_035562615.1 of Pseudomonas sp. Lineage (GTDB taxonomy): Bacteria > Pseudomonadota > Gammaproteobacteria > Pseudomonadales > Pseudomonadaceae > Aquipseudomonas. Next base: position 3,036 of record DATMWH010000199.1, on the reverse strand, counting down.
CTCCCGGCCTGCACCTGCAGCGTGAAGGCGACTGGGTGCGTCTGAGCGTCGACAACTCCGGCCTCTGGGACCCCGACCATTTCCTCACCGAAAGCCTGCTGGTGATCTGGCACCGGCTGGGCAGCTGGCTGATCGGGCAGCGTATCCGCCTGGAAGAAGCCACCTTTACCTACCCGGCACCGGAGCATCTGGAGTCCTACGACCTGATGTTTCCCTGTACCCGGCGCTTTTCTGCCGGCAGCACCAGTCTGCTGTTTCATACCCGCTACCTGGACATGCCGCTGCTGCAGGATGAACGCACCCTGCGGCAGTTTCTCCAGCACTCCCCCGCCGACCTGCTGGCGCGCCCGGATGGCGGCGACAATCTGCCCAGCCAGATCCGCCGCCTGCTGGGTCGCGACTGCAACCACTGGCCCGATCTGGAAGCCCTCGCGCACCAGCTCAACACCAGCCCGCAAACCCTGCGCCGGCATCTGCGTGAGCAAGGTTCGAGCTTTCAGGAACTCAAGGATCAATTGCGCCGCGACCTGGCCATCTATCACCTGGGCCGGCATGAGCTACCCATTCAGGACATCGCCGAACAACTGGGCTTCTCCGAACCTTCGGCGTTTCACCGGGCGTTCAAGAAATGGACCGGCCTGACCCCCGGCGCCTATCGCGCCCAGGAAAACTGATGCCGTTGCCTGCCTGCTGCTCTGAACCTGAAGCGCTGTGGCCCTTTGCCCAGCCGCTGCCCGGGGCTCATTTATACAGTTGCCGTCTGGACCCCGCAGCCCTGAGCAGCGATGCCTTTGCGCTGGCAGGCATCCGCCTGCCCGGCCACCTCCAGCAGGCCGCCGCCAAGCGCCAGAGCGAATTTCTCGCCGGCCGCCTGTGTGCCCGCGCGGCGCTCCACAGCCATGCACAGCAGCCGCGTGATCCCGATCAGGATGCCGACGGCATGCCACTCTGGCCAGCCGGATTGTGTGGCTCGATTACCCACAGCAAGGGTCTGGCGGCCGCCGTGGTGGCGAGCCAAGAACACTGGCAGGGCATCGGTCTGGACGCCGAACTGTTGATGAGCGCCAGCCGTGCGCAACGCCTGGCCGGGCAGATCCTCACCCCCGATGAACTGCAACGCCTGCAGCATTACCCAGAAAGCGAGCAGGCCTGGCTGGTCAGCCTGACCTTCTGCAGCAAGGAAAGCCTGTTCAAGGCACTCTTTCCGCTGGTGGGTCAGCGCTTCTATTTTCAGGATGCCGAACTGCTCGAATGCCCGGCCGATGGCCAGCTGCAATTGCGCCTGCTGCGCGACCTGGCTCCGCAGTGGCCGCAGGGCAGCCTGCTGAACGGCCAACAGGCCATGCTGGGCAAGCACCTGCTCAGTCTGGTGAGCATCGCGGCTGACCACCGGTTAATGACCTGATTTTCGCAGGTTGGGTTAGGCCAACGGCCGTAACCCAACAACCGCCACGCGAGGCGATGCCAGAACAACCCAAAGTGCCGTCTGCATAGCCCGTGCCACCCCTCCAGCAAAACACTACATATAGTGTCGTACTGAGAACTACCCGGCATTCCTTACGGGCAGTGATCGGGCCGTTTTCGCAGACGACGAATGGTCAGCCCTGACAGTCGCTGCGCCAGCCCTTGCCAACGCTCAGTTGCCCACAATCCACCCACACTTTATCCACAGGTTGTTCCGTGAAACTTGCCTTGCAGTACGACCAATAGCGCATTATCTTGTATCAACTCTCGGCAAAGACCCCACATCTTGGGTTTTGACCAGAACACCAACACAAGCAACAATGCGTCGACCAAGGCCTCTGACAGACCCTGCCAGCGGGCCGCAAATCCCCGGCAAAGCAGCATCTGCCGGCACCCGGCGGCAGCGCCGGGTCAACCTTCGACGCTGCACGCCCGGGCGTGTTGACGGTAATAGCGCACCACTAGCTGTAGTGGTGCAGTAGAAACCCGTTTTCGGGTCGTGGATTGGCCGGTATGGCGCCCACACCCTGCTTCACCCCCGCTGCACAGCCTGAATTCGTGCAGCCCGAACCAATAAATAGAAAGTACGCGGAGAACTCCATGCTGACAGAAACCACTCGCGAGAACCCCCAGGCGGCCATTGCGCCTGCTACTGATGCAACCCAGGATCTGGCCACCACCGCCCCCGGTCAGCTGCGCGTCATCAAGCGTAACGGCACCGTTGTGCCCTACACCGATGACAAGATCACTGTGGCCATCACCAAGGCGTTCCTCGCCGTGGAAGGCGGCACTGCCGCTGCTTCGTCACGCATCCATGAAACCGTCGCACGCCTCACCGAGCAGGTCAGCGCCACCTTCAAGCGCCGCATGCCGTCCGGCGGCACCATCCATATCGAAGAAATCCAGGACCAGGTTGAACTGGCACTGATGCGTTCGGGTGAGCAGAAAGTCGCCCGCGACTACGTGATCTACCGCGAATCCCGCGCTCAGGCCCGCGCCCAGAAAGGCGGCACCCCGTCCGTGCCGCACCCGAGCATCCGCGTCAAACTCGCCGACGGCAGCCTCAGCCCGCTGGATATGGGTCGTCTGGACACCATCATCAGCGAAGCCTGCGCCGATCTGGCCGAAGTCGATGCCGGCCTGATCCAGAGCGAAACCCTGAAGAACCTGTATGACGGCGTGTCCTTCAACGACGTCAGCACCGCGCTGGTAATGACTGCCCGTACCCTGGTCGAGCGCGAGCCGAACTACTCCTACGTTACCGCCCGCCTGCTGATGGACAGCATCCGCGCCGAAGGCCTGGGCTTCCTCGGCGTGGCCGAGAGCGCGACCCATCACGAGATGGTCGACCTGTATGCCAAGGCGCTGCCGGCCTACATCGCCAAGGGTATCGAGTACGAGTTGCTCAATCCGGTACTGGCCACCTTCGACCTGGAAAAACTCGGCAAGGCGATCGACCACGAGCGTGACCAGCAGTTCACCTACCTCGGCCTGCAGACCCTCTACGACCGCTACTTCATCCACAAGGACGGTATCCGTTTCGAATTGCCGCAGGTGTTCTTCATGCGCGTG
>DATMWH010000198.1:0-15494 GCA_035562615.1 Pseudomonas sp. | reverse complement strand
TGGCGAATGACTGCCGAGCCGATAAAGCCGGCACCGCCGGTGACTAGAATCTTCATGTATTTGCTTTCATTTTCTTTGTGCCCCCGGGGTAAGCCTTGTGCTTGGTCAGGGGGGATTTGTAGTTGTTGTTGGTTGGGCATTCGCGGGCAAGCCCGCTCCTACGGGTTATGTGTGGGTCAGGTATTTTCACGGTGAGGTTTTGCTTTGCTCTGTAGGAGCTGGCTTGCCTGCGATGCTTTTGATTCTGGGGTTTTGTGCTTGTGTTGGATAGCTGGTGAAGCATTCGCGGGCAAGCCCGCTCCTACGGGTTTCGTGTGGGGTCAGGTATTTTCGCGGTGAGGTTTTGCTTTGCTCTGTAGGAGCTGGCTTGCCTGCGATGGTTTTGATTCTGGGGTTGTGTGCTTGTGTTGGATAGCTGGTGAAGCATTCGCGGGCAAGCCCGCTCCTACAAAAAACTTTCGCGGCGAGGCGCCGTTCCTGCAAAAATCATCTCGGCCCCGGCTCTGATCGTTTGAGCTTGGCGTTACCCATCCTGCAAAAGCGGCGACTTGGATCGTTCCCGCGCTCCAGCGTGATCACAAGCTCAGCTCGGCATGTGATCCCAGGCGCACGAGCTGCAGCCTGTTGTCTGCCACCTTGCGGTAGATCAGCACCAAGTCGGGTTTGACATGACAATCCCGGTGATCGCTCCAGTTGCCTGTAAGCGCGTGGTCTCGGTAACGAGGCTGCAGCGGCTGGTCATTTGCCAGGTCCTGAACGACTGAGTCCAGCGCATCAGCGAGCACCTCTCGATGCCGGCTTTTCGTTTCCCGCTTGTAGTCGCGTTTGAATTGCCCGGTATATTCAATCGTCCGCATCAAGCTCAGCCATCAATCCTTTGATGTTGTTGGCCTTGAATACCTTGCCAGCCCTGGCATCTTTCATTGCTTGCACGGTGACCGCGTTGGGGGTCAGCGGTTCGAAGGGCAAGGCCTTGTCATGTGCAACCCTGGTCAGCATCAAACGTACGGCGTCGGACACGGTAAGGCCCATTGCCGCCAAAACGGCTGCAGCCTCTTCCTTGATTGCGCCATCAATGCGGGTCTGTACGAGTTGATTTGCTGCCATGATTTGAACCTCATTAGTGAATTACATTGTAATTCACTATACATCCCCGCACAACGCCTCGAGGCCCGCATCGCGGCGGGGCGCCGTTCCTACAAAGAGCATTGGTATCGCACGGCCCTGTAGGAGCTGGCTTGCCTGCGAATGCTTTTGATTCTGTGGTTTTGTGCTTGTGCTGGATATCTGGTGAAGCATTCGCGGGCGAGCCCGCTCCTACAAAAAACTTTCGCGGCGGGGCGCCGTTCCTGCAAAAATCATCTCGGCCCCGGCTCTGATCGTTTGAGCTTGGCGTTAGCCATCCTGCAAAAGCGGCGACTGGCGCCACACGTAGCCAGTACAGAGCCTACTTTTATCCGTGATGTGTTTATTTCGTGACGTATCACTGATTGGTCAGGCTGCGTGGTGATACAGCCGCTTGACCGCGGGTTGTTCGCGCTGCTCGGCTTGCCAAAGTTCATAACTCGCCTGCATGGCCAGCCAGTGGCGGGCGCGGCCGATGCCGGCGCGCTCCAGACGCACAGCCAGATCGGGCGTGATCGAGGCACGGCCGTTGAGCACCTTGGACAGATGCACACGGGAATACCCCAAGGCCGCCGCGAAGTCGGTGATGGTGATGTCCAGCTCGGGGAGCACGTCCTCTCGAAGGATTTCCGCAGGGTGCGGGGGGTTGTGCATACGCATGGGCAAAACCTCTAGTGGTAGTCCTGATAATCGACCAGCTCGGCATCCTCACCGATGAAGCGGAAGGTCAATCGCCAGTTGCCAGAAACACGCACCGACCAATGTCCAGCCAGCTCGCCTTGCAGAGCATGCAGCCGCCATCCGGGCAGGTCCATATCGGCGGCTTGGGTCGCGTCGTCCAGGGCGAACAGTTGGCGGGACAGGCGTTTGGCGTGGTCGGCCTGAATTCCCTTGATCTTGCCAGTCGTGAAAAAGACCCTGAGACCTTTGTGTTTGAATGACTTGATCATTGGTCAATTGTAAACAACATGCTTACAGCCTTTCAAGGTGGCTCTGTTACGGCGTACTGCCCTGCGGGCGAGCCCGCTCCTACAAAAAACTTTCGCGGCGGGGCGCCGTTCCCACAAAAACCTCGGTATCGCACGGCCCTGTAGGAGCTGGCTTGCCTGCGATGCTTTTGATTCTGGGGTTGTGTGCTTGTGCTGGATATCGGGTGAAGCATTCGCGGGCGAGCCCGCTCCTACAGGTTTCGTGTGGGTCAGGCGTTTTCGCGGTGAGGCTTTTGCTTTGTTCTGTAGGAGCTGGCTTGCCTGCGAATGCTCCTGATCCTTGTGCTACAGGGCGCATTCGGTATTTCGGTGAAGCATTCGCGGGCAAGCCCGCTAGTACGGGTTTCGTGTGGGGTCAGACCTTGGCGGGTTTGGCCCTGGGGTGTATGGCCGGTTTGGCATCGTTGTAGCCGTAGTAGTCGTAGTAGCCACCGTAGTGGTAGCCGGACTTCTTGGCTTTTTTCATGTCGACCTGGTTGAGCACGACGCCTTTGACCGGGGCATTTTTCTGCAGCAAATGGCCTATGCCCCTTTCTATCTGCGGGATGTGGGTGGCATCGGACTTGATCACGTAGATCAGCGCGTCGGCGAAGGTGGACAGCACCAGTGCATCGCTGACCGCCTGGGTCGGCGGGGAGTCGATGACGATGCGTTCGTACTTGCCCTTGAGCACTTCTATGGCCTTGGCAAAGCGCGGCGAGGAAAGCAGCTCCAGCGGGTTGGGCGGCACGGTACCGGCACCGATGACGTCGATGCCGTCGACGGTCTTGATGCACTCATCCAGCCGCGCGGTATGGGCGATCAGGTTGGCCAGCCCGGGCGTACCGACCGGGAAGTTGAAGTTCTTCGCCATGGTCGGGCGGCGCAGATCGGCGTCGATCAGCAGCACCTTCTCCATATGGCCAAGCGCGAAGGCCAGGTTGGAGGCAACGCAACTCTTGCCCTCACCGGGTACCGAAGAGGTGACGACCAGTATCTGGTGCGGATGGTCCACTCCGCTGAGTACCACGCCGGTACGGATGGTGCGGATCGATTCGGAAAAGCTCTTGTCCTGGTCGCTGCTGAACATGCGCGCCATCTCGCCGCGTTGCTTGCCCTTGAGCAACGGCAGGATGCCGAGCACCGGCAGGTTCAGACGGTTCTCGATTTGTTCGGTGCCTTTGAAGGTATTGCTCAGGGCTTCCAGCAGCAGGGTGAGGCCTACGCCGAGCATGCCCGCGAGCAGGGCAGCGATCAGCACGATACGGGCTTTGCGCGGGGAAACCGGGAAGGTAGGCGTAATGGCCTTATCGACCACGCGGGCGTTGGCAGACTGCAGGTCGGCGGTGGCCGAGGTTTCCTTCAGGCGGTTCATGAAGGTGTCGTACAGCGCACGGTTGGCATCCACCTCGCGCTGCAGTTCACGCAGTTTGAATTCCTTGCGGGAAATATCCTGGATCTGGGTTTTGTTGGCGTTGACGGAAGCCTGCAAGGAGTTTTGATTGGCTACAGCCAGCTGGTAGTTACGCTCGATACCGGCCACCACCTGCTCCACCTGGGAACGCAGGCTGGCAGAGGCGGCGTTGAGCTCTGACTGGGCAGCTTGCATGGACGGGTGCTTGGGGCCATAGCGGCGGGACAATTCCTCGACCTTGGCACGGGCGCGTGCTTCCTCACCCTTGAACGTCTGGATCAGCGGGTTACCGAGTACCGCCGGCACACTGGCCAGCCGCTCCCAGTTGCCCTGCATGCCCTGCACCTGACGGTACTGGCTCTCGGCTTCGGCGCGCTGGCGGCGGGCATCGATCATGCGGTCGCTGGTGGAACTCAGCTCGGCCGCGCTGATGGTGCCGACACCGCCAACATCAACCAGGTTCTCTTTCTCGCGATACGCTTGCAGCCGCTCTTCGGAGTCCTTGAGCTTGAGGCGCAACTCACCAAGGCGACTGTTCATCCAGGTGGTGGCGGTCGCGGACATGTCCATGCTGGCTTCCATCTGCCCCTCGATAAAGCCGGTCGCCAGCGCATTGGCAATAACGGCCGCCATGCGCGGGTCTTCCATCTCCACCTGAATAGCTACCAGCTGGGTATTTTGAACCGGGGAAACGCTGGTGATGCCCATGACCTGGCTGGTGATTTCTTCAAGGATGTCCGCCTCGGCGGCTTCCTGTTCGACTTCAAGATCCTCTGGCAGGGTGGCTGGCACTACTTTGTTGAAGTCGAAGTTGGCCAGAAAGCCGCGGATATCGATCAGTGGCGGCTCTGCTGGTGGCTGCTGACGTGGGTCGAACTGCGGGTCGGTGGTCAGGTTAAGCATGCGTACCACGCGCTCGGCCAGGGAGCGCGATTTGAGCAGCTCGAACTGGGTGTCGAGGAATTCGTAGTCGTAACCACCGTAACCATAGCCCTGGTCGAAGGAGACGGCTTTGGGCGTGTCCCGCTGGATCAGCAGGGTAGTCTCGGCCTGATAGATGGGCGTGAGGGAGTTCGCCCAGAGTGCAGCGATCATGCTGACCACCAGCACCAGGGTGATGATGCTCCACTTGCGTTGCCAGACGGTGTTCCACAGCTTGAGCAGGTCGATCTCGTCGCTTCCATCGTCCTGGGCCTGGCCGAATGGGTTGCGTTCGTTTATTTGGGTAGTTGGTTCCATAACGGCGAGAGACTCTGAAAAGTTGTGAAGTTGAAAGTTATGACGCGCGTTGTTCTGTGTTGCTCGGTTAACTGTTGCCCGGTAGAAGCATCGCCTCATCTTGAAGGTGCGCACCTCACCCTGTAGGAGCTGGCTTGCCTGCGAATGCTCCTGATCTTTTTACTTCAGGGCGCGCTTTCGGTACTCCAGCAAAGCATTCGCGGGCAAGCCCGCTCCTACAAAAAACCTTTCGCGGCGAGGCGCCGCTCCCACAAAAGCCTGGTCGCTTGCACATCTGAAACCTGCTCACATTATCCATCGCAAACCCACAGACCCTGAGGTAGGGGGGACTCAGGAGCGCAGAGAACAGTCCGCCATATTACGCGTGATGAGCTTTTTCTTTTGCATAGGGTGGGCTTCAGCACACCAAGCCAACTGCACCAGCGTGCGGTGGGCTAAAGCCCACCCTGCGTCATAGCCTAGAAAAAACCCTGATCGATATTGATCGAGTCACCGGGTTTGACTGGCGTATCCAGGGTTGCCGGCACGGGCGGCTGATTGTCGCGAATGATGGTGATGCGCCCTTCCGAGGCGCGCTCGGTCAGGCCACCCGCCAGTGCCACAGCACGGCGCAGGGTCAAGCCGGGCTGAAACGGGTAGCCGCCGGGGGTTTTCACTTCGCCACTGATATAGAACTCGCGGTAGGTCAGGACGCTGACGGAAACCCGCGGATCTACCAGATAGTCACCCTTGAGTTTATTGACGATCAGCTGCTCGATTTCAGAAGCGGTCTTGCCCTTGGCCTGCACTTCGCCAATAAACGGATAAGAGAAGCTGCCGGCATCGGTAAGGCGCAGCTCTTTAACGCTCAGATCCGGTTCGCCGAACACGCTGACGCTGATGACATCGCCGGAAGCCAGCTTGTAGGACGAGTTGCCTTGCGCCTGGGCAATACCACTGCCGAGCAAAAATACGCCGAGCAGCAGGCTGAGAAGTGTACGAATGGCCATAAGACGGACGCTCTTGAATAGCGGTAAAACGTTGCAAGGATGTTGAGTTGCTGGCCCTGCTCGGTATTCGAAAGAAGGGCAGCTGGCAATGTGACGGTGATGAGTTGCAGGTATTCGCGGAACGACTTGCCCTGGAATCTTCCTGAGGGAAGCTTCAAAGGCAAGCCCGTACCTACAACTGTCACGCAAAACACATACGTCTTGCTTTACAGGCTGGCTTTCAAGTTGATCGCGTAGACGTTGCGATTGTAACTGGAGCCTTCGAAGTTGGAGTCACTTGTGGAGTACTTGTAACCAATGCCGATATCCAGCCAGCGACGCATGTTGTAGGTCAGGCCGACACCCACGATATCGATATAGTCCTGCTGCGGGGTGCCCTGATAGTCGAGGTCCGAGTAGCTGTAGCTGGCGTCCGAACTCAGGCGCTCGAGCCAGCTGTGATTCCAGGTGAGACTGGTGGTTTGTGCATTGATGGCACCGGAACCATCGTTACCCGGCGAATACGCCTGGGCTGTCTTCAGGTTGAACGTCGAATAGGTGCGCGGTGACCATTTGACCCCGGCTTCCCATGTAGCGCCGTTTTCATCGTCAAACGTCGAGTTGTCATAGCTCAGCCTCTCGGCACCTACCTTGACGGTACCGCTGGTTTTGGCGGTGGCATCCCAGGTCACACCGGCCAGCACGGCCTCGCTCTTGCTGTCGCTATCGTCGTTATTGATGTAATCGTAATCGGTGTAGCGACCTTCCAGCAGCGTGCGGGTCTTGGGCGCTACGCGGTAAAAACCGGTGGCCCGCAGTGGGGTCGTGTCGCGCTCGAGGTCTTGGTTGAAGTCGCCGCTGTTCTGGTAGCGCAACTCTTCATAATTGGCACCCAATTCAAGCTGCGCCAGCGCAGATGGAGCACCATAGGTGTATACGCCGCCGGCGTTGGTCGTGGTGTATTTGGCCGGCTCACCGGAGTTGCCCTGCGGGACGACCAGGCCATTGTCGGTAGTCACCAGAGTATCGTTGGCAATTGACTCAACCTTGTCGTAGCCGGCATTAAGTTTGAGCTTGTTGCGCACATCGAACTGGAAACCGGCATCGGCATTGACATAATGATCGGTATGGTCGTCATCACTGCTGGAGGCGTAGGTTTGATTGTCCAACTCATACGACAAGGCATACGCACTCTTGCTGCCTTCGGTTGAGAGTACAAATTTCGGCTTGATACCCGTAATCCAGGAAGACTGGGTATTACGCTCTACCGCCCGGATGTTGTCATCAAAGCTTTGATCTACGGTCAACGTCGGAGTAAACGCCAGGCCATCAGACAGTTTGATGCTCTGCGGTTCAAGCGCCCAGGCATTGACGCAAAGTGCTGTGGAGATGGCTACTGCCAGTGAACACTTGTTGAAAGTACTACTCATTGATCAATCCTCGGGCGTTTCGATGTAGGCAACTCCTTGCAGATATACAAAAAGATGCCGGCCTCAGGCTGCCGGCATCTTCGTGCTGCAAGGGTATAAAGAGATATCAGTTGGGGCTGGCAACTCCACCGCCGCCAGCGCCACCACCACTGGGGATGCTGCCGCCAACCAGCGCACCGGCAGCGCCTGCCGGAAGACCGGCAAGGCCCTCACAACCCAGGGCGACGGTTGCGTTGATCGCATCGGCCTGCCCGGGAGCAGCAGCCAGTGATTGTTCGACGATGCCAGCGCTGAACTCGGGGGCCGCACAAGCTGCTGCTCGCACGATAGTCGGAGAAATTGCCTGATTGGCAGTTACCAGACCGGCAATCTCGGAAACCAGAGCGTCACCTTCAGCTTGCGCAATGGCAGCGGCCTGCTCATCAGAAAGTGGAACACCCGAACCTTTGAGGGCATCGAGGGTCGCCTGATCGGCAAAAGTCTGGCCAGAGGCCAGGAGCAGTGCAAGGGAAAGGCCGGCAAAAACTTTTTGCATTTTGGACATCCTCATTATTTTTACTTTCTGTGCTGCCCGTCACTGGCGGCTGACTGTTCTAATGGTTTTTCGATGATACTTGCATTTTCACTGAAAATGAAAACTGTAAGTGATTGCTGACCTAGTGTAGTGCAGGTCGAAGCGCCCAGCACCCCAAACGGAATCTCAACCCGGCACATCAAGTCAGCGCAAGGCGCAAGACTTGTCATTCAAGGCTCGTATTTCAGACACGCTACCGCCCCAAGATTTGACGTCAATTCTTGAGAACGTAATAGCCAGAGATACAGGGCCGACCCTGAATCAAGCACTCTTCACGCCGTTAGCAGCACAGAGGGGCAGGAATCCGGGGTCAAAAAAGGTGCGAATATACCAGAAGCCTGCATCAATAGTTGTTTCAATGGCGTCAGATCAAAATCCAGCATAACGCTCAACTCCAAAATACCGCTTGCTGGAGCTTAGGAGGCGCTGAATTAATCGCCTCCGTACAACATGTGACCGATCGCCCGACAAAAAACCGAGCAATCCAGCCTTTTTAGCGCTCGATCAGCGCCTTTTACCCGTGCGACGCTTGCCGCAAGGCTTGTTTCCCGTCTTCAAGACAGATTTATCCCGTTAGCTGGTATCAAATATCGCTTGGCCAGCAGCAGATTGGCCAGCCCAAACAGGCTGAACATCTGCGCAGTGTTTTTCGCCAGACCGCGGTAGCGGGTCTTGCAATGCTGGAAGCGGTTTTTCACCACATCCCCCGGTGTCAGGCTAGTTGTCGCCTCAGTTGATTTATCAAAACGATAGACCGGGGCGTCAAAGAGAGTTGTCATGTCGAGCTATTCGCCTGAGCGTAAAGCTGCCCTACTGAAGAAGTTGTTGCCACCCATGAACCTGTCCGTAGCTGAGTTGGCGCGTCAGAAAGGCATCCCTGTAATGACGCTGTATGCTTGGCGTACCAAGCTCAAAGCAGGAGGCGCCGTGGTGCCCGGAGACAAGAACACAGCCGATGATTGGCCGGCCGAAGCCAAGTTTGCGGCGGTGCTGCACGCTGCCACATGCGCTGTACCAGCAAGCGCGTAATCAGCACCCGCATCGCTGGTCGGGCGCGACACGCAACTGGCAGCCCATAGGCACCGTCACACTAAACCCAGAGAAGGAGCAGCCGGCACTGAAAAAGGCGGCATAAAAAACACAGATGACGCGACAACTACCTTGAAAAACGCCGCCGTGGTGAATGGTGTGGTACCGGTAAAAGTTGCCACGTCAGTTGCCGCGCCGACCGGCAATCCCGGAGTGCCGGCACTCCAGTTACCTGGAGTTGCAAAGGAAGTACTTGTCGCTCCGGTCCACGTCGAGTTTGCGGCGAAGCACGGGCGGGAAACGCTGAGCGCGACGAAGGCTGCCGCTGTGCACGAACGCCAAAGCCATGTCGGTACAGGATGCTCGGGGCGCAGGGTTACTTTCATAAAAAACTCATACTTTTCATGGTTTATTTTGATTTTATTAATGTGTTGTCAAGGAATTGTAGCCGGTTTGTCAAGCCTAAAAGGTTTTTTCTAGCGGCCGGCGCCAGAGCGCGGCTGAGCCTGAATAATTGCGCGCTCAAGGTTGAGCCAGGTAATGCGTTTGTCATGCGTCGTTCATGTTTTTGTAATGCCAGGCGGGCAGAGTACTGACGCAAATAACCCTGCCTGGAGTTGCCATGTTGTTTCTCAAGCCCGTTTCACTCGCCTGCCTGTTTGCTGCCGTTGCCGCCTTCGGCGCCACCAGCGCCATCGCTGCTGAGCCCAAGTCGCTGAACAATGAAGACTGGTATCAGGTGCGTACCGCCGACAAGTTCTATCTTTTTGATGATTACACGGTGTATCGCGACTTTCTGGTCAGCGGCAAGGCACCGGTCATGAGAGAGCTTGGGGAAAAAGACAAGTGGGGACAATCAGTGGTTCTGGCACTGGGTGCCGACCAGCAGGACACACCGCTGGAGCAGATTTCGGCTTATCAGTTCTACCGCGTGGCCTTGCCTTCGGCGTGGCCGTTCTATGGTGAGCTGCGTCAGGATGACGTGATTTATGTGTTCCGCCGTGCCGGCGACATGACTGAGACGAACAGTCTCGGCGAGCCCATCTTCCGCTATACCGACATCGGCGGTGGCCCGAATGGCGAGCGGGTGGTCTACGTGCTGGCCAAGGAAGAAAAGCTGCCGCAAGACACCGTCAAGAAGTTCAAGACCAATTACGGCCTCAAGTAAAACAGCTGTCGGCGGCCGGTGCGAAAGACCGGCCGCCGCTAGGGTTACAGGCGCTTCGCGCTGAGAATCATCACCGGCTTGAGCGGCACATCGCCCATGCCGCCCTGACGCCCGGTGCTGACGTCAGAAATGCGGTCAACGACATCCATTCCCTTGACCACGGTGGCGAACACGGCATAGCCGAAGTCGCGGGCGCCGTTGTTGAGGAAGTCATTGTCCCGACTGTTGATAAAGAACTGGCTGGTGGCTGAATCAACCACGTTGGTACGGGCCATGGCCACCGATCCGCGACGATTGAGCAGGCCGTTATCGGCTTCGTTCTTGATCGCTGGCTGGGTTTTCTTCTGCTCCATATCAGCGGTAAAACCACCGCCCTGAATCATGAAGTTGGGAATGACACGGTGGAAAACCGTGTTGTCGTAGTAGCCGCTGTCCACATAGGACAGGAAGTTCGCCACGCTGATGGGCGCCTTGTCGGCTTTGAGCTCCAGTTCGATCTCTCCCATGCTGGTGGTCAGCAGTACATGCGGGCGCTTGTCCGGCGCATCAGCCGCCAATATCTGGGTGGCAAACAGCAGGGCGCCGGCGGCGATCAGTAGTTTCTTCAGCATTTCATTGCTCCTTGGGTTGAGTAGTGTCGAGAAAATCCAGCAGGCATTGGTTGAAGCGTTGCGGCTGATCGATTGGGGTGGCGTGGCGGGAGTGTTCTATCACCACCAGCCGCGCATTGCGCAACCGGGCGGTGTACGCCGCTTTTTCGGCGACCGGGGTGTAGTCCTGATCGGCGCTTATCACCAGCACCGGGCAGTCGATGCGCTCCAGCCGCTCGCTCACGCCCCAGCCGATGATGGCGTCCAGACTGGCCAGGTAAGCGTGCTTGTCATTAAAGCGCCAGCGTTCGACCACTTTCGTGCGCAAGGCGGCCTGATTGGGCTCAGGGAACAGCAGTTTGCTGATCATCTTGCCAATGCTTTGCATGCTCAGCAGGCGTGAAAACAGCCAGCGTTTGCCGATCTGCAGTGCACTCCTGACACTGTTGATCCTGACCTGCGGACTGCTGTTGACCACGGTCAGGCTGAGCAGGCGCTGCGGGTGATCAACCGCCAGCTGGAAACCCACCATGCCGCCCATGGAGATGCCCACCAGATGCACTTTTTCCAGTTGCAGGTGCTCCAGCAGCGCCAGCACGTCATCGGCAAAGGTGGTCATGCTGTACTGCTCCTTTGGCCGGTCCGAGCGCCCATGTCCGCGCAGGTCAAACAGGATCACTTTGTAGTGTTCAGCCAGTGCGGCCTTCTGATTCTCCCAGTCGCGGGTGCTTGAGCCGAGGCCGTGCAGCAACAGCACGGGTGTGCCATGACCGTATTCCTCGTAATGCAACTGGCAGCCATCGTTGCGAAAGTAGGACATAAAGGCTCCTTCAAGCGGTTTCTGGCGCGGCAGGAAAAGGCACGTCGAGCGCCATTGCATCATAGGTCTTGATCAGCTCGATGAGAATCTGTGTGGCCGGCCCCAGGTTTTTTTCCTTGCTGGTGTAAAGACTGAATCTGGGGGTGCGCAAGCCGCCGCTCTCCAGTGGCAGAGGCTTGAGCGTTTGCTCGGCCAGTTCACGGCTGATCAGATGCCTGGGCAGCCAGGCAAAGCCCAGGCCGCTGGAAACAAAACTGGCGGCGGTCGCCAGGCTGCCGACTGTCCAGCGCTGCTCGGCGCCCAGCCAGCCGCGGTCGCGCGGTTGCAGGCTGCCGGAGTCGCGGATCACCACTTGCAGCTGGCTTTCCAGATCCTGAAAGGTCAGTGCCCGTTGCAGCTGATGCAGCGCGTGTTGGGGGTGGGCGACCGCGATGAATTCCACTTCCAGCAGTTGTGTGCCCAGATACCCCTGCAGGTTCAGCCCGGTGATGGCCAGATCGGCATCACCGGCGAGAAACACTTCCTCGACCCCGGACAGCACTTCTTCACGCAGGCGCACCCGACAGCCACGGCTTTGCGGAATAAAAGCGCTGAGTGCGCGGACCAGTCGCGCATTGGGGTAGGCCGCGTCGACCACCAGCCGGACTTCAGCCTCCCAGCCTTGTTCAAGGTGATGGGCCAGGTCTTCCAGCTGGCTGGCCTGATTGATCAGTTGGCGAGAGCGCCGCAGCAGGACATTACCGGCTTCGGTCAGCACCGCTTTGCGCCCGTCGATGCGCAGCAATGGCATGCCCAGCTGCTCCTGCAGGCGCGCTACCGCATAGCTCACCGAGGATTGCGAGCGGTGCAGGACTTCGGCGGCCTGGGCAAAGCCGCCCTGGTCGACAACGGCCTGCAAGGTACGCCATTGGTCGAGGGTTACGCGTGGGGCTTTCATCGGGTTCTCCAAAAAGCGCAAATGAATCAATTAAATCGATAGTTTAAAGTTGAAATTTGCGCTTTTTAATCGATTTGTCAATCCTTACTCTGTATCCATCTCAACCGCACACAGCAGATGGAGGCAACACCCATGGCCCGTATTCTCGTTATTGAAAGCAGCGCCCGCCAGCAAGGTTCGGTATCGCGCCAGCTGACCGAGCAGTTCATTGCACAGTGGAAGACTGCCCATCCGCAGGATCAGGTGCAGGTCCGTGATCTGGCGCTGGAGCCGGTACCGCATCTGGATGCCACGCTTCTGGGCGGCTGGATGAAGCCGGCGCAGCAGCAGTCAGTCGCCGAACGCGAAGCCTTGCAGCGCTCAGAGCAGCTGACCGATGAATTGATCGCCGCCGATGTACTGGTGCTGGCTGCGCCGATGTACAACTTTGCCATTCCCAGCACCCTCAAGGCCTGGCTCGACCATGTGCTGCGTGCGGGCAAGACCTTCAAATACACCGAAACAGGCCCGCAGGGGCTGCTTGAAGGCAAGCGGGCCTTTGTGCTGACCGCGCGCGGTGGCATTTATGCCGGTGGCCCGCTGGATCATCAGGAGCCCTACTTGCGTCAGGCGCTGGGGTTTATCGGCATCAAGCAGGTCGAGTTTGTGCATGCCGAAGGGCTGAACATGGGCGAGGAACACCTGCGCCAGGGCTTGAGCAAGGCGCAGGCGTTACTGGCAACAGCGCTGGCGGGTTAATCCAGCCCTACCTGGGCTGGTTCCACAGCTCGATCAGGAACTGGTCGAGAATCGCCGATGCGCCCCATGGTCGTGGATCGTTCAGCATGGCGACCACCGCCCAGGTCTTGCCGTTGCGGTCGCGGCTGAAGCCGGCGATGGCGCGGACGTTATTCAGGGTGCCGGTCTTGATGTGGGCCTGGCCGCGCATGGCCGTGTTACGCAGGCGCTTGCGCATGGTGCCGTCCATGCCGACCAGCGGCATGGAGGAAGTGAACTCGGCGGCATACGGACCATTCCAGGCGTCTTGCAGGATTTGCGACAGCGCCCTGGCGGTGATCCGCTCGTTGCGCGACAGGCCGGAGCCGTTTTCGATCACCAGTTGATCCGGGTTGATGCCCTTGCGCTTCATCAGCTGCTTGATGGCCCGCTGGGCGGCTTGTCCATCGTCCTTGTCTGCAGCCGTACGCGCGTGCGCGCCGATGCTCAGGAACAACTGTTGCGCCATGGTGTTGTTGCTGAACTTGTTGATGTCACGAATGATGTCGACCAGATCCGGAGAGTAGGCGCGTGCCAGCAGGGTGGCCTGTTTCGGCACCTCGCCCTGACGGTTGGCGCCGAGGATCTTGCCGCCCAGTTCGTTCCAGATCGCCCGAACCGCGCCGGCGGCATAGCCAGGGTGGTCAAACAGGGCGAGATAGCTCTGCGAGCTGCAGCCAGCGTTGAGCTTGCCGGTGACGATCAGCGCGATGCCGTCATATTCGGTCACCGGGCTGTAACGCACATCCGGCCAGCCGGGGCATTTGGCCGCCTTGAGCAGTTTGACCCGGTTATCGATACGCACGTTGGCTATCGGCGGTTCGATGGCCACCACGACTTTGTTGTTTTCCGCCCGGGTAATGATCCGCACCGCCTTGAGATTGACCATCAGGGAGTCCGGCCCCACCAGAAAAGGCTTGTTCTTGTCTGCGCCGTCGTCGTTGAAAGCTTGTACAGCGGGCTGGATGAAGTAGTTGCGATCCAGCACCAGGTCACCGGTGATCTGGCTGACGCCGTTGGCCCGCAAATCGCGCATCAACAGCCAGAGCTTTTCCATATTCAGCTTGGGGTCGCCGCCGCCCTTGAGGTAGAGGTTGCCATTGAGCACGCCATCACGCAGCACGCCGTCACTGTAGAACTCGGTTTTCCACTGGTAGGTCGGCCCCAGCAGTTCCAGCGCGGCCCAGGTGGTCACCAGCTTCATGGTCGAGGCCGGATTCATCATTTTGTCGACATTGATCGCGGTGGTGGTGCCTGTTGTGTTGAGCGGCACCAGCATCACGCCCAGCGAGTCGCGGCTCAACTTGTTGGCGGTCATCGCCTTTTGCACTTTGGCCGGGATGCTGCTGCTCACGGCAGCGCTGACAGGTAGTGCCAGCGGAAGCAAAAGGCAGCTCAGGGCCAGTTGGCGAAGGTATTTGGAGAGGGCGGATGACAGAAGGGGTGCGTTCACAGAGGCTGGATTCCCGCGGGGCTGTTCAGTAAATGGCGCGCATTATGCCTCAACAGCCGCTGGCCTGTGAGGGCTGCGCGTCAGCCTTTCAGCGGATCCTGGCAAGTCTGCCGGGCAGCCGGGCGGCGAAGCTGGTAAAGTGCCGCGCACGCTTTAGTGAACCACGACCCAAGAGGAACATATCCATGGCTACCAATCGCTCCCGCCGTCTGCGCAAGAAACTTTGTGTCGATGAATTCCAGGAAATCGGCTTCGAACTCAACCTGAGCTATCCCGATGATCTGAGCGACGAGGCTATCGAGAGCTTTCTCGACCAATTCATCGCGATGATCGCCAGCAATGGTCTGGGCTATGTCGGCGGTGATGACTATGGTTTCGTCTGTCTTGGCAAGCGCGGCTCGGTGACGGCTGAGCAGCGTGCCACGGTGGAAGCCTGGCTCAAGGCGCGCAGCGAGCTGAGCCATGTTGAAGTCAGCCCGCTGATGGACGTCTGGTACCCGGACAACGCCATCAACCAGGCCTGATTGCCTGCGCGCTGTTTGTTTGCGCAACCCATAAAACCCGGACCTTTCCAAGCGTCCGGGTTTTTTTATGGTTGTGTAGCCGTTATGTGTTGCAGGCTGGCTGTAGGATGCGGTCGAGCGCAGCGATACCCATCATCGTGCGCGAAACCCATGTATTCACCTCGGCTGCTGTGTACGAGGATGATTGGATAGATTGTCGTTGGCTGATTGATGGGTATCGCAAGCTCCACCCATCCTACAAAAGCGACGACTGCCGCAACACATAGCTGATACATGGCATTTTCAGCAAACGCCTCCTTCAGGCCCGTCACGATTAAACCGGACTGGAGCGTCCGGTCATCTCGCGGGCCATCTCGGTGGCGTAGCTGTCGGTCATGCCGGCGATGAAGTCGATCATGCGCAGGAACGACTTGTACAGCGGCCAGTCCGGGTCCGGTCCGCTGTTGCCCAGCAGGTCGAGAATGCGCCGGTTCTTGAACGATGGTGTGCGCCCGCCATG
>DATMWH010000197.1:0-5471 GCA_035562615.1 Pseudomonas sp. | reverse complement strand
CGTTCTCGGTACCTACCGGCAATTTTGGCGACATTTTCGCCGGCTACTTGGCACGCAACATGGGGCTGCCTATCAGTCAGCTGATCGTCGCCACCAACCGCAACGATATCCTGCACCGCTTCATGAGTGGCAATCAGTACGTCAAGGACACGCTGCACCCAACCTTGTCGCCGTCGATGGATATCATGGTTTCCTCGAATTTCGAGCGCCTGCTGTTCGACCTGCATGGGCGCAATGGTGCGGCGGTGGCCGAGCTGATGAGCACGTTCAAGCAGACTGGCGCGTTCAGTGTTGCTGATGATCGCTGGACCGAAGCACGCAAGCTGTTCGACTCTTTGGCCGTCAGCGACGAAGACACCTGCGTCACCATCGCTCAGGTGCATGCGGAGTGCGGCGAGTTGCTTGATCCGCATACTGCGATTGGCGTGCGTGCTGCCCGCGAGTGCCGCCGCAGCCTGTCTACGCCGATGGTCATTCTTGGTACTGCGCACCCGGTCAAATTCCCCGAGGCGGTAGAGCGGGCCGGTATTGGTCAGACGCCGGCATTGCCCGCACATCTGGCGGATTTGTTTGCCCGGCCGGAGCGCTGCACCGTGCTGGCTAATGAGCTTAAAACGGTGCAAGCCTTTGTGGCTGCCCACGGTAATCGCGGCAAACCACTGTAGGTTTATGCGTTAAGCAAAAGGCCAGTCACCGCAAGGGGCTGGCCTTTTTTCATTGCTTTGCATCAGCTCAGCCAAACCTGTGTAATGGCGGTTCTGGCATCGAGGAAGCATTGCATGTGTGACACTCTGGTTCTGCGTCAGCAGGGCGTGACCTGGCTGGCGAAGAATAGTGATCGGGAGGCGGCCGAGCCGCAGCGGCTGATCCGTCTGCCTGCTGTTCAAGGCGACCATCAACCGATGGTGCGCGCGACCTATATCGACCTGCCGCAGACGGCAGACCGCTATGCCGTGATCCTCAGTCAGCCGAGCTGGATCTGGGGCGCTGAAATGGGCGTCAACGAGCGCGGTCTGGCGATTGGCAACGAGGCCGTGTTCACCAAACTGACGGCCAAACGCGGTGAGGCTTTGCTGGGCATGGATATGCTGCGTCTGGCGCTGGAGCGGGCAGCCAGTGCGCGTGAAGGTATTGCGGTTATTACCGAACACCTTGAGCGCTTCGGGCAGGCCGGAGCAGGTGGTTACCGCGACAAGCACTTTCGCTATGACAGCAGTTTTCTGCTGGCGGATGCCTCTGAGGCCTGGGTGCTGGAAACCGCAGGCAAGCTTTGGGCGGCCAAGCGGGTCGAAAAATGGGCTATTTCCAATGCATTGAGTCTGGGCCATGACTTTGATCTGAGCAGTCATGATCTGGCCGGTGAGGCGCGTCGAACCGGATGCTGGGACGGTCGTGGCGATTTTCACTTCGCCCGCGCTTTCGATACGCGCGTGCTGCCCTGGATCGGTGGGGCGCATCAGCGCAGAGCGCTGAATCTGCAGTTTCTTGAGTCCTGCCCGGTCAGTGCCGGCTGGGTTGAATTGATGGCTGCCTTGCGCAGTCATGGCGCCAAACAGAATGATTTCGCGCGGCATGACAACCGGCAGGTATGCATGCACGCTGGCAGCTTCTGGCGGCCATCCCAGACCACGGCCAGTTTGATTGCGCGGCTCGATGATCAGCCGCCACAAATGCTCGCTACGGGCACCTCGGCACCTTGTATGAGTCTGTTTCAACCGCTGACCTTTGATCCGCAGTCAGGGGTTGATGTGCTCAGTGATCCAGCACAACCGGTTGAGCAAAGCCGCTGGTGGCGCTTTGAAGCGGTGCACCGGCGTGCACTGTTCGATCCGTCTTTTCGTCAGGAGCTGCATGCCAGCCGGGATCAGCTGGAAACGCAGTTGCTTGAACTCTGGCAGGCCGCCAGTCCTGACTGGGCGCTCATGCAGCAACTTGCGCAATCCTGGCATCAGCACTGGCGGCAGCGCGCAATTTCAGGTCCCGCGGCGCTCAATCGCTGGTGGCGCCGGAACGCGCGGCTGTGACTCCGGCATGCCGCGACTTGTCAAAGTCGCGGTGTCTTCGTAAGGTGCCCAAGCCAGACTAAGGAAGCTAAAAAATGAGCGATTTACAGGAACTGATCGACAACAACGCGCGCTGGGCAGAGTCGATCAAGGAAGAAGATCCGCTGTTTTTCTCGAAGTTGGCCAGTCAGCAGGTGCCGGAGTTCCTCTGGATCGGCTGTTCGGATGCGCGGGTGCCTGCCAATGAAATCGTCGGTTTGTTGCCGGGAGATCTTTTTGTTCACCGCAATGTGGCCAATGTGGTGCTGCATACCGATCTCAACTGTCTGTCGGTGATCCAGTACGCTGTAGATGTGCTCAAGGTGCAGCATATTCTGGTCACCGGACACTATGGCTGTGGCGGTGTCCGCGCCTCGATGCAGGATCTCCAGTTGGGTCTGATTGACGGCTGGTTGAGGTCAATCCGGGACCTGTATTACGAACATCGTGAAGCCCTGTCTCAGTTGCCGGACGAAGAGGCGCGGGTTGACCGTCTGTGTGAATTGAATGTTATTCAGCAGGTCGCCAACGTCAGCCACACCACCATCGTGCAGAATGCCTGGCAGCGCGGCCAGCCATTATCCATTCATGGCTGTATCTACAGCATCAAGAATGGCATCTGGAAAAGTCTCAACGTCACCATCAATAACCTTGATCAGGTGCCTCCGCAGTATCGCTTGCGCGCACAATGACTGAAATACCTTTGCGCCCTGGCCGTATCGCGCTCGCCTGGGCAGGTCTGGTATTGGCCAGCCTGTTCTGGGCCGGCAATGCTCTGGTCGCGCGCGCTTTCCATCAGTCCATACCGCCAATGAGTCTGGCTTTCTGGCGCTGGGTGCTGGCGCTGCTGATTCTGCTGCCGTTTATCACTGTGCCGCTTTGGCAGCAGCGCAAGGCGCTGCTGGCGCAGTGGTGGCGATTGTTGGTGCTGTCTGCTCTGGCAATTGCCGGATACAGCGCTTTGCTCTATAGCGCTGCGCAAACCACCACAGCCATCAACATGACCTTGCTCAACACCTGCTTGCCACTGGTGCTATTTCTCGGCGCCGGATTAATGCTCGGCGAGTGGCCTGAGCGACGTGCATGGTGGGGGATGGCGCTAGCCGCTTCGGGCTTGCTGGTTATCATCAGCCGCGGGGCTTGGATCAATCTGGTCGAGTTGCAGTTTACCCATGGCGATCTGGTGATACTGCTGTCGATCGCCGACTGGGCGCTCTATTCGCTGCTGCTCAGGCGCTGGGCCGGGCAATTGGCAGCGGTTTCCGGGGTGCAGTTGCTTGGCGTGCTGATGGCGCTGGGTATACCCATGTTGCTGCCGTTTTATCTGCTTGAGCTGTCGCGCGGACAGGTGTTTGTATTGTCAGTGGCTAACCTGGCGGCCATTGCTTACACGGCTCTTTTCGCGTCGCTGTTTGCCTATCTGGCGTGGAATTTCGGAATCAAAGTTCTCGGGGCCTCACGGGTGGCGCTGAGCAACTATCTGATGCCGGTGTTTGCGGCGATTCTCAGTTGGTGGTTGCTGGGCGAAGCCCTGCAAGGATTTCACTGGACTGGCGCGGCGCTGATCTTCAGTGGCTTGCTGCTGGCCAACAGCAAGCATGCGCGCAAACAGCTCAACTGACGGTTAGGTGATTGTGGTTTTGGCTGCAAAGCGTTTGACCGCCTGAACCCATGCAGGATCGAGCTGGTGCTGCTCAGGATTTATGCCTTGGGTTTGCAGGCGTTGCAGGTGCTCAAGGCTTTCCCGGGCCAATTGGCTCTGGTCACTTGAGTTACCGTCCAGTTCATACATCTGCGCGATGCCCAGCTGATAAAAGCGCAGCAGTTTCAGTGCGTCGGGATCGCCGGCGCTGACGCCCGCATTCACATGGTGCATGACGTTGGTGATGCTCATCAGGCTGCGCTTGAGTTGCCAGCCATACACCGCAGGTGCCATCCAGAGCTGTTTGCTGAAGGTGGTTCGCAGCAGTGCAGCGGTCAGCGCTAGAGCAGTCAGTACCCCGCCGAGATTCCAGCGGAAATTGTCACCTCCGGGCTCGCCAAAAAGCGCTACTGCAAGGGCCGCCAGTGACATGGCCAGACACAGGAACAGCAGCGAAAGAATGATGGTGCTGCGGCGGGTTTGCTGCCTGTAGCGCACCGGGTCGACTTGTTTCAGCTCGAACATGGCTCGTTTTGACTTTTACTGTGGATGTCCAGGCAGTATGCAGGATTGCATCACCGTCTGGCTGGCGAATTGACTGGGAGAGGGAAGGGCTATGGTTTGTAACGATTGAGAAAATTCATCCCATAAACAACAAAGGCCTACCTTGCGGTAAGCCTTTGTTTTGTCTGGTAGCAACGAGTGGACTTGAACCACCGACCCCAGCATTATGAATTTCAAGGTCTAATGTTTATCCAGCATTAACAAAACCCTTCCAGCCTATACAGATCAAGGCGTTGTCCGTAAAATCACCTTAACCGACTAGCACGAAAATATACTGTTTTTGCTAGCCCATGCTAGCCCGGTGCTAGCCCGATACGGAAAGGTGAGGAAATGCCCGCAGACGCCACCCGATTCAACTTCACGAAAACCGAGCTGCTGAAGCTGGCGCTACCAGACCAGGGCAAGCGCACAACCGTCTATGACACCAAGGAACAGAAGCTAGCCCTGCGAGTCACTGCGGCAGGTGCCAAGACGTTCTATGTGGTGAAGCGGACCGGCGCGGCTATGACCTGGCTGAAGCTGGGCGTCTTTCCTGAAATGACAGTCGAGCAGGCAAGAGTCGAGGCAGCGAAAGCCCTGGGCGAGTTCGCCAGTGGTGCCAATCCAGCGGAAGCCCGCAGAGCTATCCGCGGCGAATTAACCTTTGGCGAGGTATTCGACCGTTATCTAGTGGAAAAGAAGAAGCGCAGCGGCAGCCCGCTAACGGAAAACACCAAGATCGGATACCGGAACGCGCTGCGGATATACCTGGGCGGGATTAAGGCTAAGAAGTTGAGCCAGATAACCCGCGAGCAAGTCCGAGCGATTCACGCCAAGGCATCAAAAGTCAGTCTTACCCAGGCAGACCGATCAATTCGTGTCGTGTCGGCGATATTCAATTTCGCGGCTGGCTTGGAGCTGTTCACCGGAGACAACCCGGCAGCCCGTATCCAGCAGAATCCAACTGTCGAGCGTGACCGATTCGTCCAATCAACCGAACTTCCGCACCTATTCGATGCAATCGCCAAGTCAGCGATTGGCGACTTCTTTCTGCTGGCGCTACTGACCGGAGCTAGACGGGCAAACGTGCAGGCTATGGCATGGCACGACATAGACCTTCAGGCCGGCACCTGGCGAATTGGCATGACCAAGAACGGCACCCCGCAGACCGTCACGTTATCGCCTGAGGCGTTGGCTGTTCTGGAGAGTCGCAAACAGGCTGCCAGCGGTTCGCAATTCGTATT
>DATMWH010000196.1:0-2553 GCA_035562615.1 Pseudomonas sp. | reverse complement strand
GCGGGCAAACAGACCCTGATCGCCGTAGGGAATGCCAAAGCCGCTGCGCCAGTTGGTCAGGCGTTCGAGCAGGCGGCTTTGCCAGCAACCCGGGCCGCTGAAGCGAAAGGCGAAGTAGCCGCCCGCGGCGCCGGAATCGATGGCGGCACGGATGTCAGGCAACGGATTGCCCTGCAGCTGGGCGTCGGCATGCAGGAACCAGAGGATCGGCTGAATCGCCTGCGCCGCACCCTGGCGCAGCTGCGTGCCACGGCAAGGTTCGGCTGCCAGCCAGTGTGCGCCATGCTGCTGGCAGAGTTGCTCGCAGGCCGGGCTGGCTGCGGCATCCACCACCACAATCTGCAGCTCAGCGGCGCCGGGCAGTGCCTGCACTTGCTGGAGCAACTGCGCAAGGCAGGCTTCATCGCGGTAGCAGGGGATAATCAGGCTGATCGCTGTGTCAGGCATGGACGGCATTTCCCGTGCGGATAAGGGTATCGCGCAGGGCCAGCCGGGCAGGGCGCGTTTCGCTGGCCAGACAACCTTCGAGCAGGCAAAGGTCAGCCTGATGATCAATATCAAACAGTTCACCGGCCAGCGCGACGCTGTGACCGGCCGCCCGGCAGCCATCAGCCAGCGCGCTGCCCAGTTGCCCGGTGCTCCACGGTAGCTGGCTGAGGTCGGGCCACGGGCGGTTGGAGGCCATCAGCACCACGCCACCGTCTCTGGCGTTGAGCAGCACCGTGTCGGTGTTATCCAGCTGCGCGCAGACCCGCTGGTAATCATCCGGCCGCAGGGCCGGGCAATCACTGCCGATAAACAGCAGGCGCTGGTGACCGAGGCTGCGCAGGCGCTGGTCCAGATCATTCAGGCGTTGACCGAGATTGCCCCCGGTTTGCGCCAATACGTGCGCCGTGGAGCAAAGGCTGCGCGCCCAGTCGTGATGCTGGGCGTGATCCGGTGAGATAACCCGTTCGCCAGGCCATTGCTGCAGGTCTTCGATAGCGCAGTCGAGCAAACGCTCTGCGATCTGCAACGCGGCCTCCTGGCCGATTTGCTCAGCCAGACGCTGCTTCGAATGGCCCAGTGCCGGGCGCTTGCACAGCACAACCAGGCAGGAGGGCTGGCGATCAGGCGTTGGCTGGTCGGTATGGGTTGTCAACGGTAACTCCTGATGAGTGATGCTGGTTGTACGACTCGTTATGGCTCAGGTCCGGTAATGTCTTGATTATCGTAGGTTGGGTTAGGCCAACGGCCGTAACCCAACAACCGGCCGTGAGGCTGGCAAGGGCGATGCCTTTGGCATCGATGGTGGGTAACGCCGGGCGTCGGTACGCCGGGCGTCGCCACGCCGCTAGCGGCTAACCAGCCAACAACCGCCAGCTGAAAGTCTAGCCCTCAGCCTTTGTTACAAACCCGCGCGCTGAATGATCGGGTATTTCCGGGTTTCAGGCTATAAAGCAGGGCATAAGCCGGTTTCAATAAATTCTCGCCAATCTACCCAGCCTTGCGCTGTAACGCAGGCGTGTTCCTTTGCTCTACTGCATAGCCTTCAAGAGACAAACATCCATGCATGACATGCTGCCCCTGCTCAACGCACTCGACTTCCCGGCCATCCGCCGTGGGCCGTTGCAGGCGTTACAGGTCAATCTGACCTATCAGTGCAATCAGCGCTGCCTGCACTGCCACGTCAACGCCGGACCCACCCGCACCGAGGCGATGACCGACGAGAGTCTTGCCCTGTTGTTGCAGGTGATCGATGCCCACGCCGTGCAGACCCTTGACCTGACCGGCGGCGCACCGGAAATGCACCCGCGCTTTCGCGAGATTGTCCGGCATGCGCGAGCTGCCGGGCTGCGGGTGATTGATCGCTGCAATCTGACCATTCTCAGCGAGCCGGGATTCGAGGATCTGGCTGATTTTCTGGCCGGGCAGCAGGTGGAGATCAGCGCTTCCTTGCCCTGTTACTCGCGCGACAACGTAGACAAGCAACGTGGCGACGGGGTGTTCGAGGCCAGCATCCGCGGTCTGCAGGCGCTGAACCGGCTGGGCTACGGCATCGAGGGCAGCGGGCTGCTGCTCAATCTGGTGTACAACCCGCAGGGGCCGAGCCTGCCGCCGCCGCAGGCGCAGCTCGAACTCGACTATAAAGCGCATCTGGCCGACGACTTCGGCATTGTCTTCAATCAGCTGCTGACCATCACCAACCAGCCGATTGCGCGCTTTGGCAGCACGCTGGTGAGCAAAGGGCAATTCAACGGCTACCTGCAACTGCTGCGCGACAGTTACCGCCCGCAGAACCTCGAGGCGGTGATGTGCAAGAGCCTGATCAGCGTCGACTGGCAGGGCTATCTGTACGACTGCGACTTCAACCAGATGCTGGATTTGCCTCTGCATATGCCGGATCTGATCAGCCGCCAGCGTGCCCATCTGCGTGACCTGCTCAGCGCCACTAATCTGCAGGAAAACCCCATCGTCACCCGCGATCACTGTTTTGCCTGCACCGCCGGACAAGGTTCCAGCTGCGCGGGGGCGTTAAAAGTAGATTGATTTGCAGGGTGGGTTAGGCCAACG
>DATMWH010000195.1:0-5104 GCA_035562615.1 Pseudomonas sp. | reverse complement strand
GATTTTCAGTATAAATTTCCAATCTTTTATCACGAACCCAGCATTGAAGAACGCGTTACGATTCAGATCGACTAATTAGATTGTTTCAGCCAAGGGCTCTCGGCCAAATTACTAATCGTAGTCCATTCAATGTCGTACGAGAGCTTCACTGCAATACGACTTATTCTGGACGGCATGTAGCGCATGGAGAAAAAGTCAAAAACTCTCAAAGCCTTAAGGTTTTTCGGCCAGCGAAGCGCCTGATGCCTTGCAGAAAGTGGTTTGCACTGATCATCGCCCTGGTGCATCAACGTTTTCTCCCGAATAACTTGCCTGCAAGTTGCGCAGTAAGTGTACTCCCAGCTTTGAAGACGCCTGCGTCTGTCGCGAGACCACCTAAAACGCAATCTTCACCTTACCTGTGGGTAAACTTCGTAAGGTGCTGATCATTTGTCCGCTACAGAGTAAAAACTCGCGCACGTCCTCAAGTGATGGCGGTGAGCATCAAGACCAATCCGGTATATGGTCAGCATTCAAGTCTAGCCTCTGGAAATTTAAGCACTCCTATTGATCCGGCCCAATGAAGTATGAACTTTTATGAATTTTCTGACTCCAAAACTCATGGAAAAAGAAAACGCACGAAAACAGACACTGGAGCAGCTCCACGAGAGGCGTAAGCAGGTCGTGAGGTTGCATAAAAAGGCGCTGGGCATCATGCAGATTGTGTCCATGACGGGTTTGAGTTATCCGGCTGTACGCACCTGTATCGACTTGTTCGAGGCGGGTGGATGGCCAGCCATCCGGCCGGCCTTGCGAGGGCGTAATCGAGGCGCTGGTCGCACCCTCAGCCAAGCTCAGGAGGACAGCATTCAGCGCACCATCATCGACAAGCGCCCAGAGCAGCTCAAGATGGACTTTTTCCTTTGGAGTCGTGCCGCCGTGGGGCTTCTCATCGAACAGGAATACGACATCAAACTGCACGTGCGCAGCGTAGGTAAGTACCTCAAGCGCTGGGGCTTTACCCCCCAAAAGCCGATCAAGCGTGCCTATGAGCAAAATCCTGTGGCTGTGCAAGCCTGGCTGGAGGGCGAATACCCCGGCATAGAGCAGAGAGCCCGCCAGGAAGGTGCCGAGATCCATTGGGGTGATGAGACCGCGCTGGTCAATACCGATGTGCGCGGTCGAAGTTTTGCCCCGGCAGGCAAAACGCCCGTTGCCATGACAGTGGGTGGCACTCGTCAAAAGCTCTCGATGATCGCCACCGTAACCAACCAAGGGAAGACGCGCTGGATGATCATTGACGATGCATTTGATGCGGAAAAGCTTATCGAATTCTTGGCTGCTTTGATCAAGGATGCGGGCAAAAAAGTCTTCCTGATTTTGGACAATTTGCGGGTCCACCATAGCAAGATCGTCAAGGCTTGGGTGGCGGAGCGACGCGCGCAGATTGAGCTGTTCTACCTGCCCAGTTATAGCCCTCAACTCAACCCTGAAGAGCGGCTGAATTCAGACTTGAAACAGGCGATGGGCAAGCGCGTACCGGTGCGCACCAAAGCCAAATTACGCGAGGCGGCCAGCGAACACATGAGCATGCTTGAGCGAACCCCGGAGCGTGTTATTGCTTTTTTCCTGGATCGCCGGGTGCGTTATGCGGCTTAATACTTCATTGGGCCGGATCAATAAGTGCGAACCGCGAACTTCTCACTCACGTAAGGGTTCGTACTTAGGTGCGTACCATCAGAAGTCGGCTGTTCGGAATCAATGACACCACTGCCTTTCGCAGGGAATTCCGTTTGGTACTCCTTGCCCATCGCCCCCGTCCATTTTCACTCCAGGACAGTTTCGCAAGAAATAGGTGGCCTCTTCGCAGGAGCGCATCTGAGAGCAATAAGTTCTGCCGTCACAACGGAAGTTGGTTGCGGGCACAGCAGCGGCCCGCGCAGGCTCAGAAGATCGTATGGGCAGGAAGGTTGGTTCTGGCGCTTGGATAACGGGAGCGCTCAGTAGGCTTCCGTCATCTGCAATATTGGTGATGACTGGGCTTTCTGGCGGTTTGAGGTAGTAATGCCAGGCAACGTAGCCAATCGCCAGAGCTATCAGAATCTTTTTCATTCTTATCTCGATGTCCTTATCTGGGCCGGTTTTTAACTCGCCGCGTCCATGTTGATGAATTAATGCGCCGAGGCATACACCCCGACATCTCGCTCCGGATAGCTCTCATACACATGCTCAAACACTGCAGAACATTTCTGGTTGTAGAGTTCCGGTGTGTATGCGCGCGGCAGGCCCATATCCAGTGTGTCTTCAATTGTTAGTTTTAGCTGCGAGCGGGCTGTGGTTTTCTGGCGCCAGTTGATGACCAGTAAATCCTTCAGGCGCGTCAGCAGCTCGCGGGCGGCTTTCTTAACTTCTGCACGTTCTTCCGGACTTAGCTCCGGGGCTGGGCGGGTGAGAATGTCGAAGATGACCAATTCTTCCTCGGTCATGTTCTCGCGCACATGCCTTTCCTGCTCCAGGTTCAGGTTGTTGCTCAGGTGCAGCAGTTCCTCGAACAGCTCTTCAATGCTGCGGCTGCCGGCGTTGTAGCTGTCTATCAGTGCTTCAAACTTTTCAGCGAAATCGGCGCGGGTGTGATTCACCTGAATCATCTCTTCCAGCTTTCCGCGTATTGCCGCCTTGAGCTGCTCAAGGTCCGTGTTCTTGTGTTTCGATTCCTTGAAGCGCTGCGCAAGCGCCTCGAAGTTGATCTTTGACAGGTCAAGAGGAGGTGTTCCTTCCTCGCGTATCTCATGGCCAGTAATGGACTCATCGAGTATCCCGTTGATGCCGCTCATTACTTCCGAGATGTCTGGCGGGTTCGGGTTCAGTCGGGTTCGAATGCATTCAGCCAGCGTCGCTATGCAGGCAACCCGACTGGCGAACTCCAGGGCGGAAGGGTCAGGTTTCACGGCCCGATACAGTGTGATGACCAGCCGCTCATGGGCAAAGAAGTCGCGGCGCAGCGGGTCTGGTGAGATCAGCGCGTTCATTGCATCTTCAATGTACTGCAACCGCTCCAGGCTGCCAGCCGGGGTGGCTTCAATGGCATCAAGCAGCACGCCATGGGCAGCGCAGAAGGTGGTCGCACCTGTCACTGCCAGGCGCAGGTCTTCGGCCAGTTGCTGCTTGTCCCTGACCGGATTCTGGCCGTCCTTGCCGGCGCCATAGATTGCCAATGCCTTTTCCAGGGAGGCGAAGACGTTGGCGTAATCGACGATTACGCCGCTGTGCTTACCGGGGAACACGCGGTTGGCGCGAGCGATGGTCTGCATCAGAGTGTGATTGCGCATCGGCTTGTCGAGGTACACGGTCGAGCAGCTCGGCGCATCAAAGCCGGTCAGCCACATGGCGCAGACGAACACCAGGCGCAGCGGGTCTTCGGTGTCTTTGAATTTCTCATCGATGCCAGGATTCGACTCGTTCATGCGTTTGCGGTGAACTTCGATGTCCAGCCCGAGCTTTTGCATCTGCTGGATTTCGTTTTGCCCCGGCGAAACGATGACCGCCATGTCGGTAGTCGTCAGCACGTCCAGCCGCTGTTTCAGTTCGGCCTTGCGAACATCCCGCTGTGCCTGCTCGGCTGAGCGCTCGCTGCTGAAGGGTCGCAGGGCCAGTTCTCCCAGCTCTTTCTGCACTTTTGCGGTTTCTGCAGTCCAGTACTGCTGCACCTTGTCATACATGCGCAGGGCGGTGGCCTTGTCGATAGACACCACCATAGCCTTGCCGACAAAGCCGCGGCCGAGGAAGTGCCGCACAATGTCCTTCGCCACCGTTTCCAGTCGGTCGTCTCGGGTCAGCAGGTGGTACTGGCGGGCCAGGTCACGCTCAAGCTTGGCTTCCTGCTCAGGGTCGAGTTCGGCCTCTTCGATCAGGCGATAGATGTCTTCGTTGAGGTCAGGATTGGTCAGCTGCAATTCCGGCGTGCGGTTCTCGTAGAACAGCGGTACGGTGGCGCCGTCCTCGATCGACTGCTGGAAATCGTAGATAGAAACGTAATCACCGAAGACTTCCTTGGTACGCTCTTCGCTGGCGATAAGCGGCGTGCCGGTAAAGGCCAGGAACATAGCCTTGGGCAGGGCGGCGCGCATGTTCAGCGCCAGTGTGTCGTACTGACTGCGGTGCGCCTCGTCGGTCAGAACGATTACGTCGGAACGGTCGCAGAGCAGTTCTGGCGTCTGAAACTTATGCACCAGGGTAAAGACGTAGCGGTGGTTGCCGCGCAGCAACTCACGCAGGTGGGCGCCGCTGGCTGCATGGCATTCATCACCTTCAGCTTCACTCACTGCGCCTGTGGTTTTGAAGGTCTTGGCGATCTGCTCGTCCAACTCCACCCGGTCAGTTACGACCACGAAGGTCCAGTTGCCGACCAGCTTGCGCAGTACCTTCTGCGCGAAGAACACCATCGAGAAGCTCTTGCCGCTGCCCTGAGTTTGCCAGAACACGCCGCCGCGGCCATGGCCCAGGTTGCGCGCCTCCAGCATCGATGCAATGGCGTTGTTCACGCCGAGGAACTGGTGATTCTGCCCGATGATCTTTACCAGCCCGGCTTTGTGTTCGGAGAAGAGAGTAAAGTTTTCCACCAAATCTAGCAGGCGGGTCGGCTCGCAGGTGCCGCGCAGCATCACTTCCAGCGAAACGCGACGTGGCTCGTCCTCACGCTCGATACGCTTCCACCTAACCCAGCGCTCCCAGTCAGCGGTCAGCGAGCCGACCAGGCTGTCCGTGCCGTTGGAGGCAATCATCAGCCCGTTGAAGCAGAACAGCGACGGAATCTGCTGCTTGTAGTGGGTCAGGTTCTCGTCGAAGGCTGCGCGTGCCGGAACACCTGGCTTTTTCAGCTCGATGACGAGCCACGGCAGGCCGTTGACGAAACCCACCAGGTCGGGCCGGCAGGTATAGAGCGCGCCGGTAACGCTGAACTGGCTGACCAGCAGGAAGTCATTGTTCTGCGGCTGTTCCCAGTCCACTACACGAAGGCGCTCAATCTTCTGTCCGCCGTGTTGTCGGTCCGGCACGGATACCCTGATGCCTTCCTTGAGCAGTTGATAAATTTCGCGATTGGCCGCCTCCACAGGCATGGCCGAGC
>DATMWH010000194.1:0-3800 GCA_035562615.1 Pseudomonas sp. | reverse complement strand
CTTCAGCCAGCGCTCTTCGACGATGCGGCGGCTGCGCGCATCCAGCGCGTCCAGCGCGGCCGCAATGCCGTCGCTCGCCATCACATCGCGCTGGTGCGCCTCGATCATCGCGGTGGGTTCGTGGCGGGTGTCGGCCAGGTAAGCGATCGGGCCAAAAGCCTGCTCGCCATCGTCAGAGGGGCCCGGGTCCAGCAGCACATCGCCGCCGGACATCCGGGTTTCCATCTCCATCACGTCCTCGCGCTTCACGTTCAGCTCGCGCGCCATGATGTCGATCTCTCCCTCGCTCAGCGTGTCGCGGTGCGTGGGGTCGTCGATGCCGGCATCGGCCTTGAAGCCCTGCTTCATCGAGCGCAGGTTGAAGAACAGCTTGCGCTGCGCCTTGGTGGTCGCCACCTTCACCATGCGCCAGTTTTTCAGGATGTACTCATGGATCTCGGCCTTGATCCAGTGCAGCGCATAGCTCACCAGGCGCACGCCCTGGTCGGGGTCGAAGCGCTTGACCGCCTTCATCAGGCCGATGTTGCCCTCCTGGATCAGGTCGCCGTGCGGCAGGCCGTAGCCCAGGTATTTGCGCGAAACCGACACCACCAGCCGCAGGTGCGACAGCACCAGCTTTCCGGCGGCTTCCAGATCGTTGTCCTTGCGGAGCTGGCGCGCCAGGGTCTGCTCCTCGTCATGCGAGAGCATCGGCAGGCGGTTCACTGCCGAGATGTAGGCGTCCAGATTGCCCAGCGCGGGCAACGTCAGCGAGGTGTTCGCCCACGGATTGCTCAGGGCCAAAGCGTTCGAAGGGGATCCGGTTTGAAGGTTCATGCCAGCAAGTCCTTTCATTCAAGCTCAATGTTAGCACTCTCTTTGAGTGAGTGCTAAGCGAAAGGTTCCATGGACCTGATCGAAAAGGGGTAATGGGCGGGAACATGTCGGTATAAACAACGATGTGTTTTGCCGGTCAAAGGAGTTCCAGCTACAATGAAGATTCACTCGGCGTCACAAGGGGTTGTCATGATCAAAAGGCTCGTCATTGCACTGCTAGCTGCTACTTCAGCGATGTCAGTCTGGGCTCAGGCACCTAAGGTAGTAGGGAAGTTCGCCAATTTGACAGGGCTGGTGACGGTCAGTAGCGGGGATTCCCTGTCCAGCGCGGTCAATGGGGGGGTGTTTGCCGTAGGCAATCGCGTTGTGACAACGTCCAGCGGCGGCGTGACACTCAAGTTTGACAACGGTTGTGATCTGACACTCAACGCAAACGAATCTGTCACGGTTGATGAGAACAATCAATGCAAGCTGGCAGCAATCCCTACCCGTGGTCAGACAATGGTGGCTGCGGGTGCCGGCGGTAACTTTGTGCCATTTTGGTTCGCGGGTGGTGGCGCGTTGGCCGTCATCCTGACCACTCAGAAGAACACCAAGATCAGTGGAAGTTGATGGCGCAAGGGCGTCTTTCGTCAATGTCAGCGGGGCTTTCAGGCCCCGTTTGCTTTTTCGGCGGCATGATGTTGATGGGGCTGTCGCCGCTGATCCGAGGGGGCAATCGGCATGTGGCTCTGGTCTTGCTGGAGTGGCTCGCCCTGATCGTCCTGCTGGCCCTGATGGCACAGGGTCTCAAGGATTCCAGGCGAACACACGGCGCGGTTGTGCCATCCGAACGACTGTTTCAGCTGGCAATTGGAGCGTTTGCCTTGGCTCCCTTGTGGACTGCGGTGTTACAACTCGTTCCCTTGCCTGCCAGCTTGTGGGGTGCTTTGCCTGGACGCGCGCTGTACGCGGAAGCTTTGGCCGTGGCCAAAGTTTCCGACTCCGGGTATTTTGCGCTCAGCCTGACGCCGGATGCCACCTGGACGTCAGTTATGGCCGGCCTGCCATTGGTTGCAGCGTTCCTACTGGCCCAGTTTTGCTCGTCGCCCCAGTTGCACCGGCTGGTTCAAGCATTGGTCGTGTTTGCTGCGGCGCAGGCGGTTCTGGGCCTCCTGCAGATGGGGCCGTTCCCGGGTTTGTCATTCGGATCTGTCAAAGGCGGGCGAGCAATTGGCACTTTTGCCAACCGCAATCACTTCGCTAGCTACTTGGCCATGACAGTGCCTTTGGCCATATTGATCTTTCGTCAGGCCACGGCATCCGCTCTGGGCGCCGGGCGAGGGCAGGGCAAGGGTCGGCCCATGTCGGTGCTCTGGGGTGTGGCGCTCTTCCTGATTCTCTCGGCCGTTCTGGCCTCCGCCTCCCGCGGCGGCACAGTCACCTGTCTGGTCGTTGCAGTGCTGGCGGTGATACTGCTGCCACAGGGTGCCGATCATCGGTCCACGCGGCGGCACTGGGGGTCGGCTGGGGTGGCTGCCATTTTGGCACTGGTGGCACTGGCCGTTGGTCTTGACGCATTGCTGGCTCGATTCGAAGGCGAAGGCAGCTACTTGGCCGGAGAACGCTGGTTGTATGTCATCGGCACTTGGCATGGGGCGCGAGAGTTCTGGCCGTTCGGGTCGGGCTTGGGTTCTTTTGCCTCGGTGTTCCCCGCCTTTCAACCGATCGGGGTGCACGGTTTTGTCGAGCATGCCCACAACGACTACGTCCAGCTGCTGATGGAGTGTGGCTTACTGGCTGTCGTGCTGGGAGCTTTTGCGCTGGTACTCATCGCCCGTCAGGTTGCCAGTTTGGGGCTTCGTGCGCGTAGTATGGGGCTCAATTCTGCCGAGCTGCTGCAGGCCAGCTGCGGACTCGGCCTGCTGGCTGTGCTATTGCATTCCTGGGTTGATTTCAATCTGCGCATACCGGCCAATGCCATCCTGGCCGCGTTTTTGCTGGGTGCCTTCCTGCGCCCGTTGGCCAAACCGGCTTCGCCGAGGCGGGAGGGCATGGATGCAGGCTGACTCGTCGGAGGCGGCTGCGAAGCGCTGGTACCTCGCCTACACCAAGCCCAGGAACGAGCAGGTCGCTGGCGCTCAGTTGGCGCGTCAGGGCTACGCCGTCTATTTGCCGCAGTACAAGGCGCTCAAGCGAACGCCGGAAGGCATGGTGGCGCACCACAGTCCCTTGTTCCCTCGCTACGCGTTTTTCAGGCCGGGACATCCGGCGCAATCCATCGCGCCGGTGCGCTCCACCGTAGGTGTCAGCCACGTCGTGCGCTTTGGCATCGCGCCGGCCACGGTCAGCGACGAACTGGTCGGTGCCCTGCGGGCATTCGAGGCGCAGCGGGAGGCGGCCAGTCTGGTCGATCTCTCGGTGCTCAAGACTGGGCGTCGGGTTGCTGTCTGTGCCGGACCGCTCAAGGGGCTTGAAGGTCTGATCAGCGCGAAGGCAGGCACGCGTGTGACCGTGTTGCTGGACATGCTGGGACGGGAGACCCGTGTCAGCCTGCCAGAGCATCAACTTGAGCCGCTGGCCAGCTGATCCCACTTCGCGCGATGGGGACGAACCATCAACCCGGTGATGCGTCAGACCGGCGCCGGGTGGCGGTTCCGTCCGCAGGCTCGGGCGGCAGCGCCGCATCCAGCGGAATCGCGGCTTCCACGGTTGTCCCGACGCCGGGTTGACTGGCAATGTGTGCCCAGCCGCCGAGCGATGCCGCGCGCTCGCGCATGCCGGTCAGGCCGAAGCCGCTGCCGGTCGCGGCCGAAAAGCCCCGACCATCGTCCTGCACGCGCAACAGCAACTGGCCCGCAGACTCCGCCAGGCTGACCTTGATGCGGGTGGCGCCAGCGTGCCGGGCCGCATTGGTCATGGATTCCTGAAGGATGCGAAACGCCACCGAAGACCGAGACTCATCCAGCACCCGATGCGCCGGCAGCCGGTTGTCCAGTTCGCAA
>DATMWH010000193.1:0-18127 GCA_035562615.1 Pseudomonas sp. | reverse complement strand
CCGGCATCAGCCATCATGCCCTTGAGGGTTTCCTGATCGGGGTGCATGCGGATGGACTCGGCCAGGTAGCGATAACTGTCCGAATCATTGGTGATCAGCTTGCCCATCATCGGCAGCAGGCTGAAGGAATAGGTGTCGTAGGCTTTGGAAAGCAGCGCATTGCCCGGTTTGGAAAACTCCAGCACCAGCAGTCGACCGCCGGGTTTGAGCACGCGCAACATGGAACGCAGGGCGTCTTCCTTGTGCGTCACATTGCGCAGGCCGAAGGCGATGGTGACAACGTCAAAATGATTGTCCGGAAAAGGCAGCTTCTCGGCATCGGCCTGAACAAACTTGACGTTGCCGGCCACGCCCAGATCGAGCAGACGGTCACGTCCGACCTTGAGCATTGAGGCATTGATGTCGGCCAGTACCACTTCGCCGCTGGGGCCCACCAGGCGCGAGAACTGTTTGGTCAGATCGCCCGTGCCGCCGGCAATATCCAGCACGCGATTGCCGCTACGAACGCCAGACAGTTCGATGGTGAAGCGTTTCCACAGGCGGTGCACGCCGGCGGACATCAGATCATTCATCAAGTCGTATTTGGCGGCTACCGAATGGAAAACTTCAGCGACCTTGCTGGCCTTCTGGCTCTCCGGCACATTCTGGTATCCGAAGTGCGTGATGGGTTCTTGTTCGGAGGCTTTTTGCGGATCGTTCATGGGGATTTCACCGGTGGGATTACGCGCGCCATTCTAACCGGTAATGCGTGCATGCAGCCGGACTTTTGCAGCGAGTAAATAACCGCCCGAGTTTCTGCACATTCCGGGTCGGACATTGCTGTTATAGTCAATTGATTAAATGCTGCAGTCGGGAGTCCTGCATGTCGCGAATTGTTGTTGAACGTCAGCATAGCCTTGGGCGTGAATCTGTCCGCGCGGTGGCCGAAGAACTTGCAGAGCGGCTGTCCAAAGAATACGACATTCGTTATCGCTGGCATGACGATGCTCTGGTTTTCAAAAGGACTGGTGCGCATGGGCGTGTGTTGCTCGATCAGCAGCATGTGCGGGTCGAACTGGATCTGGGCTTCCTCCTGATGGCCTTTGAAAGCAGCATTCGCAAGGAAATCGAAAATACGCTGGATGAGACGCTGAACGCTTGACACCCCTGCCGCCCCTTAGTGTGTGTTTTCTAATTTGCTTCGCTACCTTGGCTCTACGCCCCTGCGGGCGAGTCCATTATTTGCGGCAAAACCGAGGTGTCCTATGACCAAAGCAGCCGACAAGCAGCATGCTGACGCTCAGAGTGTGGTTCTGCAAGATGTCAAAGCCTACGCCCGGAAGATCTGGCTTGCAGGGCTGGGCGCCTACAACAAGGCGGGGCAGGACAGTGCCGAAATCTTCAAGGATCTGGTCAGGGCCGGCGAATCGATAGAGCGCAAAGGCAAGCAGCTGGTTCATCAGCAAGTAGACGCGGCCAACTCGCAGATCGATTCGGTCAAGAGCAGCGTGACGGGCGTCAAGGAAAAGGTTGAAGTTCAGCTGGACAAGATCGAGCAGAGCTTTGACAACCGAGTTGCCAGCGCCCTTAATCGACTTGGCATCCCGTCTCAACAGGACATTGCAGTACTCTCTGCTAAACTCGATCAGCTGAGCGAGGTGCTCGATCAAGTCGCGCGAAACAAGTGAGGATAACTAAATGGCTACTAAGAAAACCGTTGAGAAGAAAGTAGAAAAGGAAGTGAACTCCTGGATCGGCGAGATCGAGAAGTACTCACGGCAAATCTGGCTCGCCGGGCTGGGAGCATTTTCCAAAGTCGGCAAGGACGGTAACAGCCTCTTTGACAGCCTGGTCAAGGATGGCGAAAAAGCCCAGAAACTGGCCAAGACCAACGTCACCAAGCAAGTCGATGCGGTCAAGCACTCTGTTGATAACGCCAAGACCAAGGTTGAGGAAGCCAAAGACAAGGCCGTGGGCAAATGGAACGAGCTGGAAGAGGCGTTTGACAAGCGCCTGAACAGCGCGATTTCGCGTCTGGGCGTGCCCAGCCGGATTGAAGTGAAGGCGCTGCAGGCCAAGGTCGAAAGCCTGGCTCGGCAAATCGAAAAGCTCACTGGTATTTCCCTGAAGCTGCCAGGCAGTCCGGCTGCCAAGCCAGCCGTCAAGGCACCGGTCAGGAAGGCTGCGGTCAAGCCGGCCGCTAAGACCGCTGCCGCCAAGCCAGCGGCTAAGCCTGCAGCCAAAGCGCCGGTTAAAGCGGCCGCCAAGCCTGCGGCGAAACCGGCTGCCAAGGCTCCGGTCAAAGCGGCTGCCAAGCCGGCGGCTAAACCTGCAGCCAAAGCGCCGGTTAAAGCAGCCGCCAAACCAGCGGCGAAGCCTGCAGCCAAGGCTCCGGTCAAAGCAGCTGCCAAGCCAGCGGCTAAACCTGCTGTTAAAGCGCCGGCCAAACCTGCAGCCAAGCCTGCGGCCAAAGCGCCGGTAAAAGCCCCTGCCAAACCCGCAGCTGCTCCGGCAGCTCCGGCAGCAGCTGCGGCTCCGGCAGTCACGCCGCCGTCAGCTTCCTGATTCTGCAGCAGCAGAGAAAAACGCCCGGCATGCCGGGCGTTTCTTATTCAAGGGTATTCATTTTTCCAGATAGCTCCGGGCCAGCTTTTCAGCCACATCCCTGGAGCCGGTTTTGAGATGCGGAATCACCAGCATCATCACCTGAAACACCACCAGTCGTGTTTCGCCGGGGCGGCCCAGGATGCGTTGGTAATCCAGCGAAAACAGCAGCGTCAGAGTGATCTGCTCGACCAGCTGGCCTAGCGCTGGCGCATCACTGATCAGATAGCCTTCAGCTTTCAGGCGAGCCAGTAGTGAGGCGATGGTTTGCTTCAGCTCGTTCAGCCAGTCACGGATGGCGCGGCCCAACTTGGGAAATCGGCCAGCAAGGTTGGACAGATCCTGGAACAGGAAGCGGAAGTTGGACAGGTGCTCGACGATCAGCGAGATAAACAGCCAGTAATCTTCCGCCTCCAGCTGGATGTCCTCGGGTGGATCAAGCAGGGGGGCCATCTCGCTCTGGAAGCGTTTCAGCAACTCCATGATCAGCGGTTCTTTGCCATGAAAGTGGTAGTAAAGATTCCCCGGGCTGATCTCTAGTTCGTTGGCGATTTCCAGTGTGGTGACGTTCGGCTCGCCTTGCCGATTGAACAAATCAAGGGCACATAAAAGGATGCGGTCGCGGGTCTTCATGGCCTGCTCTGGTCACTGAGATAGGTCCTGACAATAGCCTGTACGGCCGTTTCGGGCCAGCGGTCAGGGTAAGACGTTTAGAGCATCAGGCGCACGACGCTGGCTGCCGGGTCCCGGGTGCGGCCGGCGTCATGCAGGGCCTGTTCGTAGTCGCGCCACAGTTGCTCCTGGCGGGTTGCCAGTTGATACAGGTAGTCCCAGGTATACAGACCACTGTCGTGCCCGTCATCAAAGGTCAGCTTGAGCGCGTAGTTGCCAGCCGGATCCAGCTTCAGCAATGCCACTTCCTGCTTGCCGTATTGCAGGATGGGCTGGCCATGGCCCTGAACTTCTGCAGAGGGTGAGTGCACGCGCAGAAATTCGGCGCTCAGCGAATAGCGTTCGCTGCCATAGACCAGCTCCAGCGTTCTGGACGCCTTGCGCAGCTGGATCGAGGTGGGAATGTGCATGCTCAATGCCCTTGTGGTTTTGGCCCTGTGCTGATCAGAGTATGTAGCGCGACAGGTCTTCATCCTCTGCCAGTTCGCCCAGATGACTGTTGACGTAAGCCGCATCAATTGTCAGCGGCTCGCCATTCTGGCTGGTGGCCAGGTCGCCGGCGCTGAAGGAGACCTCTTCGAGAAGGCGCTCAAGCAGCGTGTGCAGGCGCCGAGCACCGATATTTTCGGTTTTCTCGTTGACCTGCCAGGCAATCTCGGCAATGCGCTGAATACCGGTGTCGGTAAAGGCGATGTGCATGCCTTCGGTCGCCAGCAGCGCGGTGTACTGCTCGGTCAGCGAGGCATGTGGTTCGCTGAGAATGCGTTTGAAATCATCCGGCGTCAGAGCCTTGAGTTCAACACGGATCGGCAGCCGGCCTTGCAGTTCCGGCACCAGATCGCTCGGTTTGCTCAGATGGAAGGCGCCGGAAGCAATAAACAGGATGTGATCAGTCTTGACCATGCCCAGTTTGGTGTTCACGGTGCAGCCCTCGATCAGCGGCAGCAGATCGCGCTGCACGCCCTCGCGGGACACGTCGGCGCCACCGACATTACCGCGCTTGGCGACCTTGTCGATTTCATCGATGAACACGATGCCGTTCTGTTCAACCGCCTCCAGGGCCCGGGCCTTGAGTTCATCCTCGTTGACCAGACGCGCCGCTTCTTCGTCACGGATCATTTTCAGTGCGTCCTGCACCTTGAGCTTGCGCGATTTTTTCTTGCCCTTGCCCATGCTGGAGAACAGGTTCTGCAGCTGGTTGGTCATTTCCTCCATGCCCGGCGGTGTCATGATCTCGACACCGAGCGGGCTCTCGGCCACTTCGATGTCGATTTCCTTGTCGTTGAGCTGACCTTCGCGCAGGCGCTTGCGGAACAGTTGGCGGGTGTTGCTGTCCTCGCTGCGTGCCGGCTCATCGCCAAAGCCCGGGCGGGCGGGCGGAAGCAGGGCATCGAGAATACGCTCTTCGGCGGCGTCTTCGGCGCGGAAGCGGACTTTCTGCATTTCCTCTTCGCGCAGCATCTTGATGGCTGCATCGGCGAGGTCGCGAATGATCGATTCGACATCGCGACCAACGTAGCCGACTTCGGTGAACTTGGTCGCTTCGACTTTGATGAACGGAGCGCCTGCCAGGCGGGCCAGTCGACGGGCAATCTCGGTCTTGCCGACGCCTGTCGGGCCGATCATCAGAATGTTTTTCGGTGTCACTTCCTGGCGCAGGTCGGCCGGAAGTTGCATGCGCCGCCAGCGGTTGCGCAGTGCGATGGCCACGGCGCGCTTGGCGTCATCCTGGCCGATGATGTGGCGGTTGAGTTCGTGAACGATCTCGCGGGGCGTCATGGACATGCGGTGTGCTCCAGCAGAAGCCGCGCTTATTCGGCGCAGTCTTCTTCCTCGATGGTCAGATTCTGGTTGGTGAACACGCAAATCGAGCCGGCGATGTTCAATGCGGTTTCGGTGATTTCACGTGCCGACAGTTCGGTCTTTTGCAGCAGTGCCATGGCCGCAGCCTGGGCGAAACCGCCGCCGGAGCCCATGGCAATCAAACCATGTTCAGGTTCCACTACATCACCGTTGCCGGTGATGATCAGTGATGCGTCCTTGTTGGCTACGGCCAGCATGGCTTCCAGGCGGCTCAGTGAACGATCGGTGCGCCAGTCCTTGGCCAGCTCGACGGCGGCGCGGACCAGATGGCCCTGATGCTTTTCCAGTTGTCCCTCGAAGCGCTCAAACAGGGTGAAGGCATCTGCGGTGGCGCCAGCGAAGCCAGCCAAGACCTGACCGTGATACAGGCGGCGGACCTTTTTGGCGTTGCCTTTCATCACGGTATTGCCCAGGGAGACCTGGCCGTCTCCGCCCATCACGACTTTGCCGTTACGGCGGACTGAAACGATAGTGGTCAAGGGATGCTGCTCCACATGGCGGGGCCGGTTGGCCCTGATGCTGGAAGAGATGGGGCAGTCATTGGAGGTTTTCAACCACGAGCGCCGAAAAAGGCACTCAGCCAGTGGTTGGGTATCTCAGCCTGAGCAGGTTAGGCAGCAGCCAGGGCAGATCTATCGGGACTGGCGTTGCTGTAACAGCAGATTGCCAAAGCCGTTGGCGGCCATGGCTTTCTGTGCTTGCCCGAGTTGCTCGCGGTTGGCAAAGGGGCCGACCAGTACGCGGTGCCAGACTTCCTCGCGAACGGTTCCGGATTCGATTTGCACGCTTTGTCCCAGCAGGATGATCTGGGCCCGCACTTTGTCGGCATCTTCACGTTTGCGAAACGAGCCGGCCTGCAGGAAGAACTCGGTGGTGACAGGCGCTTTGGCAACCACCGGGGCTTCGGGCGGTGTCTTCCCGTCCAGCAGCGCCTGCGCCCGGGCGGCATCAATCTTGGCGGCTTCCTCGGCGCTCACCGGCTTGGGTGCAACCGGCTGGGCGGTGATGGCGTCGGGTGGAACAATCACTTCCGACTCTGGAAGCAGGGTGTAGAAATCGTATTTCGGTTTTGCCTGCGCGGTTGTGGCGGGCTGCTCTTTGACGGGCTGCACTTTTCTGGGGGCGGCCTGTTCGGTTTTATCGCGCTTGATACTGTCCTGGCCAGGCTTCAGTTGTGTGAGAAACACGATAAAGCCACCGACCAGCAGTCCGCACGCCAGCCAGACCCAGCCGGGGACGGGCTGCTTCGCCGGTGCCTGATAGCGGCTGGCTCCGCGCTTGGCTGCGGGAGCTTTCTTCCTGGCGGCCACTTACATGCGCTCCAGCGGTTGCAGGCCGAGCAGTTCAAGGCCCTGCTTGAGCGTGCGTCCGGTCAGGGCGGCCAGTCGCAGGCGGCTGTTGCGTACGCTGTCCTGTTCCGCGTTGAGGATCGGGCAGTGCTCGTAGAAGCTCGAGAACAAGCCTGCCAGCTCATACAGGTAGGCGCACAGGCTGTGCGGCGTGCCTTTGTCGGCCACGGCGTTCAGGACTTCGGAAAACTGCGCCAGCTTGGTCGCCAGATCGATTTCCTGTGCCGCGGCCAGCTCAATTCGCCCATCTACTTCGCCCAGTGGTTTACCCAGCTTGCGGAAGATACTGGCGACGCGAGTGAAGGCATACAGCAGATAGGGCGCGGTATTGCCTTCGAAACTGAGCATTTGTTCGAAGTTGAAGCTGTAGTCGCTGCTGCGGTGTTTCGACAGGTCGGCATACTTGACGGCGCCAATGCCGACGGCGTGGGCAATCTGCCGCAACTCGGCTTCCTGCAGTTCCGGGTTCTTGCCCTTGACCAGTTCGTAGGCGCGCTCTTCCGCTTCGTCGAGCAGGTCGACCAGCTTGACCGTGCCGCCATCGCGGGTCTTGAACGGACGGCCATCGGCGCCGTTCATGGTGCCGAAGCCCATGTGTTCCAGTGCCATGCTGGCCGGCACGAAGCCGGCACGCCGGGCCACTTCGAAGGCCATCTGGAAGTGCAGGGCCTGACGTTGATCGACGAAATACAACACGCGGTCGGCTTTCAGGGTCTGGCTGCGGTAGCGCATGGCGGCCAGATCGGTGGTGGCATAGAGATAACCGCCGCCGGCTTTTTGCACGATGACCGGCAGCGGGTTGCCTTCGGCATTACGGAACTCGTCCATGAAGACGCACTGCGCGCCGTTACTCTCGCTGAGCAGGCCCTTGGCCTGCAGAGCCTCGACGATACCCGGCAGCTCATCGTTGTAGGCGCTTTCACCCCTGACGTCGGCCATGCTCAGCTTGACGCCCAGGCGGTCGTAGACTTTCTGGCAGTGGCTCAGCGAGATGTCATTGAAGCGGTTCCACAGGCTCAGGCATCTGGCATCTCCGGCCTGCAGCTGGACCACCAGCTCGCGGGCGCGGTCGGCAAATTCTGCCGATTCATCAAAGCGCTGCTTGGAGGCGCGGTAGAACTGTTCGAGGTCGGCCAGCTCGCTTTCGGCAGCCTCGGGGTTTTCTTCCATGTAGGCCAGCAGCATGCCGAACTGGGTACCCCAATCGCCCACGTGGTTCTGGCGGATCACGCTGTCGCCGAGAAACTCCAGAACACGGGCCACACCATCGCCAATGATGGTCGAGCGCAAATGGCCAACGTGCATTTCCTTGGCCAGATTGGGCGATGATAGGTCTACTACGACCCGCTGCGGTACGCCGTTTTTGCGCACGCCCAGTTGCGCGTCTGCCAACGCCGCTTCAAGACGCTCGGCCAGTGCGGCGCTGTTCTGGAAGAAGTTGAGGAACCCCGGTCCGGCGATTTCCACTTTGCTGACTTGCTCGTCAGTCGGCAGGGCTGCAACCAGTTTTTCCGCCAGATCACGCGGTTTCATGCCGGCCGGTTTGGCCAGCATCATGGCGATATTGCTGGCAAAGTCGCCGTTACTCTTGTCCCGGGTGTTCTCCACCTGAATAACCGGGCTCAGGCCTTCCGGCAGAACACCGTCGGCGGTAAGGCGGTGCAGGGCTTGCTGGATCAGGTGGCGAATGCTGTCTTTCATGATGTGCTCTTGAGGCTGGCAGCGGATGCCGGCGTGGTGCAGTGAGATAGCCGGGCATTATCCGTGGCTGTTCCGGGCTTGCCAACCGTCAGAACAGGTCAATCGGGTCGACATCCAGCGACCAGCGGACGCTGCGGCTGCCCGGCAGTTGTTCCAGCGCCTGCAGCCACGGTGTCAGCAGTCGGTGCAGACTGGCACGATTGCTCGCCTGCA
Organism: Pseudomonas sp.; assembly: GCA_035562615.1. GTDB lineage: Bacteria > Pseudomonadota > Gammaproteobacteria > Pseudomonadales > Pseudomonadaceae > Aquipseudomonas. The sequence continues at coordinate 9,746 of DATMWH010000193.1, read as the reverse complement.
GCAGTAACTGGGCACGATGACGCCCGGCGCGGCGCTCCATCGGTGCCGGGACCGGACCCAGCAGTTCGACCCCGTGCGCGCGTATGCCGGCCAGCAATTGTTCTGCTGTGCTACAGGCCTTGCCGAGGAATTCCTCGGCTTGTCCGGGTTGTTGTGCGTCGGCCCGCAACAGCGCCAGATGGCTGAACGGCGGCAAGGCCGCGCTGCGGCGCTCACTCAGGGCTTGTTCGGCAAACGCGAAATAACCTTGCTCGGTCAGTTGTACCAGCAGTGGATGGTCCGCCAGGTGGGACTGAATGATGACCCTGCCCGGCTCTTCGGCGCGCCCGGCGCGCCCGGCCACCTGCACGATGAGCTGTGCCATGTGTTCGCTGGCACGGAAGTCGGCGGAGAACAGGCCGGCATCGGCATCCAGAATCGCCACCAGTGTGACGCGCGGGAAATGGTGCCCCTTGGCCAGCATCTGGGTGCCGACCAGAATGCACGGCTCACCGCGCTGAATAGTGTGGAACAGCGTATCCATGCTGCCCTTGCGCGAGGTGCTGTCGCGATCGACGCGCAGCACGGGAAACTGTGGAAACAGGATACCCAGACGCTCCTCGGCGCGCTCGGTTCCGGCGCCGACCGGACGCAGATCCACTTTGCCGCAATCAGGACAGGCTTTGGGCTGGCGCTGGCTATGGCCGCAGTGGTGGCAGCGCAGTTCGGCAGAGCGCTGATGCAGCGTCATGCGCGCATCGCAATGCTTGCATTGGCTGATCCAGCCGCAGTCATGGCACAGCAAGGTGGGTGCAAAGCCGCGGCGATTGAGGAAAACCAGCACCTGCTGCCCGGCGTTGAGGGTCTGTGCAATGGCTTGCTGCAGGGGCCCGGATATCCCTGAATCGAGCGGACGACTCTTGATATCCAGTCGCAGGAAGCGTGGTGGTTGAGCCGCACCTGCTCGCTGGGTCATACGCAGCAGCGCATAGCGGCCACTGTGGGCGTTATGCAGGCTTTCCAGCGAAGGCGTGGCTGAGCCCAGCACGATCGGGATATTTTCCTGGTGGGCGCGTACCAGTGCCAGATCCCTGGCGTGATAGCGCAGGCCTTCCTGTTGCTTGTAGGAGGCGTCGTGCTCTTCATCAACGATGATCAGCCCCGGATGCTTCATCGGGGTAAACAGCGCCGAACGCGTCCCGATGATGATGTCTGCCTCGCCATCGCGAGCCGCCAGCCAGGCGTCCAGACGCTCGCGGTCATTGATCGCCGAGTGCAGCAGAACAATGCGGGCATTGAAGCGGCGGGTAAAACGTTCCAGGGTTTGCGGGCCGAGATTGATTTCCGGGATCAGCACCAGTGCCTGCTTGCCGGCCTCAAGGGCCTGGCGGATCAGTTGCAGGTAGACCTCGGTCTTGCCGCTGCCGGTAACACCTGCGAGCAAATAGGCATTGAATTTGTGCAGGCCGCTGCGAATCGCATTGCAGGCACTCTGTTGTTCGGCATTCAACGGCAACTCGGCTTGCGCCAGCCAGCCGCCGTGGTGTTCGCGGGGGGCGCTGCATCTTGTTTCGATCTCGACCAGGCCTTTTTCCTGTAGCAACTCAAGACTGTCGCGGCTTAGTTGCAGCTGGCTCAGCAGTTGATGCGCGACGCCGTGAGGGTGCTGCGCAAGCGTTCGCAGGGCCTCCCTCTGGCGTGGAGCGCGCTGCAGGCGTGGATCATCCGGCTGTGCATCGGCGGCGACTTTCCAATAGCGTTCCTGGCGCAATTGCGCCGGTTCGCCCTGACGCAGCAGGACGGGCAAAGCCCAACTCAGCGTGTCGCCCAGGCTGTGCTGGTAATACTGCGCCGTCCACAGGCACAGTCTGAGCATGGGCGCCGGCAAGGGCGACTGCGCGTCCAACAGTTGCAGTGCCGGTTTTAGCTTGTCGGCGGGCACGTCACTGTGGTCGGCTATCTCGACCAGCACGCCGATGACTTCTCTGCGACCAAAACTGACGCGCAGCCGCATGCCCGGTTGCAACTGGGCGTTCGACAGCCCGGCGGGGGCTCGATAGTCGAACAGTCGGCGCAAGGGCGATGGCAGGGCAATGCGCAGAATAAGCTCGGACAAAACAGACTCCGGTGATGCGGGCGTGGCAAGGCGGGTATGCCGGACAGCTGGTTGGCGCGGTGACAGCATCGCATGTTCAGAATGGACTGCCGCTATTGTCGGCTGGAAGCAGGTGATAGGCCGATGGGTTTCCGCGGATGTCGCGATTTTATGGCCGTATATCGCACAATGCCACGGTCGGCTTGCATCGTCAGGATGCTCTGGTATCATCCGCCGCCTGTTTACGTGCGGTATTCGACATAGGGTCGGATGGCGGCACGCCAGACCCGAGGAAGTTTCCATGAAAGCCGATATCCATCCTAATTATGTCGAAATCGATGCTACCTGCAGCTGCGGTAACGTGATCAAGACTCGCTCTACCCTGGGCAAGAGCCTCAGCATCGACGTATGCAACGAGTGCCACCCGTTCTACACCGGCAAGCAGAAGGTGCTCGACACCGGCGGCCGTATTGATCGCTTCAAGCAGCGTTTTGGCGTGTTCGGCACCAAGTAATTGGCTGATTAAGCGCAATGCACATGCGGATGCGTTCGCAGCTGTTGAAAAAGGCGCCCTTGATGGGCGCCTTTTTTATTGGGCTGCTGGGTCTTCCGGTTCAGGCTGCGTGCCCGTTGCCCGGGCATCTGCCGGTGTTCGAGGTCAAGCGGGTGTTTGATGGCGATACCTTGCGCCTGGCCGATGGGCGCAATGTGCGCCTGATCGGTCTGAATACTCCTGAGCTGTCGCGGCAGGGTCGTGCGGCTCAACCTTTTGCGGTGAAAGCGCAAAAACGTCTGGAACAGCTGATCAGGGCCAATGCAGGTCAAGTGGCCTTGAAAATCGGCGAGCCAGCCAAAGACCATTATGGCCGGCTGCTGGCCCATGCCTTTGCGGACAATGGTCGAAATATTGAGGAGCAGTTGCTGGCGGAGGGGCTTGGCTACCAGGTGGTATTTGCTCCAGCGACCCGATGGGCACAGTGCCAGCAAATGGCCGAACGTCACGCCCGTGAGGAAGGCCGGGGTCTGTGGCGTCAGCCGCGCCTGTTGACGCCGGCGCAGGTCGACTCCGGCGGTTTTGCGCTGATTCGCGGCAAGGTCTTGCGAGTGGAGCGCAATCGTGGCGGCATCTGGCTGGAAATGGGCGATTCGGTGGTTTTGCAGGTCACGCCGAAACTCTTTCCGCACTTTGATATCGAAGGATTGCAGGCGCTCGCAGGCCGCCAGATTGAAGCGCGCGGATGGGTGGTGGACCGTGCCCGGCGCGGCCAGTTGAAGAAGGGGCAGGCGCGCTGGCTGCTGCCAATCTCAGCCGATTTTATGCTTGAGGAAGTCCGATGAATTTACGTGCGCAGGTGGCACTGCTTTTGGTCCTGGTCAGTTTGGCGGGTTGTGCGGTCAATCCGGTAACCGGAGACAGCGACTTTGTGATGATGACCGAGCAGGATGAGTTGAATCTGGGAAGCCAGGCCTACCGTCAGGCACTTGAGCAATATCCGGTTTATCAAGATGAAAAGCTGCGTGCTTATGTGCAACAGGTCGGTGAGAAGGTGGCGCGCAATAGCCATCGCAGCCATCTGCAGTACCAGTTTTCGGTTGTCGACAGTCCGGATATCAATGCATTTGCCTTGCCCGGCGGTTACATATTCATCAATCGCGGACTGCTGGCGTACCTGAACTCCGAGGCTGAATTGGCGGCTGTACTGGGGCATGAGGTCGGGCATGTCACGGCACGGCACAGCGTGCGTCAGCAGAGCCAGGCGCAGGCCTGGAATATTCTCGGGCAGGCGGTGGCGATCGGTACGGGCGTAGGCGTTGCGGGAGATTTGACCGGTGTCCTGGGCAGTGCGGTGGTGAAAGGCTATGGGCGTGACATGGAACTCGAAGCTGACGGCCTCGGCGCGCAATATCTGGCTCGCAGCGGGTATGACCCGCAGGCGATGATTCAAGTGGTTGAGGTACTCAAGGCGCAGGACGACTTTGCCCGTGATCAGGCCGTCAAGAATGGAAAACCGCTTCCGGCGTCCGGTTATCACGGGCTGTTTGATTCACATCCGGATAACGAGACGCGCTTGCAGCAGGTGGTAGGCCCCGCCCGTGCGCTGGTGGCTCCGCAGCAGCAAAGCAATCAGCAAGTGTTTCTGGAGCACCTGCAGGGCTTGCCAATAGGCGACTCGGCCGAGCAGGGCGTGCGTCGCGGGCAGCAATTTCTGCATGCAGGCCTCGACTTCGCGCTGGTCATTCCGCAGGGCTGGGATCTGCTGAACCGTCCGGATGCAGTGGTTTTTCATACCCCGGATCAGCAGGCGTTCATTGCCATGACCATGGCCAAGTTTGACTCCCGGCTGACGCCTGAAGAGATGTTGCGCAAGCAGGTGGGCAGCCAGCGTTTGGCGCTGCAGGAGAGCTTCACCCAGGCCGGGCTGCAAGGCACGACGGCAGTGATTCCCGGTCAGCCGGCCAAGCGTGTTGCGCTGCTGGTGAGAAATCAGGAAGCGTTCATGTTTGTCGCGGCAGTCAAGGGGCGAGGCTCTCTGGAAAGCGAGGACGATCAGTTCATGTCGGTGATCAGCAGCTTCAAGCCATTGACGGCCAAGGAGAAGCAGTTAGCCAAGCCTGCAGTGATCCAGGTGGTTAAGGTCAGTCCCGGTGAAACGCTGGAAAGTCTGGCCAGAGGGGTTGATCTGCCAGGTGACAAAGTTGCCAGGATTCGTTTGCTTAACGGTCTCTATCCCAATGGCGAGGCCAAACCCGGAAGCTATATCAAGTTGGTTCACTAGTTTGGCCTTTGCAGGCTGAGAGCTATTGGTTATTCTCGACCGCCTGGAAAAGCCAGCCCTGAAGCGGAATTACCCAAATGACTGACATGAAAAAAGATGCCCTTGAGTATCACGCCCTGCCTCGTCCCGGAAAGTTGAGTGTCGAGCTGACCAAGCCGACGGCTACCGCGCGGGACCTGTCGCTGGCATACAGCCCTGGCGTTGCTGAGCCGGTGCGCGAAATTGCGCGTGATCCTGAACTTGCCTACAAGTACACCGGCAAGGGCAATCTGGTGGCCGTTATTTCTGATGGTACGGCCATTCTCGGCTTGGGTGATCTCGGTCCATTGGCTTCCAAGCCGGTCATGGAAGGCAAGGGTGTGTTGTTCAAGCGTTTTGCCGGGATCGACGTGTTCGACATCGAGGTCGATTCGGAAAGCCCGCAGGCATTCATTGACACCGTAAAGCGTATCTCCGCGACTTTTGGCGGTATCAATCTGGAAGATATCAAAGCCCCTGAGTGTTTCGAGATTGAGAGGGCGCTGATCGAGCAGTGTGATATTCCGGTCATGCATGATGATCAGCACGGCACTGCCATTGTGACTGCTGCCGGCATGCTCAATGCGCTGGAGATCGTTGGCAAGACATTGCCGGAAGCCAGAATTGTTTGTTTGGGTGCCGGTGCGGCGGCCATTTCCTGCATGAAATTGCTGGTAAGCATGGGTGCTCGTGTTGAGAACATTTTCATGTGTGACCGCAAGGGCGTGATTCACTCCGGTCGTGATGATCTGAATCAGTACAAGGCGGTCTTTGCCCATGAAACGTCCAAGCGCACCATGAGTGAGGCGCTGGAAGGGGCTGACGTATTTGTTGGTCTGTCTGGCCCGAATCTGCTGCCTGCTGAAGACTTGCTGCGCATGGCGCCCAATCCGGTGGTTTTTGCCTGCTCCAACCCTGACCCTGAAATCAAGCCGGAACTGGCACGCGCCACGCGCCCGGATGTGATCATGGCCACCGGTCGTTCGGATTATCCGAATCAGGTCAACAATGTCTTGGGTTTCCCTTTTATCTTCCGTGGTGCGCTGGATGTTCGCGCCAAGCGCATCAATGAAGAAATGAAGGTAGCCGCTGCGTTGGCATTGCGCGATCTGGCGAAACTCCCGGTTCCGCAGGAAGTATGTGATGCCTATGGCGGTATCAATCTGCAGTTTGGCCGTGAATACATCATTCCCAAACCGATGGATGCGCGCCTGATAACCGTGGTCAGTGATGCAGTCGCGAAAGCGGCCATCGCCTCCGGTGTTGCAACCCTGCCTTATCCGAAAAACTATCCGCTGGCCTCGGTGGATGACGTGTTCAACGGATAATCCGCAGCAAGCGCGGGTCTTTTGAAGAAATGCCCTCATCGCAAGATGGGGGCATTTTTCTTTGTCGCGCCAACTTAGAACAGATCGATCGGAGCGATTTCATCCGCTGGCAGCGGGCTGCCGGGTATCTCCTGGCCAGAGTCGAGATCGCCCATGGCGGGTGGAGAGTCTTCGCTTTTGAACAGTTCGAAGTAAGCATTCGGAGTGCCTGGCGATGCGGCTCGTCCACTGACGGGGTCAATGCGCAGGGTCATGATGCCTTCTGGCTCCGCAAGCATGTGTTCGGGTCGGTCCTTGAGTGCGGCACTCATGAAACTCATCCATATCGGCAGCGCTACGGTGCCTCCAAACTCATTGCGGCCCAGGCTTTCGGGTTGATCAAAGCCAGCCCAGACAGTAGTCACGTAGTCTGCGTTGTAGCCGGAAAACCAGCTGTCTTTTGATTCGTTGGTCGTCCCCGTTTTGCCTGCTATATCGTTGCGTTTCATCGCCAGTGCGCGTCTGCCGGTGCCGCGCTTGATGACGTCCTGCAACATGTCGGTCAGGATGTACGCTGTGCGGCCGTCTATGATGCGCTCGGCCACGGCCGGGCTGTCCTCTGATAGCGCGCCGGTTGATATCAGCTCCTCTGTGCTCTGCTCAAGTACGGGAACCCTTGGCGGATTGGCGGTAAAAATGATCTCGCCATCGCGGTTGCGGATCTGCTCAATCAGGTAAGGAGTGATTTTGTACCCGCCATTGGCGAAGCTGCTCCAGCCGCCGGCAATTTCCATCGGTGTCAGGTTTGCCGTGCCCAGGGCCAGCGAGAGGTTGCGTGGGAGGTCATCTTTGTTGAAGCCGAATTTGCTGACGTAATCCAGGCTGTAATCCATGCCGAGCGCTTGTAAAAGTCGAATGGATACCAGGTTGCGGGATTTGTAGAGCGCTTCGCGCAGGCGGATCGGTCCAAGGAAGGTGTTGTTGTCATTTTTCGGTCGCCAGGCTTCTTCCATGCCGGCTTCCTGGAAGACTATTGGGGCATCATTGACCAGACTGGCGGCGGTGTAGCCGTTATCCAGTGCGGCTGCATAAATGAAGGGCTTGAAGCTCGAGCCGGGCTGGCGCTTGGCCTGTATGGCCCGGTTGTAGTTGCTCTGCTCAAAGGAGAATCCGCCAACCAGTGCCCGTATTGCGCCATTGTTCGGGTCAAGGGAGACCAGCGCTGCCTGGGCGGCCGGGATTTGGCTAAAGCGGAGGCTGCCGTCCGTTTCGCGCTTCACCCGGACCAGATCGCCTACCTGAGCCACATCTGCCGGCCTTTGTGGACGGGCGCCAATGCTGTTGCTGTTGAGGAAGGGGCGCGCCCATTTCATGCTCTCCCAGGGAACGGCTTCCTCTTTCCCGCTGCGGGTGAGAACCAGAATGCCGCTTTGCTCAACCTGCGTGACAATTGCCGGCTCCAGTCCGCCGATACTGCGATATTTCCCAAGAGCCTCAATCCAGTTTTCTCTGGTCATGCCGGGCAATCTGGTTTCGGGACCTCTATAGCCGTGGCGGTAATCGTAACTGGAGAGTCCCTCGCGCACTGCATTGATCGCATCGACTTGCAGGTTACTGGGTACGGTCGTGGTGACTTGAAAGCCTTCGGTGTAGGCGTCACTTCCAAAGCGGCCAACCATTTCGGCGCGAACCATTTCGGCAATATAGGGTGCATCCACCTCGGGTGTTGGGCCGTGGTAACTCGCATCAATGGGCTCTGCGATCGCGGCTTCAAAGCGCGCCTGGTCGATCCGGCCAAGTTTGTACATGCGACCCAGTATCCAGTCGCGCCGCTCCTTGCTTCGCGGGGCGTTGGCAAGTGGATTGAAGCGAGATGGAGCTTTCGGGAGTCCGGCGATCATGGCCATCTGCGCCAGCGTGGTTTCACTGATCGACTTCCCGTAATACACCTGGGCTGCAGCTTCGATTCCGTAGGCGCGATTGCCCAAGTAGATTTTGTTTACATAGAGTTCAAGTATTTCGTCTTTGCTCAACTCCCGTTCGATTTGAAGAGCGAGCAGGATTTCATTAATTTTTCGGGAAAAGCTGCGCTCGCTGCTCAGAAAGAAGTTCTTCGCCACCTGCATGGTGATGGTGCTGCCACCCGTTTGAATGTGCCCACTCTTGATCAGCTCTGAGCCAGCACGAATAAGACTCTTGAAATCAACACCATGGTGGTTGGCGAAGTTGTCATCTTCAGCGGCGAGTAACGCATTGATGAAGTCTTGCGGAATATCGGCAAACTTAATGGGTGCTCGACGCATCTCGCCAAACTCTGCTATGAGTTTGTTGTCGCTGCTAAAAACCTTCAGCGGCATTTGCAGCTTGACTGTCCGCAGGGACTCGACGGATGGCAGGCTGGGGCTAAGATAGAGGTATGCACCGCTCAAACTGAGCAATAGCCCGCAAAAAACAGCTACAAAAGACCACCAGCAAAACTTAATCAGGCGTATCAAGACGGTTAGATTTCCAAATAAAAGAATGAGTTATGCGTGGGGAGTCAGCTGAAACGGAAAACTGGTCACATTATAAGCAGTTTTTTTGCTAGGTCGCCATTTGCGCTTCTGTCAAGACTGTTATTTAATGTAGAAAAATATAAACCTTCCGTAAGTCTCGGATGTAGATAGGAAATCAGTCGTGCTAGGGCTCTTCAATAAGAAAGCGCATACGCTGCTCGGGATCGACATAAGTTCGACCTCGGTAAAGCTCATCGAACTGAGTCGCTCGGGAAGCCGCTACAAAGTAGAGGCTTACGCTGTCGAGCCGCTTCCCCCTAATGCTGTGGTTGAAAAGAATATCGCCGAACTCGACGGGGTGGGGCAGGCTTTGGTGCGTGTCCTTTCCAAGGCGCGGACCAGTGCCAAGCATGCGGCTGTTGCTGTTGCGGGGTCGGCGGTAATTACCAAGACCATCGAGATGGAAGCGGGTCTCTCTGATGATGAGCTGGAGAATCAGCTCAAGATTGAAGCTGATCAGTACATCCCTTACCCGCTGGAAGAAGTTGCAATTGACTTTGAAGTTCAAGGGCCTTCAGCAAGAAATGCCGAGCGTGTCGATGTATTGCTAGCGGCCTGCCGTAAAGAAAATGTGGAAGTTCGTGAGGCGGCGCTTTCGGTCGCGGGACTGACAGCGAAAGTGGTCGATGTTGAGGCCTATGCGCTTGAGCGCGCATACGGGTTGCTGACACAACAGTTGGGTTCAGGGGGTGATGAGTTAACTGTGGCGATAATTGATATCGGCGCCACGATGATGACTCTCAGTGTTCTGCACAACGGCAAGACTATTTACAGTCGAGAATCCATGTTTGGTGGTCGCCAGCTGACTGAGGAAATTCAGCGTCGTTATGGCTTGTCGGTGGAAGAAGCTGGCCTGGCCAAAAAGGCGGGCGGACTGCCCGATGATTATGAGGCCGAGGTGCTGCAGCCGTTCAAAGAGGCGGTTGTGCAGCAGGTTTCCCGTTCATTGCAATTCTTCTTTGCGTCAGGTCAGTTCAATGATGTCGACTACATCCTGTTGGCTGGTGGTACAGCA
>DATMWH010000192.1:0-4301 GCA_035562615.1 Pseudomonas sp. | reverse complement strand
CGGGTTTCCGAGGTCAGCTCGACCCCCTGAAAGGCGGTCAGGCTGCCTACGGTAACCAGTCTGGGTTGCCAGGGCTGATTGATGGCCGTTTGCGCGGAGACAAACACCGGCTTGGGCGGTGCGGCGAGTTTCTGCAGTTGCTGGTAGATCGAGAAGCCTTTGTATGAGCCGAGTGCCAACACGACAACAAGTGTGGTACCCAGCATGATCAGCAGGCGGCGTCGCAACATGATCCAGTTCCTTGGCAAACGGTCAAAAGAGAGGGGGCATAAAGACAGCAGGCAAGCCCGGTGAAGGTCAGGCGGCCCTGGTGTCAGGTTGCCAAGCATAAACGCCACGCGGTAGCGGTGTCTGTTGCACGTCTGCCGCGTTGTGGCTGCCATGCCATACCGGCATGCTTGAAATGCAGCGCTGCGGCAATTTCCGAACTTCCTGCAAAGCCTTGGCTGCCGGGTGTTCGGGGGCGCTATTGTGACGCTGTGGGTTGCGTCCTTATAGCGCTTGAGCTTTGCAAAAGGTTACCGGGGTGCATTGCGGCAACAAACTGTTGCGGCAAACGCTTCATGCCTGCGCTGGCCGGGCAAACAGGCACGCCCGGCCGCGTTGCTGCTTGGCCTGATACATGGCCTGGTCGGCCATGCTCAGCAGATCTTCCGGGCTGCTGGCATGGTCGGGGTAGAGCGCAATACCGATGCTCAGGCCCACAAAGTCGATGGTCTGCTGCTCCAGTTCGATCGGTGCATGCAGGGTTGCCAGCAGGCGCTCGGCCAGCAACATCGCGGTTTTCGCGGTGCCGCCGGGCATCAGCAGGGTGAACTCATCACCGCCCAGCCTGAACAAGCGGTCGGGGCCGCGCAAATTGCTGCGCAGGCGTTCGGCAATGCATTTGAGCAGGGCATCGCCGACCTCATGGCCAAAGCGGTCATTGACCTCCTTGAAACGGTCCAGGTCGATGAAGAACAAGGCGATGGGTTGCTGGTTGGTTGAGGCGATGTGCCATTCCGATGCCAGTTGCTCCTGGAAAGCCTTGCGGTTGCCCAGTCCCGTCAGTGAGTCGCTGTAGGCCATGTTCAGCAGTTGATTGTGCAAAGCCACTTGATTCGAAACGTCACGCACGATGCCGCGGTAGCCGAGCAGCTCGCCATGGGTTTGACGGATTTCCGAAAGCCGGCTTTCGAAAACACCGGTTGAGCCATCGAGCCTCTTGATGGCGGCGGTAATCGTTTGCTGGCCATTGCGGGCCTCGGTCTGTTGATACAGTTCGATGGTTTGCTTGGCGGTTTCTGCATCAAGAAAGTCGAGCATGGGATGGTTGATCAAGGCGCCGGACTCAGCGCCAAGCATGCTCTCCAGTGCCGGATTGGCGATTTGCAGCAGGCCGTGGCGGTCTATCTCGAAATAACCGTCCTGAATATTGTTGAGGATGGCGCGATCACGGAATTCGCCCTGCTCGATGCGTTCGAGCATGAGGTTGATCTCTGCTGCCAGTTGCGCGAGTTCGTCCTTGCCGTGCTCGTGCAATCGGCCCGCCGGGCTGTCCTGGCCGATCACCGAGATTTGCTGATTCATGCGCAGCAGACGGCCAATCAGCCAGCGCTCGATAATCAGATAACCGAGGAGGCAGGCCACCAGCAGGATCGCCAGTATTCCGGCAAAAAACAGGTTTATCAGCTGCCGGCCCTCCTGGTAGATCGGCCGTTCGCGGCTCAGGTGCAGGGTCAGCGCAGGCTGGTTGTTCAGGGTGAGAAGGGTCAGATCGATTAGCTGGCGCTGCTCGGTGACCGTTCTCGGGCCCAGCCAGGCAGACAGTCCGGCGATCGGGCTATTGCCCTTGAGCCTTGCCGATGGCGCTTGAAGCACGGCTGCAGGTTTGAGTTCGAAGGGTTGCAGCAAGCGCTCCTGCATTTCGCGCAGGCGTGCCGGAGTGGCGAAAAAACCCATCACCAGGGTGCCGGCAGGCTCGCCGTCGAAGGTCGAGTTGGTAATCGGCGTGCTGGTGGCCAACACGGGAGTTCCTTCAATGCTGAAGAGGCTGCTACGGGTGTCCTCGGGCTTCTTGCGCCATGTGCTGAGCCCCTGGGTTGTCACCGCGCTCAGGGTTTGTGTTTGCATTACCGCGAAGTCGGGTTGTTTTGGCAGTGCCTCACCGGGAGGCTTGCTCCACAGTGACTGAACCAGCTTTCCCTGATGGTCGTAATACAGGATGAAGTTGAGATTCAGGGTGGAGAGGGTGTCTTCGTGGAAGTTCCGCTCAATGAAGGCCTGCGAGGGGTGCTTGACGAAGGCATAACTGTCATCCCACCAGGCCCAGTCGCGGCTGAGCAAGGCCAGATGCAGCATTTCCTGCTGCCAGCCACGGTGCAGCTGGTTGGCCGAGTCTTCCAGTTGTTGCGCATCCAGTTGATCGAAACGCTTGATCAGGATGGTCTGGCTAAGCCCCCAGACTGCCGCAATAACCAGCAGCACCAGCGGCAGTGAATAGACAAACAGGCGACGACGCAGACCCATGGTGCAACCGCTTCTTGAGGAAATGGGAACCGGTGCGCTGACGGGCACGGCAAGTGGTGGCGTATTTCTAGATGAAAACGGGGGGTGTTACCAGTTTGATCTGTTGCTAATGCGACAGTGTTTGCGCTGTTGGGACAACCGCTGGCAGTAACAGGCACGTCCGTGTGCCTGCACGCTAGTGTCAGGAGTGCAGTTTGCGGGTAACGGCCCCCAGCTTGACTGAGAGGCTGTTGAGCGTCTCGCTGGTGGCTTGTGTGCGCTGTACGTTGTGCTCGTTATTGCTGGCAATGCCGGTGATTTCCGACAGATTCATCGAGATGTCATCGGCCACCGCGGTTTGCTCTTCGGCGGCGGTGGCAATCTGCCGATTCATGTCGCGGATGGCTTCGATGGATGAGGTGATGCGTTGCAGCATGGCGCCGGCCTGGGTCACCTGTTCCACGCCGTCCTCGCTGCGGCGCTGCCCGCCCTCGATGGCGCGCACGGCATTGATGGCGCCGGACTGCACGGTTTCGATGATCTGATTGATCTCTGCGGTGGACTCGGCGGTTCGCTGCGCCAGCGTCCGTACCTCATCAGCCACCACGGCAAAGCCGCGTCCGGCATCGCCGGCGCGGGCCGCTTCAATGGCGGCGTTGAGGGCCAGCAGGTTGGTTTGTTCGGCAATCCCGCGAATCACTTCAAGGACCTTGCCGATGCGCCCGCTGTCTTCTTCCAGGCGACGGATCACGCCGCTGGTGTTGGCGATTTCACCGCGGATTTCGGTGATGGTGTGGATGGTCGACTGCATGACGCTTTCGCCTTCACGCGCCGAGTTGTCGGCATCATCGGCTGCGCGCGCGGCGTCAGCGGCGTGGCGGGCGACTTCCTGGGCGGTGGCGGTCATTTCATGCATGGCCGTGGCCACCTGATCAGTCCGTGAAAACTGATCATGGGTGCCCTGACTCATCAGCGCGGAGATTGAACTGAGTTCGCCGCTGGCATTGTCCAGTTCATCGGTGCCCTGCTTGAGGCTGGTAAAGGTTTCCGCGAGGAAGTCACGCAGCGTATTGGCGGCATGCGCCAGCTGTCCCAGCTCATCGGTGCGTGAGGTGTCGGCGCGCTGGCTGAAATTGCCGTGCGCCAGCTGGTCAATGTTGCGGGTCAGGTCCTGGATCGGTTTGATCAGCCGGTTGCTGAGCAGCCACACGCTGATCGCCAGCACGGCGAAAAAGATCAGCACCAGGCTGATGCTGCTGATGGTAGTGGCCTGTGCGGCTTAGCCTACGAGTCTTTCAGATTCTCCGCTGGCTTTTTTCTGCATAAGCTCGACCAGTTCGGCGAGTTGGGTACTGGCCGCGCGGTCAATACCCTTGACTGCAGCATCCCCCGCGGCAGAATCGAAACCTGACTCGATATAGGCTGCCTTGCCCTTGCGGTAATTGTTGCCAAGAAGTTTCATCTCATCCTTGAGGCGGCTGATTTTTACGCTCAGCACGCCGTCCTGGCTGTTGTTCTTGATGATGCCATCAAGATGCTCCTGAATATTGCGCTCCAATTGCTCGAAGGCACTCCAGTGCTTGTCCAGCGCTGCCGGGTCCTTGCCACGCAACAGTACGTTTTTCCATTCCTGGACCTGGGTCTTGAAGTCGATGGTGACCTGATCGAGCTCTTGGGACAGGCTGATCGGGCCGGAGATCAGGTTCTGCGAGTTATCCAGTGCGCTGGATATGATGTATTTGCTGCTAAAGGCAGCGACCAACATCAGCAGCAGGCTACCGCCAATCAGCGCAAGCAGCTGCCCGCGCAAGGAC
>DATMWH010000191.1:0-3260 GCA_035562615.1 Pseudomonas sp. | reverse complement strand
GCGCGCCTTTATATCAGAAAGCCTTCATGACAGCAAGAAAATCACTCGATCAAACCGAGATTTCCTCTGCAAAGGTTACATCCAGCCATGCTCAGCCATCGATAATGGCTCGCCATCGCCCACCACAAAGTGATCCAGAACACGCACATCGACCAGCGCCAAGGCCTCCTGCAGGCGCCTGGTGAGCAGACGGTCAGCCTGACTCGGCTCCGCCACACCGGAGGGATGGTTGTGCGTCAGGATGACTGCAGCCGCATTGTGCGCCAGCGCGCGCTTGACCACCTGCCGCGGATACACGCTGGCGCCGTCGATGGAACCGCGAAACAGCGCCTCAAACGCCAGGACGCGGTGCTTGCTGTCGAGAAACAAACAGGCAAAAACCTCATGTAACTCATGCCGCAGCTGCGCCTTGAGGTAGTCACGTACTGCCTGCGGGCTTTCCAGAGCAGACTCACGCCGCAAGCGCTCGGCCAAATGACGGCGGGACATCTCCAGCACCGCCTGCAACTGTGCGTACTTGGCCGGCCCCAGCCCCAGCCGGCTGGAAAACTCCGGCAAGCTCGCCTCGAGCAACGCGCGCAAGCTGCCAAAGTCGCCCAGCAACTGCCGCGCCAGATCAACTGCCGAGAGCCCGGGCACTCCGGTGCGCAGAAAAATGGCCAGCAATTCCGCATCGCTGAGGCTTGCAGCCCCCTGCTCCAGCAGCTTTTCCCGCGGTCGTTCAGCCGCAGGCCAGTCTCGAATGCTCATCCGACCTCCTTGTCGAGCACGCGCCACTGCTCCATCGGTGGCGCTGTGATAATGTAGCCGACGTTTATGGCGCCGCGACAGGCCTGAAACCAGCCTGTGCCGCGGTTCGCACTCCTCATCTCGAACAAGGCGAGCCCATGCAACGGCTTCATAAAAAACGCATTGTGCTGGGCGTAGGCGGCGGCATTGCCGCGTACAAGAGTGCCGAACTGGTCCGCCGCTTGCGCGATCAGGGCGCTGAAGTCCGCGTGGTCATGACCCGCGGCGGCCGCGAATTTATCACCCCACTGACCATGCAGGCGCTGTCCGGCCATCCGGTGCTGCTCGACTTGCTGGACCCGGCAGCCGAAGCAGCCATGGGCCATATCGAATTGGCGCGCTGGGCGGATCTGGTACTGATTGCACCGGCGACTGCCGATTTGATGGCGCGCCTGGCCCAAGGCGTTGCCGATGACTTGCTGACCACCCTGGTGCTGGCCACCGATGCGCCGATCGCACTGGCACCCGCCATGAATCAGGCCATGTGGCGCGACCCCGCCACGCAGCACAACAGCCAGCTGCTGGCGTCACGCGGCATGCACCTGTTTGGCCCGGCAGCCGGAACCCAGGCCTGTGGCGATGTCGGCCCCGGACGCATGCTGGAGGCCGAAGAACTGGCTCAATGCGCCGCCAACACCTTCGAGCGCAAACTGCTGACCGGCAAGCATGTGCTGATTACCGCAGGACCGACGCAGGAAAACATCGACCCGGTTCGCTACATCACCAATCACAGCTCCGGAAAAATGGGCTTCGCCCTCGCCGAAGCAGCGGCCGAAGCCGGCGCGCGGGTGACCCTGGTCAGCGGCCCGGTATTTCTGCCAACACCCGCCCGGGTCGAGCGCATCAACGTCGTCAGCGCAACCGACATGCTGCAGGCCTGCGAGGCGACCATGCCCTGCGACCTGCTGATCGCCGCCGCCGCCGTCGCCGATTACCGTCCGCAAGTAGTTGCCGAACACAAACTGAAGAAAGACCCTGCCAGCGGTGACGGGCTGCTGCTGGAGCTGGTGCGCAATCCGGATATTCTCGCCACGCTTGCCGGACGTCCGGATCGACCGTTCAGCGTTGGCTTTGCTGCTGAAACCCAGAATTTGCTCGACTATGCTGCACGCAAACTGCGCGACAAGAACCTCGACCTGATCGTGGCCAATGATGTGGCCAACCCGTCCATCGGCTTCAACAGCGAGGACAACGCCATCACCGTGATTGACCGCGCACTGCAACCGACCAGCTTTCCCCAGACCAGCAAGGCCAAGATTGCCCGCCAGCTGATTACCTTTATCGCCGACCGACTGAACCAGAACTGACCATGCATAGCTTGCAAGCCAAAATTCTCGACCCGCGCCTGGGCGACCAGTTTCCCCTGCCGCAATACGCCACGCCGGGCTCCGCCGGCCTCGACCTGCGCGCCATGCTAAAGGAAGACCTGACCCTGGAGCCGGGACAAACCGTGCTGATTCCAACCGGACTGGCGATTTTCATTGCCGATCCCGGCCTGGCTGCCATGATCCTGCCGCGCTCCGGCCTGGGTCACAAACACGGCATCGTGCTGGGCAATCTGGTGGGGCTGATCGACTCGGACTATCAGGGCGAACTGATGGTGTCCTGCTGGAACAGAGGGCAGCACGCTTTCAACATGGCGGTTGGCGAGCGCATTGCCCAACTGATACTGGTGCCGGTCGTGCAGGCACATTTCGAGCTGGTCGACCATTTTGATCAAAGCCAACGCGGCGCTGGCGGTTTTGGACACTCAGGAAGCAACTGACTTTCCGCAGCAACGCGGTTCGCGTCCAAACGCCAACAGACCCCAGGAGACTCCCCTTGATAAGTTTGAAGCGCAAGAAAGCAATGCCGGCAACCGCAGCGCTGGACGAGGCACCGGCAGGCAATGCTGCCAACCTGGAGATGAAAGAGCTGCTTCCAGGCCTGGGGATTGCCGCTGCAGGCTTGCTGGCCGGGGTTCTGGTGCTCTGGTTTGGCATGATCAACGACAGTCGTCAGCATCAGCTTGAACAAATGGTGCAGGCCTGGGGCGGAGGGCAAGCCAGCGTTCTGCAGCAGGCCCTCAATCAGTTGAGCAGTGATACCCAGCGCGCCGCCAGCAACCCGCAACTGATCGAAGTGCTTAACAGTGGTGACCGCTCCCAGATTGAGGCCGCCGAGCGCAGTCTTGGCTACTGGGACTGGATTGTCGACGCCCAGCTCAATCTGAACGGCCAGGCAGTGCAGAACACCCAGCGCGCCGCGCCGATGAATTTCGCCGCACTGGACCTGATACGCCGGGTTGAAGGCGGGCAGATTCCGGCACCCGAAGCCTATCGGGTGGGGGATCGCTGGTTGATCTACAGCGTCGCTCCACTGCGTGCCGCAGCCAACCAACCGACCCGGGGCACCCTGTTACTGGCAGTGGACTTGCAGCGCTTGCTGCAGATGTTGCCTGCCATGCCCGCCGGCATCGGCCAACTGCAAGC
>DATMWH010000190.1:0-5031 GCA_035562615.1 Pseudomonas sp. | reverse complement strand
TGCTCGATGCCAACTGGAGTGGCAGCACGCGGGCCGATTGCAGCGGGGAGGGTGCCTGCTGGGTGTTTGTGCGCGAACGTTTCGGTCAGTTCATGTACGGCTTTTTCCCTGAGGGCCTGCGCTGGCGGGTCAATCTGACGGTGCTGCTGGCCGTGGCCGGTGCTGCGCCCCTGTTTATTCAGCGCATGCCGCGCAAGGCCGTCTATGCGGCCGGCTTTCTGCTGCTCTATCCGTTGCTGGCCTTCTGGCTGTTGCATGGCGGCTTTTTCGCTCTGGAAGAAGTACCGACCAGCCGCTGGGGCGGTTTGATGCTGACCCTGGTGATTGCCGCCGTCGGGATTGCCGGGGCGCTGCCGCTGGGCATCCTGCTGGCCCTTGGCCGACGCTCCGACCTGCCGGCGATCCGCGTGCTGTGTGTGACCTTTATTGAGTTCTGGCGCGGCGTGCCGTTGATCACGGTGCTGTTCATGTCGTCGGTGATGTTGCCGCTGTTTCTGCCCGAGGGACTGTCCTTCGACAAACTGGTGCGCGCACTGATCGGCGTCATCCTGTTCCAGTCGGCCTATATCGCCGAAGTGGTGCGTGGCGGGCTGCAGGCGATTCCCAAGGGCCAGTACGAAGCAGCGGCGGCCATGGGCCTGGGTTACTGGCGGATGATGGGGCTGGTGATCCTGCCGCAGGCGCTGAAGCTGGTGATTCCCGGGATCGTCAACACCTTCATTGCGTTGTTCAAGGACACCAGTCTGGTGATCATCATCGGCTTGTTCGACCTGCTCAACAGTATCAAGCAGGCAACCGCCGATCCGGCCTGGATCGGCATGGCGACCGAGGGCTATGTGTTTGCCGCGCTGCTGTTCTGGATGTTCTGTTTCGGTATGTCGCGCTACTCGATGCGACTGGAACGCAGACTGGATACCGGCCACAAACGGTAGGCGAGCGTTCTTGTAGGGTGGGTTAGGCCCTGGGCCGTAACCCACCGCAGCGTCGCACAGCAGCCAGGAGATGCCTCCCGGCATTGATGGTGGGTTACGCCGCGTTGCGGCTAACCCACCCTACGAGAGCTGCACGAATTCGAGTTTTAGTTGTGAGGAGCCAAGTAGATGAGTGAAACCAGCAAGCAGCCTGCCAGCGAGCCGATGATCCTGCTGCAGGGGGTGAACAAGTGGTACGGCCAGTTTCACGTACTCAAGGACATCAACCTGAGTGTGCAGCCGGGTGAGCGCATCGTCCTGTGCGGGCCTTCAGGCTCGGGAAAGTCGACCACCATTCGCTGCATCAACCGGCTGGAAGAACACCAGCAGGGGCGCATCGTGGTGGATGGCACCGAATTGACCAGTGATCTCAAGCACATCGAGGCCATTCGCCGGGAAGTCGGCATGGTGTTCCAGCACTTCAATCTGTTTCCGCACCTGACCGTACTGCAGAACTGCACGCTCGCCCCCATGTGGGTGCGCAAGATGCCACGCAAACAGGCCGAGGAAGTGGCCATGCACTTTCTGCAGCGCGTGCGCATTCCCGAGCAGGCGCACAAATTCCCCGGGCAGCTCTCTGGCGGCCAGCAGCAGCGCGTGGCGATCGCCCGGGCGCTGTGCATGAAACCCAAGATCATGCTGTTTGATGAGCCGACCTCGGCACTCGATCCGGAGATGGTCAAGGAAGTGCTGGATACCATGGTCAGTCTGGCCGAGGACGGCATGACCATGCTCTGCGTGACCCACGAGATGGGTTTTGCACGCACCGTGGCGAATCGGGTGATCTTCATGGACAAGGGCGAGATCGTCGAGCAGGCCGATCCCGATACCTTCTTCACTCATCCGCAAAACGAGCGCACGCGGCTGTTTCTCAGCCAGATTCTGCACTGAGCAGCGGCGCCCTGCCGCGGGCGGTATGCCGGTGGGTAGTCAGGCGCAGGATTATTGCCTACCCTCGCCATCAACGATCAACCGGATGCTCCGTATGCTGACGCTTTTCCAGTTTGCCCCGGCCTTTAACGTGCCCAATCTCAGCCCCTATTGCCTCAAGGTCGAAACCTATCTGCGCATGGCAGGGTTGCCCTATCAGGTGAAAACGCTGGGCGATCCGCGCAAGGCGCCCCGTGGCAAGCTGCCATTCATCAAACTCGATGGTCAGGTGATTACCGACTCGGCGCTGATTCTGCGGGCCCTGAGTAGCCAAGGCGCAGATCTGGACAGTCATCTGGGTAATGCTGGCCGGGCGCGGGGACTGGCCATTGCACGTTTGTGCGACGAGCATCTGGCTGTGCTGACGGTGTACTTCCGCTGGATCGACGACGAGGGCTGGCGGCAGGTCATGCCGGCGTTCTTTGGCATGCTGCCGCGGGTCGTGCGTGCACCGGTGGCGGCCATCTTCCGCCGCAAACTGCACAAGGGCTATCTGGCCCAGGGCATTGGGCTGCATGAACGAGAAGACTTGCTCGGCTTTGCCCGGGAAGATTTGCAGGCACTCAACGATCTGCTGGGCACCGCGGCCTACTTTGGCGGCGAGCAACCCTGCAGTGCAGATGCCTCGGCCTATGGCGTGCTGGCCAACCTGATCCTGTCGAACCTGGAAACACCGCTCAACCGTATGGCGCGTGAGTACGGTCCGCTGGTTGCCTATTGCGAGCGGGTGCGTGGTCAGTTCTGGTCATGAGTCAGGCCTGGTTTGTCTATCTGGTTCGCGCTGCCAACGGTGCGTTGTATTGCGGCATCAGTGACGATCCGCTGCGGCGCTTTGCCCAGCATCAGGCCGGCAAGGGCGCGCGCTTCTTTTATTCCAGTCCGGCGCAGGCGCTGGTGTACGTCGAGGCCTGCGCCGACAAGTCGGCTGCGCTGCGCCGCGAACGGGCGATCAAGCAACTGGCCAAGCCGGCCAAGGAGCGGCTGGTGGCAGGCGCTCCATCCAGCAGCCTGATATGTCCCGATAACCCGCCGCACATGGTTGCTGCAGGCGCTGACGGGTAAGCTTGAACTTCAGCCCTTCACTCTGCGGATACCAGCCATGCACGAACTCATTCTGCACAATTACGACGCCTCACCGTTTGCCGAAAAAGTCCGCCTGATCATGGGCTTCAAGCAGTTGAGCTGGCGCTGGGTGAATATCCCGCGAATCATGCCCAAGCCCGATCTTACGGCCCTGACCGGTGGCTATCGCAAGACCCCGGTGCTGCAGGTGGGTGCCGATATCTACTGCGATACCGCACTGATTGCGCGGCGGCTGGAGGCCGAAAAAGCCACCCCGGCACTGTTTCCCGAGGGCCTGGAGTTTGTCTGCAGCAGCTTTGCCCAGTGGGTCGATTCGGTGGTTTTTCAGCACGCCGTGGCGCTGGCCTTTCAGCCCGAAGCGATGGCGCTGCGCATGGCCAAGCTGCCGGCTGCTGCGCAACAGGCCTTCATGGCGGATCGCGCCGGTTTGTTCAGCGGTGGCGCCAGTTCACGCTTGCCACTGGCTCAGGCGCAATTGCAATGGCCGGTACTGATGAGCCGCTTGCAGTTGCAGTTGTCCCGCGAGGAGGGCGAGTTCCTGTTCGGCCAGCCTTCGATTGCTGATTTCGCGCTGGCCCACTGCCTGTGGTTCGTCAAGAGCACACCGATTACCGCGCCGCTGGTGGATGACTACCCGGAAGTGGCCGTCTGGCTCAATCGCGTGCTGGGTTTTGGCCATGGTGCGCACAGTCCGCTGAGCGCCGATGAGGCGCTGCAGATTGCCCTCGCGGCTACCCCGGCAGCCTTGCCGGCCACTGCGCCGGTGCCGGTTCAGGGGATCGAATGGGGACAGCAGGTGAGCATTGCGGCGACCGATTACGGGGTTGATCCGGTGAGCGGCCAGTTGCTGCATGCCGATAACGAAAGCCTGATCCTGCGTCGTGAGGACCCGCGTGCCGGGATCCTGCATGTACATTTTCCTCGTGTGGGGTTCAGGGTTGAGGCGAAATGATGGCCATTTGCCTGTTTTTGCCAAGCGCGCTGGCGCTCTTATGACCTAAACTGCGAACTCTGATTGATTTCTCGGCAGGAGCCGGTTCAGGTGTCTGACATGCACGGGTTAACTTCTGCATGGCTTGTGAGCCGCAGGGTCCAGCGTTTTCTGACGTTGTCGCTGCTGTTGCTGGGCATGCCGGTCGCTGCGCTGGAACAGCGGCCGCTGACACAGGTGCGCTTGCAGCTGAACTGGCAACACCAGTTCGAATTCGCCGGCTTTTATGCCGCCAAGGCCAAGGGTTTCTACCGTGATGCCGGGCTGGACGTGGAGATTCTCGAGTCTGTTCCCGGGGAGAACTCTGAGCAGCAGGTCATAGGAGGCAAGGCCGAGTTCGGCATTTCCGATGCCAAGCTGCTGCTGGAGCAGCACAAGGGCAATGAGGTGGTGGTGCTGGCGGTGATCTTCCAGCATTCGCCGGTGGTGTTGCTGGTACCGGAAAATGGCGCCCGTTCGATCGCCGAGTTGCGCGGCAAACGCGTGATGATGGTGGCGGAAAATACCGAATTGCTGGCCCTGTTCCGCAAGGAAGGCTTGCGCGAAGAAGACTACGTGCGGGTTGAGCCCAGTTACGATGCCCAGGATCTGGTGCGTGGCAAGGTCGATGCGATCCAGGCCTATGCCTCGGACGAGCCGGATTATCTGGCTCGCGAAGGATTTGCCTTTCGCACCCTGCGTGCGCGTGACGCCGGCATCGACTTTTATGACCTGAATCTGTTTACCACCGCGCGCCAGCTTGAGCAGAACCCCGAGCAGGTCCGGGCATTCCGGCAAGCCAGCCTCAAGGGCTGGGAGTATGCGATGGAACATCCGGACGAGATCATGGATGTGCTGCAAAAGGACTACACGCAGAAGCACAGTCGCGAGCACATGCGTTTTCAGTATCAGCAGATGGTGCCGCTGATTCAGCCGGTACTGATCGAACTGGGTTACATGAATCCCGAGCGCTGGCGGCGCATTGCCCGCACCTACGCCTCGCTGGGCATGTTGCCGGATGATTTCTCGCTGCAAGGCTTTCTCTACGACAGTAATCCGCCGCGCGACTTGCGCTGG
>DATMWH010000189.1:0-11884 GCA_035562615.1 Pseudomonas sp. | reverse complement strand
GGGTCTGGGGGAAAACGGCGAGACTTATCTGGTCGGCACTGATGGTTTGCTGCGCTCGGACTCGGCCCGCTTTGCCGAACAGAGCGTGGTCAACAGCAAGACACCGATTGGCGGTGAGGCCGTTGCGGCCGCGCTCAAGGGCGAAAGCGGGCGCATCAGCGAATCGGGCTTGGGCGGCCAGCAGGCACTCAAGGTGTATTTGCCGGTGGAGTTCGATGGTCAGCAATGGGCGCTACTGGCGGAAATGGATGAAGCACAGGCCTTTGCCCCGGTAGCCCGATTGATGTGGCAGATGCTGCTTCTGGGTTTGCTGACGGTGGTCGGCGTGGTGGCTGCCACCGCACTGGTCAGCCGCAACCTGCTCAGCTCGATTGGCGGAGAACCGGCCGACATGGTCAGCATGGCCAGTCGTCTGGCCGATGGCGAACTTAACCTGCCCGCCGGCAGTGACAAACCGGCTGGCGTGATGCTCGCACTGATGGACATGGCCAACGCCTGGCGTGACGTAGTGACCCGCCTGCACCAGTCCAGCGCCACCATTGGCCGCGCCAGCAGTGAAATTCTCGACGCCGCCGGCCAGACCAGCCAGCGCATGGACAATCAGCAGGAAGCCGTGGAACTGGTGGTGCAAGCCGCCGACCAGACCACTTCGACCATTCAAGAAATTGCCCGGAGCGCCGCCAGCAGTGCTGATGGCAGCGCCGATGCGCGCAAGGCGTTCAGCGCCATGCAGGGCACCATGCAACAGATGATCGATCAGCAAGGTCGAGTCCTTCACGATATTCGCGGCGCCGGCCAGGTGGTCAACAACCTGGCCACCGATGTCGGCCAGATCAATTCGGTGCTGGAAGTTATCCGCGCGATTGCCGAGCAGACCAACCTGCTCGCCCTGAACGCGGCCATTGAAGCGGCACGGGCCGGCGAACAGGGTCGCGGCTTTGCCGTGGTGGCCGATGAAGTGCGCAACCTGGCCACCCGCACCCGGACCGCCACCGATGAGATCGTCGGCATGATCGACACCCTGCAGCAGTCCTCCGCCCAGGCCGTCAAGACCATGCAAGGCTCGGAAGACCAGACCCATCTGCTGGAGCGCGAAACCCAGGCGGTGCTGGGCTCGCTCGGCACGCTGGACCACTCGCTGCAGGACCTGCACACCCTGGCCTTTCAGATTGCGGCAGCGGCCGAACAACAGGCCAGCACCATCCGCGAAGTCAACGAGCACATGCATCAACTGCACAGCATGACCGCGGAAAACCGCGACGCTGCAGCCCATACCCGGCAGTCGGGTGAACACCTGCAACGTCTTGCAGCAGAACAACAGGCACTGGTAGCCCGTTTCCGTCTGTAAGCCGGGCATATCGCGCTATGCTGCCCGCCTGATTGATTGAAGGCTGGCAGCAGGAGCGCACCATGAACGACAAACTGCACTGGATGATTTACGGCGCCAACGGCTATACCGGCCGGCTGATTGCCGAGCAAGCCGTCCGACAGGGCCTCAAGCCCATTCTCGGCGGCCGCAACCAGCCGCAAGTGCATGCACTGGCCAGCGAACTGGCCCTCGACTACCGGATTTTCGACCTCAACGACGGCGCAGCGACACAAAGCGCCCTGCAGGACGTACGCGTAGTAGCGCACTGTGCCGGCCCCTTTGCAGCCACCAGCGCCGCGATGATCGAGGCTTGCCTGGTCAGCGGCTGCCACTATCTGGATATCACCGGTGAAGTGTCGGTATTCGTCGCCGCCCACGCCCGCCACAGTGATGCGCAGGCCGCTGGCGTAGTGCTCTGCCCCGGCGCCGGGTTTGATGTGATCCCCACCGACTGCGTGGCCGCCACGCTCAAGCTGGCGCTGCCGGATGCGACCCATCTGGCGCTGGGTTTTGACATGTTTGCTTCCATGTCCCCCGGCACAGCCAAGACCACCATTGAAAGTCTGGGTAACGGCGGCCTGATTCGTGAGAATGGCCAGCTGCGCAACACAGCAGTGGCTGCTGACGCGCGCGACATCGACTTCGGCCGTGGCGTGCGGCATGCCGCCAGCATTCCCTGGGGCGATGTCGCCACCGCCTACTTCTCCACGGCCATCCCGAACATCGTCGTTTACATGGCCATGCCCAAGACCCAGGCGCTGGTCATGCGCTGGCTGCTCAATCCGCTGCGCTCGCTGCTCGGATCAAGCAAAGTGCAAGACTGGCTCAAGGCACAGGTCGACCGGCGCATTCACGGACCCAATGAGCAGCAACGCCCCCTTTACCGGGCTTGGGTATGGGGTGAAGTGCGCAATGCAGCCGGAAAAACCGTGCGCGCCCGGCTGGAAACCGCCAATGGCTATGATGTCACCGTGCACGGCGTGCTGCTGACCCTGCGCCATCTGCTCGACTATCAGGGCGAAGGTGGTTATTTCACGCCTTCGCGCCTGCTGGGCCCGCGCTGCATTGAGCAGCTGCCGGACAGTGGCCGGATTGTGCTCAGCGAGTGATCCGGCCGGCTAATTTCTGGATTTCCGTAGGGTGGGTTAGGCCACAGGCCGTAACCCACCAAGCGGCCCAGACGGCTGGCAACCTTTATTCAGCACTAGATGCTGTCGAGAAAAGCCAGATAGTGCCCGGCCGTTTCCTCCGGGCGTTCCACCATCGGCACATGCCCGCAGTCCTGCATAACCACTGAACTGGACTGTTTGAGCAGCGGTTTCATCACCTCGATGCTGGACACATCCAGCAGGCGGTCCTGATCACCCCACAGCAACAAGGTTGGCGCCTGGATCTTGCCCAGTTCTGGCTCAAGCGCCAGCAGCGGGGTCATCAGCTGCTCGAAGACCTTCTGATTGAAGTCGTGACTGGCAATCGCACGCTCGGCAAACAACTGCTTCAGAGCCGCCGGCATCGAAGGCTGTTTAACGAAGACAAAGGCCATCAGGCGTTCGAAGTCTTCGGCATTGGTCACGATCAGCGGATTGGGTTCGCCGCGCTCGATGATCGATTGCAGCTCACTCTTGTTCGGCGAGGTGATCCCGGCATTGGCGAACAGGGCAACACTGCGCACCTGTTCGGGGTAGCGCGCGGCGAACATCGCCGCCAGTTGCCCGCCCATCGAATTGCCCACCACATTCACCTGCTTGAGCCCCAGCTGCCTGACGAAAGCCTCAAGCCGCGCAACCTGCGCATTCAGGTCGTAGGGCGCATTGGCAATCTTGCTGCTCTGACCGAAGCCCGGCAGATCCAGAGCAATCACATGATAGTTGGCGGTCAATGGGCGGGAAAAGCGCAGCCAGTTATCCTTGTCCGCACCAAAACCATGGATCAGCAGCAGGGTTGGCGCATCTGCCGGGCCACCTTCGTAATAATGGATGGTGAACTCCCCCACCTGCACCTGCCTGGCGCTCAACCCGGCCATTTGCCGCTCGGCGAACTGCACCGTAGCGAGCAATGTCGACGGTGACAGGTAGAGTGTGCCGGCCGCAGCCGCCACCAGCAGCACAAGCCCGATCAGCAGTTTTTTCATGGTGACTCCCCGGTTATTCAAAGCACCGCACGTTAGCAGAGATTCAGCGCAATACCGCTTATGCGGCGCCATCACCGGCAGGAATCAGACCGGCCTCGGTCACCCGCCGCAGGTGCCCGGTCAGATGTTCCAGCAGCTCACCGCCCTGCCGCCAGTGATGCCAGTAGAGCGGCACATCCACATGCCGGCCCGGCAACAGCTCAACCAGCTCGCCGCGTGCCAGCTGACCCTGCACCTGCAGGGCTGGCACCAACCCCCAGCCCAGACCGGCCACTGCCAGTTGCACAAAGCCTTCGGACGACGGGCACAGATGATGGACAAAACCATCGACCAGACCCAGTCCCGCCAGATAGCGATGCTGCAACCTGTCATCGGCGCCAAACACGATCGCCGGAACCTGTGGCAGACGCTCCGGCTGCAACCCCTGTGGAAAATGCCGCGCCACAAACAACGGACTGGCCAACGCCAGATAGCGCATCGCCCCCAACGGCTGACAGCGAGCACCCGCCACCGGAACTTCCGAAGCACAGACACAGGCCGCCACCTCGCCGGCGCGCATGCGTTTGAGCCCGACCGCCTGATCCTCAACCACCAACTCCAGCAGCACGTTGTGCCCGGCACAGAACGCACTCACCGCCGGCGCCCACCAGGTCGCCAGGCTGTCGGCATTCAGGGCGATGCGCAGGCGCTCGGGCAAGCCTCCGGCGTCGATACCCGGCACCTGCCCCTGCAGATTGCGCTCCAGCAGACGCACCTGCTGCACGTGATTGAGCAAACGCCGACCGACTTCGGTCGGTTGCGGCGGCGTTCCGCGCAGCAGCACCGGCTGCCCCAGGCGCGCCTCCAGCAACTTGATGCGCTGGGAGACGGCCGACTGCGACAGACCCAGCGCCTGCGCCGCACGCTCAAATCCGGCCTGTTCCACCACGGCTGCCAGGGCACTGAGTAACTTGTAATCGAACAAATCAGATTTCCTTATGACGGATCAGCAATATTTGTTTTTCTTATACATCCACAGACGCCAGACTGGCCAGCATTCAACTGATCTGAAGGATTCACGGCATGTGGCAAAGTTACCTGAATGGCCTGCTGATCGCGGCAGGACTGATCATGGCCATCGGCGCACAGAATGCCTATGTGCTGGCCCAGAGCCTGCGCCGCGAGCACCACCTGCTGGTGGCAACCCTCTGCGTGGTCTGTGATGCCCTGCTGGTTGCCGCCGGCGTCTTCGGGCTGGCCAGCCTGCTGCTGCAGAGCCCGCTGCTGCTCGGCGTTGCCCGCTGGGGTGGCGCGGCATTTCTGCTCTGGTATGGCACCCGCGCCCTGCTGCGCGCCCTGCGCCCGCAAGGCCTGAGCGAAGCCGGCGCGGCACCGCCGCGCTCCAGGCAAGCGGTGCTGATGACCGCGCTGGCGGTCACCCTGCTCAATCCCCACGTGTACCTGGACACCGTACTGCTGATCGGCTCGCTCGGCGCCCAGCAATCGGCACCGGCGGCTTACGCACTCGGCGCCGCCAGCGCCTCCCTGTTGTGGTTCTTCAGCCTGGCGTTGGGGGCGGCATGGCTGGCGCCCTGGCTGGCACGTCCGACCACCTGGCGGGTGATCGATCTGCTGGTGGCCGCCATGATGTTCAGCGTGGCCGCGCAATTGCTGGCCGGATAACCCTGCACTGAGGCGGGATTTATCCACACACTTGGCGCGTGGATATGCCTTGGGGGGCGGTGTATCATCTGGCGCTCGCGGTGTGCGGCAGGTTTTACGCCGATACCGCTACCGCCCTTTCACCCAGACCCGCCCAGGAGATCAACCATGGCTTTTGAATTGCCAGCGCTGCCCTACGAGAAGAACGCCCTTGAGCCGCATTTGTCGGCTGAAACCCTTGAGTTCCACCACGGCAAGCACCACAACACCTACGTGGTCAATCTGAACAACCTGGTGCCGGGCACCGAGTTCGAAGGCAAATCCCTGGAAGAGATCATCAAGACCTCCACAGGTGGCGTGTTCAACAATGCCGCCCAGATCTGGAACCACACCTTCTACTGGAACTGCCTGAGCCCCAACGGCGGTGGCCAGCCTAGCGGCGCGCTGGCGGATGCCATCAACGCAGCCTTCGGCTCGTTCGACAAGTTCAAGGAAGAGTTCAGCAAGACCTCCATCGGTACCTTCGGTTCCGGCTGGGGTTGGCTGGTCAAGAAGGCCGACGGTTCCCTGGCACTGGCCAGCACGATTGGCGCCGGCTGCCCGCTGACCAGCGGTGACACCCCGCTGCTGACCTGCGACGTGTGGGAGCACGCCTACTACATCGACTACCGCAACCTGCGGCCGAAGTATGTTGAAGCGTTCTGGAACCTGGTGAACTGGGATTTCGTGGCGAAAAACTTTGCCGCCTGATCGACCCCGGATTCATCCTGAACGCACGGATTGCCGCTCGGCATGACGTGCCTGAAACGCCCCGTCTGACGGGGCGTTTTGCTTCTGGTCAGTTAAAGCGCATGACTGGCCTGCCCCTGAAAACGAAAACCGCCGCCAGTCCCTCCCCTTCGTCTTTGAGTCCGGCTATGCTTGGCCAAACAACAAAGCTCAAACACAGCCGCCAGCTTTGACGACTGGTCAATGCATGCCGATACTGAAGTCCTGAGCAATTCAAATCGAACAAGGAATCCCGTCTTGAAGCTGGATCACAAAAACAGCCTGTCGGTTAAATTGTTGAAAGTGGTGCTGCTGTCTGCACTGATTGTCGGCATCGTGCTCAGTCTCGGACAGATTGTGTACGACATTGCCAAGACTCAGCAGGAAGTCGCCAACGACGCACACCGCATTCTCGGGATGTTCCGCGACCCCTCGACCCAGGCGGTTTACAGTCTGGACCGCGAAATGGGCATGCAGGTCATCGAGGGCCTGTTTCAGCATGACTCGGTCAACTACGCCGGCATCGGCAATCCCAATGAACCGCCGCTGGCAGAAAAAAGCCGTCCGCTGCAGGAGAGCCCGAGCCGCTGGCTGACCGATGGCCTGCTCGGCCAGCAACAGACCTTCAGCGAGGAGCTGTCCGGTCGCGGCCCCTATAGCGAGCACTTCGGCGACCTGACGATTACTCTGGATACCGCCCCCTACGGCAAGAACTTCGTCAATAACGCCATGGTGATCTTTGCCTCCGGCATCCTGCGCTCGCTGGCCATGGGGCTGATGCTGTATCTGGTGTACCAGATCCTGCTGACCAAACCCCTGACACGGATTATCGAACACCTGAGCAACATCAATCCGGACCGTCCCGGCGAGCACAAGCTGCCCATGCTCAAGGGACATGACAAGAACGAGCTGGGGTTGTGGATCAACACCGCCAACCAGCTGCTGGCCTCGATCGAGAATAACGCCACCCTGCGCAGCGAAGCCGAAGACAGCTTGAAGCGCATGTCTCAATACGACTTCCTCACCGGACTACCCAACCGCAAGCAATTGCAGGAGCAACTGGATCAGATCCTGCTGGATGCCGGCCGCATGCAACACCGTGTCGCGGTGCTCTGTGTTGGCCTGGATGACTTCAAGGGCATCAATGAGCAATTCGGCTATCAGAGCGGCGATCAGTTGCTGCTGGCGCTGGCTGACCGCCTGCGCTGCCACAGCGGGCGTCTGGGTGCACTTGCCCGTCTGGGCGGCGACCAGTTCGCTCTGGTGCAACCGAATATCGAGCAGCCGTATGAAGCGGCGGAACTGGCGCAACTGATTCTGGATGATCTGGAAAAGCCGTTCTCACTTGAACACCAGGAAATCCGCCTGCGGGCCACCATCGGCATCACGCTGTTTCCAGAGGACGGCAACAGCACCGAAAGCCTGCTGCAGAAAGCCGAACAAACCATGACGCTGGCCAAGAGCCGCTCACGCAACCGCTACCAGTTCTTTATCGCCAGCCTCGACACCGAGATGCGCCGTCGCCGCGAACTGGAAAAAGAACTGCGCGAAGCCATGGCACGCAACGAACTGCATCTGGTTTACCAGCCCCAGATCGACTACAGCACCCACCAGATTGTCGGCGTCGAAGCACTGATCCGCTGGCAGCACCCGCAACACGGTTTCGTTTCACCCGACCTGTTTATCCCGCTGGCGGAACAGAACGGCAGCATCATTGCCATTGGCGAGTGGGTACTGGAGCAGGCGTGCAGCCAGTTGCGTGAGTGGTATGACCAGGGCTTCACCGACCTGCGCATGGCGGTCAACCTGTCGACCGTTCAGCTGCACCACTCGGAACTGCCGCGGGTAGTGAATAATCTGATCCAGATGTACCGCCTGCCAGCCAGAAGTCTTGAGCTGGAAGTCACTGAGACCGGCCTGATGGAGGACATCAGCACGGCTTCGCAGAACCTGTTGAGCCTGCGCCGCTCAGGCGCGCTGATTGCCATTGATGACTTCGGTACCGGCTACTCGTCACTGAGCTACCTGAAGAGCCTGCCGCTGGACAAGATCAAGATCGACAAGAGCTTCGTCCAGGAGATTCTGGAACACGATGATGACGCCACCATCGTGCGGGCGATCATCCAGCTGGCCAAGAACCTCAACATGCAGGTGATCGCCGAAGGCGTCGAGACAATCGAGCAAGAGGCTTACATCATCAGCCAGGGCTGTGATGAAGGACAGGGCTATCTGTACAGCAAACCGCTGCCCCCGCGGGAGCTGGCACTCTACCTCAAGCAATCCCGCCGGCAGGGCGAAACTTCCAACTCTGCCTGAGCGCTAGATCCCCAGCTGGTTGTTGAGTAACCAGGCGCTGGCCAACGCACCGGCCAGACACAACACTGCGCCCGCCAGCGCCTGCCAGCGGAAGCCTCTGGCCAGCTCATCTTCCCCCTTGCTTGAGAGAATGAACGGGCGTGACTCGCCCGGCTTGAGCAGCTGGTGCTGTGCCGGTGCCAGGGCGCTCTGACGATGGCGCTGCTCGGCCTCGAGCTGGGCCGCCCGGGTCACCTGCTGCCATTCGGCAGGCTCCAGCTGCCCGCTGCCATCCTGATCAAAACGCTGCAGCAAACCGGCGAAATCAGTCTTCCACTCGCGGATCACCGCCCCTTGGGCAGTCAGTGGATCAAAGCCCTGCTGGCCGGCACCGCTGGTGCGAAAATCACCGATGGCATACAAGGGCTCGTTTGCATGCAGGCGCTCTTCGGTGTAGCGGTAGCGCCGTCCGCTGGTCAAAAAACCCAACAGAATGCCGCGCTGCTCGACGCGTAACGGATGTCGCTGATTGCCACTCCAGACCTGCCGGGCGGCGGGTCGTACTTCGGCTCCACGCGGATTGATCAGGCACTCGCCAGTGGCGTCTACCAACAGCAGCCAGGCGTCACTGCAGCCGCTTTCGAGGGTGCGCCAGTTGCTGCGTTTGCCGTCGCGGTGGTGCTCCTCGATCTTGAAGCGCCACCACACACAGGGTTTGCCCGTCAGCGGCCCGTGGATAGCGCTCTGCGGCAGGGTGCGCAGCATGCCGTAGAGTTCGGTGTAGCCCTGTGCTGCCGAACGGATTTTCGAGGTCGGTGTATCCAGCAGGAAGCGCAATTGCGCGAGGCGCCGCAGACACCACCAGCCCCCTCCGGCGCAGGCAGCGCCACTGAATGCCAGGCTCACGGCCAGACCGGGAACATCCATGGCTTAACTGAACAGCGACTTGAGATTGACATCCGCCTTTTCAGCATCCGAAAACTGCAGCAACTCAGCCGCCTTGAAGCCGAACCACCTGGCCAGCAGCACATCGGGAAACTGCTCAATGCGCACATTGTTCAGGTTGACCGCTTCGTTATACAGCTCACGCCGGTCGGCAATGCCATTCTCCAGACCGCTGATGCGCTGCTGCAGAAACTGGAAGCTTTCATTGGCTTTCAAATCGGGATAGTTCTCCGCCAGCGCAAACAACTGGCCAAGGCCGGCACGCAGTCCGCTTTCGGCCTTGCCCAACGCGTCCATATCCGATCGCTGGCTGGCGCTGGCCACCGCATTACGCGCCGTGATCACCTGCTCCAGCGTGGAGCGCTCGTGCTGCATGTACTGCTTGCAGGTCTCCACCAGCTTGGGCAGTTCCTCATGCCGCTGCTTGAGCAGCACGTCAATGTTCGACCAGGCCTTGCCGATGCCGTGCTTGAGGCGCACCAGCGCGTTGTAGATGATCACGCCGTAAGCGATGGCCAGCAGCAGGACAACCAGTAATGCCACACTGATAAGACTCATAACGCACCCCCCGAGATAGACCGCACCATTTTAGCCACGCAAAACGATTTCCCGCTGAGAGTTTTATCTATCAAATAATAATGTTTCGCATTACTATTATCAGAAAGCAGATTGACCATTGACCTACTCTTTCACTGGAGCATCCACAATGCCGCGTTTTCCCTTCAGCGCCAGCCTGTTGGCCCTTTCCCTGATCCTCACCGGCTGCGGTGAAGACCAAGCCAAAACAACACCACCGACGCCGGCAGCCAGCAGTCAGGCGTCAGCCGCAAGCATCGACCCGCAAGCTGCCAAGGCCGTCGTCAGCCATTATGCCGACCTCGCGCTGGCGGTTTTCAGCGACGCCTTAAGCACTGCGCAAACCCTGCAACAGGCGGTTGACGCGCTGCTCGCCACCCCTAATGACGCCACCCTCAAGGCTGCCCGCGAAGCCTGGCTGGCGGCGCGCAAGCCTTACATGCAGAGCGAAGTGTTCCGCTTCAGCAACCCGGTGGTCGACGACTGGGAAGGTCAGCTCAACGCCTGGCCGCTGGACGAAGGGCTGATCGACTATGTCGCCAAGGACTATCAGCACGCGCTGGGCAACCCGGGCGCCCAGGCCAATATCATCGCCACGACAGAACTGCAGGTGGGCGAAGACAAGATCGACGTCAGCACCATCAACGGTGAATTACTGGCCAGCCTGAACGAGCTGGGTGGTTCCGAGGCCAACGTCGCCACCGGTTACCACGCCATCGAGTTCCTCCTCTGGGGCCAGGACCTGAACGGCAGCAACCCGGGTGCCGGCAACCGTCCGGCCACTGACTTCGCCCAGGGCGAGGCTTGCACGGGCGGCAACTGCGAGCGTCGCGGCGAATATCTCAGGGCGGCCACAGGTCTGCTGGTCAGCGATCTGCAGTACATGGTCGGTCAATGGCAAGCCGGCAAGGCGGATAACTACCGCGCCACACTGGAAGCCGAGCCGGCCGACAGCGGTCTGCGCAAAATGCTGTTCGGCATGGGCAGCCTGTCCCTTGGCGAGCTGGCCGGCGAGCGCATGAAAGTCGCTCTGGAAGCCAACTCCACCGAAGACGAGCACGACTGCTTCAGCGACAACACGCATAACTCGCACTTCTATAACGCCAAGGGCATTCGCAACGTTTACCTGGGCGAATACCAGAAGGTCGACGGCAGTACGCTGACCGGCCCGAGCCTGTCCAGTCTGGTGGCCAAAGCCGACGCGCAGACCGACAGCACCCTCAAAGCCGATTTGGAAGCGACAGAAGCCAAACTCCAAACACTCGTGGACAGCGCCAACAACGGCCAGCACTTCGACCAGCTGATCGCCGCCGACAACAGCGCCGGCCAGCAGATCGTCCGCGACGCCATCGCCGCGTTGGTAAAACAGACCTCCGCCATCGAGCTTGCTGCAGGAAAACTGGGCATCAGCGAACTGCAGCCGGACACTGCCGACCACCAGTTCTGATCGCCAGCGCACCTGAAACGGGATGCCCATGGCATCCCGTTTTGCTTTTCGCCATACCTCCCTTTACCGCTGCATCAGGCCTGTCATGAACTTCACCCGCTGCCGCCTCATCCTCCTGCTGGCTCTGCTGCTTGGCGGCTGCGAGCCCGCAGCGGAGTCCGAACCGGGTGAGGCGCAATCCGCTGGCAAGGCCAGCGTCAGGCAAAGTGATCACAACGCCTTTTCCCTGCCCTCGGCCAACTTGGCACCCAGCCGCCGACTGGACTTCAGCGTGGGCAACAGTTTCTTCCGCAATCCCTGGGTGATTGCACCCTCCACCACCACTGCCCGCGATGGACTGGGGCCACTGTTCAACACCAACGCCTGCCAGAACTGTCACATCAAGGACGGCCGTGGCCATCCGCCGGCAGCACAGGCCGAGAGTGCCGTCTCGATGCTGTTGCGCCTGTCGATCCCGGCGCAGCCAGGGCAAGAAGCCTTGCTGGAACAACAGGGGGTGATCGCCGAGCCAACCTACGGCAGCCAGTTGCAGGACATGGCCATCCCCGGCCATGCCGCGGAAGGCAAAATCCGCCTGGACTGGCACTACCAGACACTGACGCTGGCCGATGGCACAGCGGTCGAATTGCGCCGCCCGCAACTGCAACTGAGCGATCTGGGATACGGGCCGCTGCACCCGCAAACGCAATTCTCCCTGCGCATTGCGCCGCCG
>DATMWH010000188.1:0-4674 GCA_035562615.1 Pseudomonas sp. | reverse complement strand
AAGGGACGTCGTGTCCCATCGGAGCTTTCTCGGCGTCCTGCCTCGAATCCTGCTGCACAACACCTCTGCTCAGCCTGCTGACGGGGCTGGTCCGACTACCGAATCATTTGCGTAGGGTGGAAAACGCCGCCTGCGGCTTTTCCACCAGGCGGGGCTTTGGTGGATAACGCTGCGCGGTTATCCACCCTACTTTCGAATGTGCACGGACTGGAAGTCCCGTCAGAAGGGTGAGCGGAATCGGTGTGGAAGGGGTTGAGCGGCATGGACGCCGCGAAAGGCGTGATGGGCCATGGATGGCCCTTCGCGACGCGCCCCTGAAGCGCCGATGGAGCGAACGAACCCCAAGTGCGAAGCGCTTGGGGCCGGATGTCGGGGTGCGTTTTCTTTTGCTTACTTTTCTTTGCGCAAACAAAGAAAAGTGAGGCGCCGTGCAAGGCGCAATCTGTAGTTCCTTAGAGAGAAAAGCGCTGCGCCTTAAACCTGCTATTCAGGCCCTCGAAGAAATACTATGGATTTCCAATCCGTTTAAAAACCAGCCCCCCATAAAAAAGCCCCATCAGCGCTGGCTGACGGGGCTCGTGGCAGCTCATAACAAACTACGGCAGCAAACCATTACCAATGGCCGGATCGCGCACCAGCTTGCTCAGTGCATCGCTGAGTACTTCGCTGACCAGCTGATTATTGGTCTCCTCATTGGGTGCCATTCCGGAACGCTGGTTCATCGAGGCTGAATAGCGGCCGTTATAGCGGCGATTACCGTTCTGCACGTCCACATTGAGGATCGCGCTGATGTTGGCCTCGGTCACGTAGGCCTGATCTTTGGGTGACTGGTACTTCAGCTCGCTGAGGGTCACCGTCAGGGTCGGTGCATTCATGGCGCCCGGCATTGGCGTAAAGCCCATCAGCCGGACAGCCGCTTCAACCTGCGCCTGCAGCTTGGGCACAATAGTGGAACTGGCCACGCTGATGGTGCTGGTTTCGGGGTACAACCCGCCACGGGTGCCCAATACCGGCGAAGCCCGTCCGTCCACCACGCGCACCTGAACCGGCTGGCCCTGGCCAACGGCAACGATTGCGCCCTTGAACTCGGGCTGCGGATTGAGTTGCTGCGGGCTCAGGCCACAGCCGGCCAGTGCAAGGCCCGTTAAAACGATCAAGGCGGAAAGCAGTCGGTGCCGCATGCAAAATTCTCCAGATAAGCCATAAAAACGCCGGCAGTATAACCATCGACCCCGCACGACTGACAGTCAGCCTGCGCAGATCCGACCCGTGAACGATCAAAGGGTTCAGCCTGCCTGCAACAGCCCTGCCACTACTCGACCAAAGATTAAGCGACGAACCGGCGAAATTTGCCGATTTGATCGTTATAATCGCGCCAATTTCTGAAAGCCTTTGAAACGTTCTCTGCCGGTCTGCGGGCCTGCCGAGTCAAATTCGACCTGAGAGCCCCGGCCTGACAGGCCTGAACACGATCCAGGTTCACCCGATCTGCCGCCCAATTTGCGCAGATCAGAGGCACTATCAGATTCACGTTTCCAAAAGAGCGTGAAAAACGGTTTTACACAACTTCAAAAGAGTGTGACTGGCAAATGGCAAAAGACAACGCAACAGTTGATGTATTGCTGGTGGGTGCAGGAATCATGAGCGCGACCCTGGGGACGCTGCTCAAGGAGCTGGATCCTTCCCTCAAGGTTGAGCTGGTTGAGCTGCTGGATCGCGGCGCTGCCGAAAGCTCCAACCCATGGAACAATGCCGGCACCGGACACGCCGGCCTGTGTGAGCTGAACTACACACCGCCAGACGCCGACGGATCGATCCCGATCAACAAGGCGGTGAGCATTCACAGCATGTTCGAGGTGTCCAAGCAGTTCTGGGGACATCTGGTCGAGCAAGGCACCTTTGGCGCACCGCAGAAATTCATCAACTCCGTACCGCACATGAGCTTTGTGCGCGGCAGCGACGGTGTCGCGTACCTGAAAAAGCGCCATGAAGCGCTGATCAAGCACCATTGCTTCAGCAACATGGAATATTCCGAAGATCGCGGCACCATCGGCGAATGGGCGCCGTTGCTGATGCCCGGCCGCGACCATGCCGAGCCCGTGGCGTGCACCCGCGTCAACAGCGGTACCGACCTGAACTTCGGCGCACTGACCGGCCAGTTGCTGCAGTACCTCGCCCAGCAACCCGACACAACCATCGACTACAGCCAGCGCGTCATCGGCCTGGAGCGCAGTGATGCCGGCTGGGAAGTCGAAATCAAGGATCTGGAAACCGGCAAGGAACGCACACTAACTGCCCGCTTTGTCTTCCTCGGCGCCGGTGGTGCGGCATTGCCGCTGCTGCAGAAGTCCGGCATCCCGGAAGGCAAGGGTTACGGTGGGTTCCCGGTCAGCGGTCAGTGGCTGCGTTGTGACAACCCCGAAGTGGTGGCCCAGCATCAGGCCAAGGTTTACAGCCAGGCCGAAGTGGGCGCACCACCGATGTCGGTGCCGCACCTGGACACCCGCATGGTCGACGGCCAGAAATCCCTGCTGTTCGGACCTTACGCCGGCTTCTCCACCAAGTTCCTGCGGCACGGTTCCTACATGGACCTGCCGAAGTCGATCCGCCCCAGCAACCTCATACCGATGCTTGCCGTGGCCCGCGACAACATGGACCTGACCCGCTACCTGATCAAGGAAGTCATGCAGTCCGAGGATTCGCGCCTCAGTGCCCTGCGCAAGTTCTACCCGCAGGCCAGGGATGCCGACTGGCGTCTGGAAACCGCCGGCCAGCGCGTGCAGATCATCAAGAAGGATGAGGAAACCGGCGGCAAGCTGGAATTCGGTACCGAGATCGTTGCCGCCGCCGATGGCAGCATCGCGGCCCTGCTCGGCGCCTCACCCGGCGCGTCGGTTTCGGTGTCGGCGATGCTCGACGTACTGTACCGCTGCTTCCCCAACCAGATGGCTTCCGCCGCCTGGCAGGAGCGCCTGAAGGGCATGTTCCCGGCGTCGGCCAGGGACCTGCAGAACGATGCGCAGCTGTACCGTCAGGTACGCAGCCAGTCAGATGCCCGCCTCAAGTTGGCAGCATTCTGATTCAGACCAGACGCCACCTTCGGGTGGCGTTTTGTTTCAGGCCGCCGGCAGCTCCAGCTGGTCTTTCAGCCACTTACAGAAGTGCCCCACCAACGAGATACTTTCACTGTCGTGATGCACCAGCAGCGACCAGCCGGGGCCTCTTACCGTTTGCTCGATCAGCGGCTGCAACAAGCCCAGAGCGCAGGCGCGCTCGGCTAACAACTTGCTCACCAGCGCAATGCCCAAGCCCCGGGTCGCCGCATCCAGCAGCAGTCCCGGATCGGAGAAGTTCAGGCCGCTGCTTTTCTGCCCCACATCCGCGCCGCCGCGCAGCGCCCACTGACTCCAGTCCATTTCCCGCTCGCCGTGCAGAGTCAGGCGCTGATCTCCCGGAGTGTTCAGCAGATCCGGATGGCAGGCCGGATAGAGCTCATCGGTGAGCAGCGGATAAAGCCTGCATTGCGCCTGTTCGCTCAGGTCATCGCGCACGGCGATGTCGATAGTCTGCTTGGCAAAGTCAGGACATTCGTCGGTGGTCAACAGCCACAGGTCGGCGTCAGGATATTGCCGGTGGAAGTCATTCAGGCGCGGGTTGAGCCAGTGGTAGGCAAAGGCCGGCGTGGTATTGACGATCAGTTGATTGGGTTTGCTGTACTGATCCAGCCGGCGAATACCAACGGCCAGTTTTTCCAGCATGCCCTGCGTGGTGCTCAGCAGGTCGTGGCCGGCATCGGTCAGGATCACGCTGCGACCGGTACGGGTAAACAGTGGCTGGCCCAGGTAACTTTCCAGACTGCGTATCTGCTGACTGATCGCCGACTGAGTGAGGTGCAGTTCCTCTGCAGCGCGATGAAAACTGCCGAGTCGCGCGGCAGCCTCAAAGCCTCGCAGTGCGTTCAGGGGCGGCCAGTGCTTGAGCATGATTGATAAGTTTCCCTAATCAGATTTATGCAAAATCTATCGTTTGTTGCCTTGAATTTACAGCCTTAGGATGAAAGTCGTCACCGGGATTACATTTTTTGGTGATAACCAGGACTTAACTCAAAGGCACTTGTATGCAGCATAACGCAGAAGCACAAACCGGTTGGATCATGCCCGCTGAATGGGCAACGCACAGCGCTACCTGGATGGCCTGGCCACACAACAAATCGCTCTGGGAATCCGGCTGGGGGGTGACACTGGAGGCGGTGCAGGTCGATTTTGCGCGGGTAGCCAATGCCATCGCCCGCTTCGAACCGGTGAAGATGGTGGTGGATCCTTCTGCGGTGGTGCGTGCCCGTGAGCTGTGTGGTGCCAATATCGAACTGATCGAGATTGCCATCAACGACAGCTGGTGCCGTGACTCCGGCCCCTCCTTCGTCTGCCATCCGCAATTGGGGCTGGCCGGTGTCAGCTGGCGCTTCAATGCCTGGGGCGGCAAGTCGGCCCATGAGCTGGACGAAGGTCTGGCGCGCCGCGTGCTCAACTCGCTGGGATTGCCCTGCTTCGGTACGCATCTGTCCAACGAAGGCGGAGCGATCCATGTCGATGGCGAAGGCACACTGATCACCACTGAATCGGTGCTGCTCAACCCGAACCGCAACCCGGGAATGAGCAAGCAAGAGATGGAAGA
>DATMWH010000187.1:0-6450 GCA_035562615.1 Pseudomonas sp. | reverse complement strand
CGAAAGT
Source organism: Pseudomonas sp. (assembly GCA_035562615.1). GTDB lineage: Bacteria > Pseudomonadota > Gammaproteobacteria > Pseudomonadales > Pseudomonadaceae > Aquipseudomonas. Next base: position 6,443 of record DATMWH010000187.1, on the reverse strand, counting down.
TGCAGCGCGGATGCCCTGGCGGCGGGCGAAAGCGGCTGATACTGCTCGTCTCGGGTGCGGTTATAGCAGCAGGGTGCAATCGCCAGCTGTTCGCAGCCAGCGGCGCTGGCCAGTTGCATCAGCCGGCTGTGCAGATCACCACAGGCATGCAGCGCCACCGGCGTTTGCCCTGCAGTGACATGCGCGGCTGCCAGCGGATGCATCACATCCAGCTCTATATGGGTGGCAGGCAGGCCCAGTTTGTCGGAAAGCCGTTGCCCGCTGGCAACCAGTGAGGCATCGCGCTCCAGGCAGGTCAGCTCCCCTTGGTCGTGGGCCAGGTAGCGTCCCAGATGGCCTTTGCCGGCACACCAGTCGAGCCAGTGCTGCGGTTGCTTGTTGAACTGCAGGCAGCGTCCGAAGGCCTGAATCTGTTGCCATTTGCGCCCTGGTATATCCACCGAGAGTCTTGGTTTTAGCGCTCCTGCTGCGCGCTCAGGCAAGGCTGGAAGCTGGCACAGGGTAGTCGCCGCATGAGCCAGTTCCGGGAAGGGTGCTGGTGCCGCCAGCAGATGCGGCTGATTATGCGCGGCGTCGGCTTGCGCAAGGCTTCTTGCGCGCAGCCATCGGCCGAGTTCCGGGTGCTGCGCTTCCCAGTCAAGCTGCAGTTGGGTGAAAGGTTTCGGGCGCCAGAGGTGCTGATGACTGAGCAGAAAGTCATCCACGGCACGAAAGCGCGACAGCAGATCTTCGGTGGTGAGCAGGTCAGTGTCGGGCATGACTCAGGCGGCGGGTATCCGGCAGAGGCCGACACCCGGCCTCTGCTCAGCGGCCCTGACAGGCATCGACACGCAGATAACGTTCCAGCTGCTTGAAGCCAAGTACCAGCAGGTAGGAAATCAGCAGGTAGAACAGGCCGGCGGCAAAGAATATCTCCACCGGCAGATAGGTGCGGGCGATGATGGTGCGCGCCATCCCGGTCAGCTCCAGCAGGGTGATGGTGCTCGCCAGGGCGCTGGCCTTTAGCATCAGGATCACTTCATTGCTGTAGGCCGGCAGGCCGATCCGCGTAGCGCGCGGCATGGTGATGTATATCAGTGTCTGCCACTTGGACATGCCCAGGGCACGCGCCGCTTCTATCTCGCCGGCAGGAATGGCCTGAATCGCACCACGGATGATTTCCGCAATATAGGCGGCGGTATGCAGCGTCATGGTGATCACCGCGCACCAGAACGGGCTGCGCAGATAGGGCCAGAGCGGGCCTTCACGAATGATGTCGAACTGCGGCAGGCCGTAGTACACCAGAAACAGCTGAACCAGCAGCGGCGTGCCGCGGAAGAAGAAGATGTAGCTGTAGGGGAAAACCCGCACATACCAGTGCTGCGAAGCGCGCGCCACGCCCAGCGGAATGGCCAGTATCAGCCCGGCAATCACGGCGATGCCGACCAGTTCGAGTGTCAGCCAGGCGCCTTCAAGGAGCTTGGGCAGGTATTTGATGATGACTTCCCAGTTCATGTCGCGCTCCTCTTGAAGCCGCGTGCGGCACGCTTTTCAAGGAAGAACATGACGCTCATGGCGAACACGGTCAGGCCCAGGTAAATAAATGCGGCGACCAGGAAAAAGGTGAAGGGCTCCTTGCTGGCCGTGACTGCGATTTGTGAGCGGCGCATGATTTCGTCAAGGCCGATGACCGAAACCAGTGCCGTGTCCTTCATCAGGATCATGAACAGGTTGCCCAGTCCGGGCAGGGCGATGCGCCACATCTGCGGCAGGATGATGCGCCAGAAAATCCGTATTTTGCTCAGGCCGAGTGCCTGGCCGGCTTCGCGGTGGCCTTTGGGAATGGCCAGAATGGCGCCGCGAAACACTTCGGTGGCATAGGCGCCAAAGCACAGGCCGAGGGCAATGGTGCCGGCGGCAAATGCGTTGAGTTCAAGTCCGGGGTTGTTGAAGTACTCGCCGATGCTGCGCATCAGATTGACGGTGCCGAAATAGATCAGCAGAACCCAGAGCAGTTCGGGGACGCCGCGTACCAGCGTCGAATAGCCTCCACCCAGCCATTGCAGCGACTTGTGTGGTGAAGTCTTGCCCAGCGCGCCCAGCAGTCCAAGCACCAGACCCACCGATAGCGCGCTGAGCGCCAGCTTGATGGTCATCAGGGTGCCGGCTGCGAGTGCCGGACCAAATCCGTAGAGATCGAAATTCATGGGGGCTCGACGGCTGGCGCAGCCATCAGCGGCTGCGCCGACCAGTCAGATCAGTAGATGCTGAAAGGGAAGTACTTGTCGTTGATTTTCTTGTAGGTGCCGTCATCGACGATGGCTTTCAGCGCGTCGTTGAGTTTGGCTGTCAGCGGATCATCCTTGCGCACGGCGATGCCGATCTTGTCGTTGTCGAAAACCGGGTCACCTTTGAACTCGTAGGCCTTGCCGGCATCGCTCTTGAGCCATTCCCAGTTCACGAACTTGTCAGCCAGCACGCCATCCACACGGCCGGAGCTGAGGTCGAGGTAGGCATTTTCCTGGGTGTCATACAGCTTGATTTCCACTACGTCGCCGAGGTTGTCTTCCAGCCAGGTGCCGGCGATGGTAGCGCGCTGGGCACCGATCACTTTGCCTTTCAGGCTGTCCTTGTCAGTCTTGAACTCGGTGCCTTTCGGGCCGATGAACTGCAGCTTGTTGGTGTAGTAGGGGTTGGTAAAGTCAACCGCCTGCTTGCGCTCGTCGGTGATCGACATCGAAGCCACGATCATGTCGAATTTCTTGGCGTTCAGAGCGGGGATGATGCCGTCCCAGTCGGAGGTAACCACTTCGCACTCGACATTCATCTTGGCGCACAGCGCATTGGCGATGTCGATATCAAAGCCGACGACTTTGCCGCTGGCATCGATCAGGTTGAAGGGAGGGTAGGCGCCTTCGGTGCCGATTTTCAGCTTGTCGGCAGCCACTGCGCTGGTGCCCAGGGCAATAGAGGCAACTGCGGCGAACAGGATTTTCTTGTAGCTCTTCATTCGGTGTTTCTCCGTTAGCGATTACTGGACATGAACTGTTTACAGCGTGCCGACAGCGGGTTGTCAAAAACCTGCTCTGGCGTTCCTTGCTCCTCCACCAGACCCTGATGAAGGAATACCACTTCGCTCGAGACGTGCCTGGCGAATTGCATCTCGTGGGTGACCAGCAGCATGGTGCGGCCCTCCTCGGCGAGTGCACGGATAACGGCTAGCACTTCTTGGACCATTTCCGGGTCGAGGGCCGAAGTTGGCTCGTCGAACAGGATGACTTTGGGTTGCATGGCCAGCGTGCGGGCTATCGCCGCGCGCTGCTGCTGGCCGCCGGAGAGTTGTGCGGGATAAACGTGGCGTTTGTCGGCAATCCCGACCTTGGCCAGCAAGGCCTCAGCGACCTCGGTGGCTTCGGCTTTGCTCTGCCCCAAAACGCGGCGCGGTGCCTCGATGATGTTGTCGAGCACGCTCATGTGCGGCCACAGGTTGAAATTCTGGAAGACAAAGCCGATTTCGCTGCGCATGCGATTGATCTGCCGGTTGTCGGCGGCCACCAGGTCGCCGTTCTTGGACGGTTTGAGCCTGAGCTCTTCGCCGGCGACGATGATCTGGCCCTTGTGCGGGTTTTCCAGCAGGTTGATGCAGCGCAGAAAGGTTGATTTGCCTGATCCGGATGAACCGAGAATGGAGATCACATCACCGTCGCGCGCGGTCAGGGAAATGCCCTTGAGAACCTCAAGGTCGCCATAGCGTTTGTGCAGGTTGCGGATTTCCAGCGCGGGGGTGGCCTCGGCCATACAGGGTCCTCAGTGTGCGAGTGCGCTTCAGCGCTGTTATGGCCTTCCTGGCGAGAGGCCAACCTAGCATAGCGTCACGCTATGCGCCAAGGGTTCCCCAGTGGCTAAGATCCCGGTGGATGACAAGTTGTCGCATACGGACAGTCAGCTGTCGCCTGAATGAATAATGCACTATTAAAGTCGTCAGCCGGTGCTTCAGGTATCAGGGCGAGGGCGCCGGTTGCCCGATATTTTAATCAAATTCGTGATTTGCTCTGCCCAGGCACTAAAGCTCTGCTAAAAATCATTCGAGCCCACAGGAGAAAATGCATGAAGCCGGTTGCTGACATTCTTAAATCCAAAGCCTGCAATGACCTGATCACGGTTGCGCCCTCGACCACGGTGCTGGAGGCGGTGACGATCATGGCTGACAAGGGAATCGGCGCGTTACTGGTGATGGATGGCGATCAGATGGTCGGCATCATCAGCGAGCGTGATTATGTGCGCCGGGTCGCCCTGTTCGAGCGTTCGGCGTTTGCCACCCGGGTGGAAGAGGTGATGACCGCTGACGTGATCACGGTTTCGCCCAGGGACGGTACACAGCATTGCATGCAGTTGATGACCAACAAGCGACTGCGGCATTTGCCGGTCATGCAGGATGGCCAGTTGCTGGGCCTGCTGTCTATCGGTGATCTGGTCAAGGATGTGATTCAGGAGCAGGAAAAAATGATCCGCCATCTGGAAGGCTATATCCGCGGCGAGTAGGCAGCTCCCGGCTCTGGCGCGCGCAAACGCTGCGTTGCGCACAAAGGCACAGGCAATAAAAAACCCGCACTGGGCGGGTTTTTTGTTTTTCAGTGGATTTTGCAGTCCGCTGAAAAGGTATTAGTGGTGCCAGAGACGGAACCAAACCAATAGCTATAGGTCTTGTATTTGCTGGATTTAGTAATTTTCTATTTTTTATCTACGCACAAATCTACTCACTTTTTTAATTCCTGCTCTGTTTTCAGCCACAAAATAGCCCGCACTGGGCGGGCTTTAGAAAAGGTGGAAGGTCTATTCGAGAGCGTGCTTGTAGAAGTCAGCCTTGCTGACGCCGGCCTGCTTGGCCATCGAGCTCACAAGGTCGGGGCCGAATGGCTGTTTCGGGCAATCAACCGTCACAATAAAACGATCTGTACCAATGGTCTTTACCCACTTCTCGTGGGAGGTACTGGTTCTTGGCCGGGGTTCAAATCCCATAGCTTTAAGTGCTTTTTTGACCTGCTTGCAGTCAAGCGGGTGATGCCTCGCCACGCTTAGGCGAGCTTGAGCGGCATGGTGTCACGGAAAACCAAAATGTCTTTCCACCGATGGAAGTGCGTCGCGGCAACCAGCAGGTAATAGCGGGCCATGATGCTGGGAGGGGACTTGCGGCGCAGCAATTGCTCCGCATACGGGGCATCTTCACCGCCAAGAATGTCCCGTAGGTAATCAGTAATCTGGGCGTGAAGTTTTTGCTTCACTTCAGCAGCGCTGTCGCCCTGAACAGCCAAGCACAGATCAACACAGAACGCCTGCCAATACTCGTCTTTGCGTTCAGCAAAGCAACGTAGCAAGATCTGGCGTGGTTTCATTTTGCTCACCGAGTAACATCCTGTGGATAAAGCTAAATTGGGCGGAGATTATCCATCCGTCAAGCCAGGAGTCAACAAATTGGGGCCCCTAATATGTAACAGTGCCCCGTATGCTGGCTAGACATCCAGTGGTTCATTCCTCTTCGCCATCGCCTGCCTCGGCGCCTCTATCCCGACTCTGACCTGTCCGCCGTGGATTTCCCGGATATGGACCGTTACGCCGTAGCGCAGGAGCTGCTTGGCTAGTGCCTCAACGTCGACATCTGGATCAATCGTCAGTCTGACTTACTCGCCTTCCTTGCGTGACAGCACTAGACAGCCCATCGGTAACCCCAGTGTCAGGCTAGTTGTCGCCTCAGTTGATTTATCAAAACGATAGATCGGGGGCGTCAAAGAGAGCTGTCATGTCGAGCTATTCACCTGAACGTAAAGCTGCCCTGTTGAAGAAGTTGTTACCACCCATGAACCTGTCCGTAGCCGAGCCCCATGCGGTTGTTAGTCTGAATAGGGTCGCGTCAATCTGAGCGTTCCGTGCGCTCATGGGTTACAGATTACGACAGCGCGTTTCGGAAAATTTGTGGGGGGTTCGCCAATGGCGTACACCTCTCATTACTGGTGACAGTATTTGAACACTCCGCGCTTTAGGGACTCCGAAAACTCGTCGGCCAGTTAAGCGCTGTCAAGTGCCTCGCGCGCGCGTCGCGCGCGGAATGTTCTGAAACTCAGGGGAATCATAAAGCTCTACCAGCGTATTTGCCCTCGCGCGCGCGTATTTTGCAAAACCCGGACGGCTAGATGATCCAGTTTTGGCTCATGTCCAGCATTGCCTCGCGTGCGCGCGCGTATCTCTGGCAAAACTCTGCTCACCCTTGCTGCTGTGTCAGTGCTTGCAGGCAGATAACCCGGCTCTGGTGAATGTGTGGCCACTCAGAGTTGAGCCTGACAGATAGAGGATGGCAAGCAGCAGTCTGGGGTTTTCGTCAGCGTGGCAGACTATTATCGGCCAGTAGTTGGAAGTGCCTCTCAAGTGATAGCCTCGATCTTTTCTACGGATTGGAGGCAAAAATAATG
>DATMWH010000186.1:0-13980 GCA_035562615.1 Pseudomonas sp. | reverse complement strand
GCTGACCATCGACGACACTTTTGCCGATCAGGTCGAACAGATGCTGCTGGCCGATTTTGCCCAGGCCGAAAAGCAACTGGACAGCGCCCGCGCCGAAGTCAGCGGTTTGTACCGGCTGGGTATGCGGCTGGCCAGGTTATTGTCCCCGGTGCTCTAGACGATTCGCTGGGGCAGCCAGTCGCGGTAGTCCCCAACGGCGGAAAACTCTTCGGTGTCCTTGCCCGGTTTCTGGCTGTCCGGCTGACGTACCGCCAGCAGGTGGCCAATCCCGTAGTCGCGTGCACTGCGCAGGATCGGCAGGCTGTCGTCGATAAACAGGGTGCGCGCCGCATCAAAGCCGAAATCCTGCTGCAGGGCGAACCAGAACTGCTGGTCTTCCTTGGCGAAACCGTAGTCGTGGGAGCTGATCAGGCGGTCGAAGAACGGCGCGAGCTGGATCCGTTCCAGCTTCAGTGACAGCGAGTCGCGGTGCGCGTTGGTGATCAGCGCCACCCGTTTGCCGGCGGCGCGCAGTGCCGTGAGAAAGGTATCGGCGTCCGGCCGCAGGGCAATCAGGTGCGCGACTTCACGCTTGAGGTCGCGTACCGAGAGCCGCAGCTCTCGGCTCCAGAAATCCGTGCAGTACCAGTTCAGCTGCCCGGCATGTTGGCGAAACAGCGGCAGCAACTCGTCTTCGGCCTGTTGCTGGCTGACACCATGATGCTCGGCATAGCGGCGGGGCAGGTGGCTGAGCCAGAAATGGTTGTCGAAATGCAGGTCGAGCAGGGTGCCGTCCATGTCCAGCAGTACCGTGTCGATGTCGTTCCAGGGCAATCGCTGCATGATCTTCTCGCCGGGTGAGTGGGCATTTCTTTGTGCGGTAGTGCGGCCAGTGCGAGCTGGCGCGGGTATGATAACCCGTCGTTTGCAGGAGTGAGTTATGCGCCAGAAACCCACTGTGCTGAGCAGCGCGATTGTCGCCAGCAGCCGGTTGTTCCGTGTCGAGGAGTTGCAGTTGCGCTTTGCCAATGGCGTTGAGCGCACCTATGAGCGGCTGGCCAGCAAGGGCAGCGGGTATGGCGCGGTGATGATCGTGGCCATGGCTGACAGCGAGCATGCGCTGCTGGTCGAGGAGTACTGCGCGGGCACCGATGATTATCAGGTGTCACTGCCCAAAGGGTTGGTCGAGCCAGGTGAAGATGTGCTCGATGCGGCCAATCGCGAACTCATGGAAGAGGCCGGCTTTGGCGCACGCCAGCTGGAATGGCTGGCCGAACTGTCGCTTTCGCCCGGCTACATGAGCCAGAAAATCCAGGTGGTACTGGCGCGTGATCTCTATCCGCAAAGCCTGCCGGGTGACGAGCCAGAGCCGATGCGGGTAGACCGGGTCAATCTGCACGCGCTGAGCGAACTGGTGAGGAATCCCCAGTTCAGCGAAGGCCGTGCCTTAGCTGCGCTGTATCTGGCGCGTGACATTTTGCTTGAGCGTGGAGAGTTTCAGTGATCAGTCATCCCCATCTTCCAGTCGTGATCGAATTGGTACGTCAGGCCGGTGCAGCGATTTTGCCGTTCTGGCGCTGTGATACCGAAGTTGTTGCCAAGCTGGATGATTCGCCCGTGACCGCCGCCGATCTGGCGGCCCATCATCTGTTGCTGGCCGGTTTGCAGCAACTGACGCCGGAGATTCCGGTGCTGTCAGAAGAGGCCGCCGATATTCCTCTGGCCGAGCGCGCGCGCTGGACCCGCTGGTGGCTGGTGGATCCGCTGGATGGCACCAAGGAGTTCATTTCCGGCAGTGAAGAATTCACCGTCAATGTGGCATTGATCGAGCAGGGAAGGGTGGTCTTTGGTGTGGTGGGTATGCCGACCAACGGACGCTGCTACTTTGGCGGCAACGGCTTGGGCGCCTGGTGTGCAGAGGCGCACGCGCCGGCGGTGCCGGTCAGCGTAAGGGTGGCACCTGCCGATGCGTTCACGGTGGTCGCCAGCCGCCGGCATTCCAGCCCGGCGCAGGAGCGTTTGCTCGAAGGCCTGAGTGAGCGCTTTGGTGATCTGCAGCTGGCCAGCGTCGGCAGCTCGCTGAAGTTCTGCATGCTGGCCGAGGGCAACGCCGATTGCTATCCGCGTCTGGCGCCGACCTCGCAATGGGACACCGCCGCGGCGCAAGGGGTGCTGGAGGGGGCTGGCGGCGAGGTGCTCGATCTCAAGGGGCAGGCGTTGACCTACGAGGCGCGCGAGTCTTTCCTCAACCCTTCTTTTATCGCTTTGCCGCAGGCGGCGGCCTGGCGTGATGAGCTGGTGCAGTTGGCACGTGCGCTGGATTGAACCCGATGAGCAACCAGCCCCATCGCGATCTTGAAGCCTTGCTGCAGCGCGATATTCCCTTGACCCGCGCCATGCAGGTGCGCGTTGCCAGTTGGGAAAATCATCAGCTGTGCCTTGAGTTGCCGCTGCAGCCCAACTGCAACCTGCACAGCAGCATGTTTGGCGGCAGTCTGTATTGCGCGGCGCTGCTGGCCGGTTGGGGCTGGCTCCACCTGCGCCTGCGCGAAGCCGGCCTGGACGGTGCGGTGGTGATCAAGGATGCGCAGATCAGCTATCTGTTGCCGGTCACTGGTGCTGCGCTGGCGTGCTGCACTGCGCCGGATGAGCTGGCATGGCAGAAGTTCGTCGCACTGTTTGCGCGCAGAGGCATTGCCCGCCTGCATTTGAACACTCAGGTGCATAACGCGGACGGCGAAGTGGCGGTGCTGTTCAGCGGCCAGTTTGTCTTGCAGCGCGAGGCTTAAACGATCAGCTTGTAGCCGATAAACACCATCATCATGGCCAGGCAGGGGCGCAGCACCTGATCAGGAACGCGGCCAGCCAGATGGCTGCCCATGTAGATGCCGGGCAGCGAGCCGATCAGCAGGTAACCCAGCAGGTGCCAGTCCATGTTGCCCATGCCGGCATGGCCGAGTCCGGCAACCAGTGTCAGGGGCACGGCGTGCGCAATTTCAGTGCCGACCAGCCGTTTGGTGGCCAGAAATGGATAGAGGATAAACAGCGCCACTGTTCCCAGTGCACCTGCGCCAATCGACGTCAGGGTGACCATGATGCCGAGTACTACGCCGGTAAGCACCGTCAGTGCATTCAGGCTGGTGCCGCTCAGATGGTAATGATCGCCGGCATGCTTGTGGGCGAAGTTCAGCAGTTGCTGTTTGAACAGAATGGCCAGCGCTGTGAGTAGCAGGACATAACCCAGCGCATTGCGGATCACTGCGTTCAGGGCTTCGGTGTCTGAGTGCAGGCTATGCAGCAACCACAGTGTCAGGGCTGCTGCGGGCACGCTGCCCAGGGTCAGCCAGCCGGTGATGCTCCAGTCAATATTGCGGTTGCGATGATGCACATAGATGCCGCCGGATTTGGTGATTGCGGCATACAGCAGATCAGTACCGACGGCCGTTGCGGGGTTGATGCCAAACCACAGGAGTATCGGTGTCATCAGGGAGCCGCCGCCAACACCGGTCATGCCGACGACAAAACCTACAACCAGGCCGGCAATGATAAAACCGAAAATACCGACTTCCATGTGTGCTGTTCTGCCTGGCGCGGGAAATGAGCGCCATCATAACAATACTTTTTATAAGTTTTTATACTGATGTGTTTGTTGCTTATAGCTTTCAATGATATGCATCGAACGGCCTGGAAATCCAAAGCCCAAGCCCGCCGGACGCATTATTTCGCAGGCGCTCTGTAGGGCAGCGGGTTGGTCAGCAGTCACCTGCCGACCGCAGGATCACATCAGCGGTTGGCCATACTTGACGAGGATTTCGTCCAGTGTCTTGCGGATCATGGTGCAGTTGCGGATCAGCTCGATCTGCGCCTGGGTCTGTTTACGGCCGTCATTGACCAGGGCTTCAGCTTGCGCCTGGGTGATGGGTGAGAGCACCTCGTGGATACCCAGCACTTTCTTGCCTGGCAGGATGTTGATATCGGCCGTGTATTCCTGGCCTGCCACCGAATAGAACATGTGGTTTACCGATTTGATCCACGGAAAACGCCCTGTCAGCTTGCTGGTGACCGGCTGTATGGCTTTCAGGTTGGCGCGAAATACATCCGTGGCCCATTCAATCACCCGCTTGCCATTGGGACCGGCATTGCCCGCGCGTTTCACGGCCCACAGCACCGCCGGATTGGTCTGGCTGGTAATGAAGTGATTGACCCCGTAGAGGCGGCCGAGACGCCGCGATGGCAGATCAAGGCCCACGGAGCCGTCTACCCACTTCTGCCCGCTGATATAGGGGCGGCGCTGGCCGTCATAGCCCTTGGCTGCCAGTTCGACCGGTGGGAACACCCCCGGCACGGAACAGGAGGCGCGCACCGCCTCGCGGATAAAGACATGCGGTGAAGTCGTGGCGTTGAGCAGCCGCGAAGAGCCGACAATGCTCGCCGGCGTGATCGATACGTTGATTGCAATGCCGGATAACTCGAAGGCTTCGCCAAACGTCAGGTCCGGAATCCAGGATTCGACAATATTCTTCAGCGATTGCTCGGTATGGATACGTGGCAGAAGGCTCCAGCGCTTGTTCGGTTCGGCATCGTTATTCAGGTCAGCCAGACTCGCGCCGATCAGGCTGTACAGATCATCGCCTTCAAAAATTTCCTGCAGCTCGGTCGGGCTGCGTGTGCCGAACATGGCGGCGACCAGCGCGCCGCCACTGGAACCGGAGATGACTTTCGGTACCAGCGCGTTTTGGTGCAGGGCCTGAATCACTCCGATGTGGTAAGGCGTCAGGCTGCCAGCACCGCTGAGCATCAGCGCGGTATGGCCGTAGCACTGGCTGGCGCGGCGGAACAGGTCGATTTTTTCGGCCTTGGAAATATCCGGCGACTTGCTGTCGGCCAGATCATGCAAGGCCATGCAGGTCTCGCTCAGGTACTCGCGGATCAGCGCACGTTCTTCGGCAGTGGCCCGCTTGAACAGGTCGGCATTACCAATGCCGCCGAGGTTGCCGTGCACGCCTTCGTTGATCACGAAGAGCAGCTCACGATTATCGTGATGTTTGCGTGCGGCCTTGATGGCTGCCAGCCGGTTACGGATCAGTCGCAGGTTGTAACCGGGTTTTCTGGCTTTATTCAGTTTGCCGGTCTTCGACTGCTCGATAACGTTGTTCACGCTAAGACTGCTCATGATCAGTGGCTTCCAATGGGCTGACGGGGCTGCAATCCATGCATCGTCTTGCCGAGTGTGACGGATTAGCCAGCCATGGCCAATCCGCCCTTAGTCTATGAATGATGGTCTATCTGCTGTCAACATGCAGAAACCGGACCCAATCAGTCCAGCATATCGCTAAAACGCGGGTCTTTCGAGAAAACCAGCGGCTGACGGAATCCTGGTACCTGAATCTGCTGCGCCGTCATCTGCAGTTGCTGATCGTCGATCTGGTCGTTGCCGAAGTTATAGAGGATGTTGAACTGCCCTGTCTGCGCCTGCTGGTCATACCGGCTGGCCGCCGCTCGGGTGTGCTCGCGAAGGGCGCAATAGTCGGCAAAGCGTTGCGCTCCATAGCGTTTTTCCAGCATGCGGTCGACGACCTGCGGAGCCAGCACTACCGCGCTGGCATTGTTACCACCAAAGCCTTTGGAGTTGATAAAGCAGACCTCCAGCGGCTGCTCGTCGCGACGGGTATCGGTGGTGCTGATGCGCAGATGCTGCTGATGCACGTCATCGGCGATCGCGTCGATGGTTTTGATGCCCGGAATGATCTGGTATTTGAAACTGCCCAGTGCGCTGACCAGCTGATCGGCGCTGGCACTGGCCAGCGAATGGCCGACGTAGGCTTTGGCAGCAGTCACTGGCCAGGCGTGGATGCCAAAAGTGGCGGCAATGCGGTCCAGCAGCTCTGACTCGGTCACCCGGTTGGCCGGTGTGCTGGAGCCGTGGGCATGTACGAAGCTGTGCTGGCGTACCGAGTCCTCGCCGACAATCTGTATGGCACTGGCTACCGCCTTGGCCATGGTCAGGTAGTTGCCAGGTCCTGGCGCGGAAATGGATTTCTTGAAGCCATCGGCGTTGATGAACACGTCGGTTACTGCGCCATGGACCTCAGCGCCCAGCTGCAATGCCAGCGCATCGTCCATCAACACCACGAACTGTGCCGACTCCGCCAGGGTGAAGCCACAGTTCTGGCCGAACGGACGGCTGGCGCGGCGCCAATCGACTTCACTCGGGTCGGACGGCTGCTTGCCTTCGAGCTGGCGCAGCCCTTCTTCGGTGGCGAGTGCGCCCATGGCGCCGTAGCCGTCGATGCATTCCTGGTTGATCGGCGCTTCGCTGTTGCCGACGATCACCACCCGTGCCTTGCCGGCGCTGATCTGCTCGATGCCTTTCTGCAGGTTGTAGAGAAAGCTGGCACAGGCGCCGGTAATGCTGCCGGTTGTTCCGACACTGCCCAGCACATAGGCGTTGATGAAGTCTGCCGGCATGCTGTTGAGGCCCAGTGCCAGTTGCTTGGCGCTGACCCGGCCACCTTTCAGGCGCGACTGCATCAGCCCGCCAAAGCCGTGCTCGTCCAGCTGACTCATGATGCTGCTGGCGAACACGGCGACTTCGTCCGGAGCCACGTGTTCGAGGATGCTCGACCACTCGATACCGGTTGAGCGCAGCGCGTCGGTGGCCGCCACCACGGCCATTTGCAGGCCGCGCGGGTGAAAGCGCGAGGCATACAGTTCACCGGGCTCGAAGCCGCTTGGCAGCTGGCCGGCAGATTTGACCGGCAGGGCGCGGAAACTGTCGACCTTGATGTCACAACCGTCATACAGGGTGACCTGAACATCGGTCTCGTTGAGTGGCTCGACAATCCAGTCGCTGGGCAGGGGTTCCGGCAGGTGCTTGCGCAGCGTGATGAACTCCAGCGGCTTACCGGCAGTGCCGGTCAGGTTGAGGTTTTTCTGCCAGGGTGCGGCGTCGACATCCAGATGGTTCTTCTCGATTCGACGGATCAGGGTGCCGGCAATGATTTGCCCGGTGAACTGCTTTTCCAGCTCGGCCAGTGACAGAGGATTGCCGCTGTGGGTCTGGTACTGGCCATCGACCACCTTGACCAGCTTCATCATCACGGCCAGCCCGGCCAGGGTCTGCTGGCGCTGCTGTTCGTCCAGTGACTCGAGGATCATGCGCCGGAAAGCGTGATGGGCAGAACTGCGGCCGGCGGCGTTGTAGCCGCCAAAGCCTGCGATAACGGGTAAGCGCGACATCAAAACAGAACTCCTGAGAAGGCCTGGACAAGGCGCAGGGCGCTTTGCTGTGGGTCCTGGACACGTGTGTAGTGGGTAGGTGACGCAGTCGCTGACTGTCTGGTCACGCACCAAGTCCGGGTTCGTGCGCCCTTATGGGCGATGGTCTTTCAGGACGTCGCCGAGCCTTTGCCAAGCACGCTCATTGGCGGAAATGGATCTGCCCGGTGGACTGTCACGGCTTCATCAGTGGGTAGTTGATTGCCGCACCGCAGACGTGCCTGGAGCTGTTGCCGGCGCCGCACGAAGCAGGCTTGCCGGCAATGCATGCTGGGTTCAGGCAGCAGGGTGAGTGAGATCCTGGCGCTTATACGGCCAAACGCTCGCCGCAGATCTCAGGGTTGCGGATAGAGCATGAACATCTGTCGGGTGTGCGCGCTCGGTTCGCCAAAGTAGAGCCGGTACAGGGTTTCGCCGTCTGCGGAATGGAACAGTTGGCTCAGGGTGGCATCCACCAGCAGGCGGAAGTCTTCATCGCCCCGGCCTAGCGCCAGCGCTGCCGGCGTTTCCCGAAACAGCCGGTCAAGCACCATCAGGTTTTCACCATTCCATACCGAGGCTTGCTGGTTTAGCAGCACCAGACGGTCATCAAAGAAGGCATCCACCATGCCGCTGGCCACCAGCTTGATGCCGTCGCCTACGGTTTCCACCAGCACCGGCTTGGATTTCAGCCCCTGTGCGCGCATCCGTTGCTGCACCATCTCGGCACTGTGAGTGCCCGCCAGTGCGGCAAAGTTGTAGCTGTCGAACTGACGCAGCAGATTGCCTCGCCAGAGTGGCCCGTTGTCTTGTGCTTCACCGCGCAGCGGACCGAGCAGGCTCTGCGGGGCATCGCTTTTGACGATGACGCCGAGGCCGGAAATCATCACTGGCAGGGAGAAGCTGACCCGTTCACGGCGCGTCAGGGTTTCATCCACCGGGCTGCAGAGGATGTCCACCTTGCCCTCCTGCACGGCCGTCAGCATCTGCTCGATGGCGACCGGTACAAAACGCAGTTGCAGGTCTGGCAGCGCCAGTTGCTGCTGGATGCGCGCGGCCACCTTGCGGCACAGTTCGATGCTGTAACCCTCGGGGGCCTGGAGGTCACCACTGGAGAAGGGTGCGTAGTCGGGCACAAAGCCCATGGTGAAGGTGTTGCTGTGCTGGATGCGCTGCAAGGTGTCGGCAGACGCAGGCATGGCCAGCAGGCAAATCAATGTCAGTACGCAGTAGCGCCAGGAGCGTGAGTAGTGCTTGGACATGGTCATGCTCCTAGTGTCCGGTCGTCAGCAACAAAGCGTTTGGCAATCACGCCAAACAACAGGTAACCCGCCACCATCACCAGTGCGGCGCCGAACACGGCATCCATGCCTGAGGCGAACAAGGCGTAGAAGCAATAGAGCATACCCACCAGCAGGATCAGGCTGTTGCGACGGAACACGCTCAACTCGACCTGCGCCTTGTACATGATCACCAGCAACCCGGAGAGTGAAGTCACATAGGGAATCAGGTTGGTGACGGCCGCCAGATTGACCAGTTTGTTGAACTGCTCGCTGACATTCGGCGAGATGGTCGACAGCGCAATCAGGCTTTGCAGGATCGCGCAGCAGACCAGCCCCAGCAGCGGTGCGTTGTAACGATTGAGCCGGCCGAAGACCTGCGGAAACATGCCCTGCTCGGCAGTGACCTTGGCCGTCTGGGCCAGGGTGAACTGCCAGCCGAGCAAGGAACCAAGGCAGGCCAGCACGGCCAGCGCCATGACAATGTCCCCCACGGTGTCATTGAACATCTGCGCATACACCAGCGCGAACGGCGCACTGGAGTTGGCCAGTTCGGCATTCGGCACGATGCCTTGAATGACGGTGGTGGACAGCACATAGACTACCGCCGCGCCGAGGGTGCCGAGCAGGCAGGCCAGCGGCACATTGCGCTTGGGGTCTTCGACCGCATCAAAATTCTGCGCAGCGGACTCCATGCCCAGAAACGCCCAGAGGGTCAGCGGAATACTGCGGGTAATGGCATCGCTGACCGCCAGTTGATTGGGGTTCCAGGCTTCGGCAAAAACGCTGGGTGAAAACCAGAACCAGCCGATAATGCTCAGGCCGGCGACCGGGATGATGATGCCCCATACGGTGATCGAACCGAGCCGGCCAGTCAGGCTGGCGCCGCCGAAATTGGCGAAGGTGGTCAGCCAGATCATGCTCAGGGTGCCGATGAACAGGGGAATCGCGCCGCTGGCCAACCATGGCAGGAACGGCGAGAGGTAGCCCACCGCCGCAATGCTGATGGCTACGTTGCTGATCACCAGCGAGAGAAAGTACAGATAAGAGCAGAGAAAGAACGCCGACTTGCCGTGAGCTTCCTCGCTGTAGGCCGACATGCCGCCGGCGCGCACGCAATAAATACCGCACTGGGCGAAACAGTAGGCGATGCACATCGAGCCAATCGCCGTGACTATCCATGACAGCAGAGAGACTGCGCCCAACTGCGCCATGCTCGAAGGCAGCAGGATGATCCCCGAGCCCATCATGTTGACCATGACCAGGGTGGTCAGCCCGGCCAGGCTCATTTTCTTATTATTGTCAGCCATGCGGGCTTCCTTGATTGCTGCTGATGGGAGGGTGTTTCGGGTAACTGATGTCGGTTGGTCTATCCAGAACAAATAAAGGTGTCAGCCATTTCCACCGGTACGGGGGCGGTGGAGATTCGCGCTGCGAGATCTCCACCCTACACCCACCCCGATGGGTTTAACGGTAGCTGATGCCTGGTGTAGCGGTGCTGATCCGTGTGCCTGCAGTGCCCTGCACGATGGCTTCGATATCCGGCAGCGAGCCGATCACCGCGACCATCCCGGTTTCACGGGCGAATTCGCAGGCAGCCTGCACTTTCGGTCCCATGGAGCCTGCGGCAAAGCCCAGGCGATCCAGTTCATCGGGGTGCGCTTGAGCCACGGCTTTCTGGGTCGGTTTGCCCCAGTCGATGTATACCGCGTTCACATCGGTGGCGATCACCAGCAAATCGGCGTGCAGTTCCTTGGCCAGATAAGCCGAGCACAGGTCCTTGTCGATCACCGCTTCCACACCGACCAGTTTGCCGTCCTGATACATGGTGGGAATACCGCCACCACCGGCGGCAATCACGATGGTGCCTTTCTCCAGCAGCCACTTGATCGGGCGAATCTCGAAAATGCGCTTGGGTCGTGGACTGGCCACCACGCGGCGGAACTTGTCGCCATCCGGGGCAATCGTCCAGCCCTTTTCAGCGGCCAGACGCTCGGCTTCATCCTTCGGATAGACCGGGCCGATGGGCTTGGTCATGTTCTGGAAGGCGGGATCGGCCGGATCGACTTCCACCTGGGTGAGCAGAGTGGCAAATGGCACCTCGACGGGCAGCAGATTGCCCAGTTCCTGTTCGATCATGTAGCCGATCATGCCTTCGGTTTCGGCACCGAGCACATCCAGCGGATAGGGATTTTTTGCGTCATAGGCATTGCCCTGCAGGGCCAGCAGGCCGACCTGCGGGCCGTTGCCATGGGCGACCACCAGCTCGTTACCGCTGGCGACCTTGGCGATCTGTTCACAGGCGATGTGCACGTTGTCGCGCTGGTTCTCCGCGGTCATGGCTTCACCACGGCGTAACAGGGCGTTACCGCCCAAAGCAATCACGAGTCGCATAGCGTTCTCCTTGTTCCAGCGCAGGGATGAGATTCGTAGCCCGGATGGAATCCGGGAAGCCGTAGATGACTTCCCCCGGATTTCATCCGGGCTACGCTTCCGGGTAGGGTGGATAACCGCGCAGCGTTATCCACCGGATCCCGCTTGGTGGAAAAGCCGCAAGCGGCGTTTTCCACCCTACTGACGGCATCGAATTGCTTTAAACGTTGCCGAGGGTGGCGACCATCACCGCCTTGATCGTGTGCATGCGGTTTTCCGCTTGATCAAAGGCGATGCAGGCTGGCGACTCGAACACTTCTTCGGTTACTTCCACGCCATTGGCGAGGAACGGGTACTGCGCTACCAGCTGTTTGCCGACCTTGGTGTCAGTGTTGTGGAACGCCGGCAGGCAGTGCATGAACTGGGTGCGCGGGGTGCCGCTGGCTTTCATCATTTCGGTGTTGACCTGATACGGCAGCAGCAACTTGATGCGGTCGCCCCAGGCTTCTACCGGTTCACCCATGGACACCCAGACATCGGTGTGAATGAAGTCCACGCCCTTGACCGCTTCTTTCGGGTCTTCGGTGAGGGTGATGCGGGCGCCGCTTTCGGCGGCGAAGTCGCGGCATTGCGCGACAAATTCATCGTGGGGCCAAAGCGCTTTCGGGGCAGCGATGCGCACATCCATGCCCAGTTTGGCGCCGATCAACAGCAACGAGTTGCCCATGTTGTTGCGGGCATCGCCGAGGTAGGCGTAGCTGATGTCGTGCAGTGGCTTGTCGCTGTGTTCGCGCATGGTCAGCACGTCGGCGAGCATTTGCGTCGGGTGGTACTCATCGGTCAGGCCGTTGAATACCGGCACGCCGGCGAATTTGGCCAGCTCCTCGACGATTTCCTGCTTGAAGCCACGGTACTCGATGGCGTCGTACATGCGACCGAGCACGCGGGCGGTGTCCTTCATGGTTTCCTTGTGACCGATCTGCGAAGAAGTCGGGTCGATGTAGGTGACATTGGCACCCTGATCGTAGGACGCGACCTCAAATGCGCAGCGGGTGCGGGTCGAGGTTTTCTCGAAGATCAGGGCGATGTTCTTGCCCTTCAGGTGCTGGGTTTCGGTGCCGCTGTATTTGGCGCGTTTGAGGTCGCGCGCCAGATCCAGCAGGAACATCAGCTCACGCTTGCTGTGGTGCATCAGGCTGAGCAGGTTGCGGTTGTGCATGTTGTAAGCCATGGGGTGTATCTCCACTGGTAGGGTGGATAACGGCACTGGGCCTTATCCGCCGAAAAGGGGGTGGTGGAAAACCGCTGCGCGGGTTTTCCACCCTACGGATTGTTGTAGGGTGGGTTAGCCGCAACGCGGCATAACCCACCGGAGGTGTTTCTAGTAATCAATCGGGTCGCGGATAATCGGACAGGTCATGCAATGGCCGCCGCCACGCCCGCGGCCCAGCTCGCCGGCGCTGATCGTGACCACCTCTACGCCGGCCTTGCGCAGCAGGGTGTTGGTGTAGGTGTTGCGGTCGTAACCGACGACCACGCCCGGCTCCAGGCAGACCACGTTATTGCCGTCATCCCACTGCTCGCGTTCGGCTTCATAACTGTCGCCGCCGGTTTGCACCACGCGCAGCTTTTTCAGGTTGAGCGATTCGGCGACCACGTCGAGGAACGGCTTTGGCTCGCGGCGCACATCCAGTCCACCGGCCTGACTTTCGTCCGGGCGCACGCTGAAGGCGACGATCTGGTTGACCACTTCCGGGAAGATGGTCACCAGGTCGCGGTCGCAGAAGGTGAACACGGTATCCAGGTGCATGGCCGCGCGCGACTTCGGCAGGCCGGCGATGATCACCCGATTGGCGGCACCCTTGGCAAACAGCGCCAGAGCCACCTGGCCGATGGCCTGCCGCGAGCTGCGCTCGCCCATGCCGATCAGCACCACACCATTACCGATCGGCATCACGTCGCCGCCTTCGAGGGTGGCCGAGCCGTGATCCTGATCCGGGTTGCCCCACCAGGTTTCGAATTCGGCATTCACGAAATCCGGGTGGAACTTGTAGATGGCGCTCGCCAGCAGGGTTTCCTGTCGGCGGGCCGGCCAGTACATCGGGTTCAGCGTGACGCCGCCATAGATCCAGCAGGTGGTATCACGGGTGAACTGGGTATTGGGCAGCGGCGGCAGGATGAAGCTGGATTTGCCGATGAAATCGGCATACGCAGTGAGTGCCGCGCTTTCGCCAATGCCGCTCTGCAGGTCCGCCATCGAGACGCCGCCAATCAAAAACTCGGCCAGCTTGCGTGGCTCCAGGGAGTCCAGCCAGCTGCGCACCTCGTGCTTGAAACTGACGCCGACCTGATCAAAGGTGACCTTGCGATCGAGAATCCACGCTCTGGCTTCGGGAAGGGCGACGGTTTCAGTCAGCAGGTTGTGCATTTCCACCACGTCGATATTGCGGTCACGCATCTTGGTGACGAAATCGAAGTGGTCGCGTTTGGCCTGATTGACCCAAATCACGTCATCGAACAGCAGCTCATCGCAATTGCCCGGCGTCAGTCGCAGGTGCGCCAGACCGGGGGAACAGACCATGACCTTGTGCAGCTTGCCGGCTTCAGAGTGAACGCCGAGTTTGACTTTGCTCATGTTGAACGCCTCTTGTCAGATTTCCAGGAAGCCGGCATACAGGCCGTAGGCGGCATACACCGCACCGGCCAGCACCACCGCGAAGATGATTTTCTCGATGCCGGTAAACACCGGCTTGCCCATTTCGGTCTTGGCCTTGGCGAACAGAATGGCGCCGGGGGCGTAGAGCAGGGCTGACAGCAGCAGGTATTGGATGCCTCCGGCATACACCAGCCAGATGGCATACAGCGTCGCGACGCCGGCGATCAGCAGATCCTTGGTGCGATCAGCCGAGTCGGTTTCGTAGGTCTCGCCGCGCACGGTGATCAGCAACGCGTAGGCGGCAGACCAGAAGTACGGCACCAGAATCATCGAGGTCGCGAGGTACAACAGCTTGAGGTAAGTGGCGTCGTTGAACAGGGTGATGATCAGGAACAGCTGGATCATCAGGTTCGACAGCAGCAGGGCATTGGCCGG
>DATMWH010000185.1:0-8381 GCA_035562615.1 Pseudomonas sp. | reverse complement strand
AATTGGTACACGGAGTAATGTCGATGCAAATCAAGCCCCGAAAGTCCTTGTTGCGCCTTGCCCCGGCTGCAGCCGGTTTCACATTGGCCGGTATCCTGCCCTTGCTGGTGGCTGCTCAGGCTCAGGCACTGGAGTTCAGTTTTGCTGAAGATGAAGTTACTGGCTCGCTGAACAGCACCGCGTCCTATGGACAGTTGTGGCGGATGAAGGATCAGGACAAGGATAACGATGGCATTAACGGTAACGACGGTAACCGCAACTTTGACAAGGGTCTGGTTTCCCAGGTGTTCAAGCTCACCTCGGAGCTGACGCTGCAGTATCAGAATTACGGTGGCTTTATGCGCGGCACCGCGCTATACGACACCCAGCTGATGAACCACAACAGCGATTACAACAACAACAACGATCCGTCCCAGCCTAGCCAGTCCTGGCCGCGTAACAACTGGTTCGGTGATGATGCGCAGGATATTTCCGGTCAGGATGCCAAAATTCTGGACGCCTACCTGTGGGCAGACTGGGATGTGGCGGACATGCCGCTGAACGTCAAGGCCGGTAAGCAGGTATACAACTGGGGTGAAGCCCTGTTTGTGCGCGACGGTATCAACACTTCCAACCCGGTGGATGCTGCGGCTTTCCGCCTGCCGGGCGCTGAAGTCAAAGAAGTACTGATTCCCACCGAAGCCCTGGGTTTCAACCTGGGCGTGACTGATGATCTGTCGGTCGAAGGTTATTACCAATGGAAGTGGACTGAAACCATTCAGGACCCTGTTGGCACCTATTACTCGAATGATGATTTATTTGCCCCGGGCGGTAACTTTGCCTACAACAATTTTGCCGGAACGGCTCTGGGGGACCCGCAAGGTGCTCTGGGCGGTGCCACGCCAATCGAGTTCTATAATGCAAACCGCCCTCTAGCGTCGCTCTTCGGATTTAATGGCGATACTTTTGTTTATCCCGAGAATAGTCCGGGCAATCAAATAACCCGCATTGCCACCATCACTAACGACGAAGAAGCAAGGGATGGCGGGCAGTGGGGGGCCAACGTCAAGTACATCGTGGAGGAGTTGAATTCGACTGAATTTGGTCTGTATTTCATCAACTACCACACCAAAGAACCATTGGCCAGTGCAAACACCGGTGATTACCAGATTGTTCCAGATGCCTTGCCGCCTGGTTTTTATGCCCCGCTGGCCACCATCGATCTTCTGGGCTCTGTAGAAGCCAATCGGCTTTACGTTGAAGATGTGCGCATGTATGGCTTCAGTTTCAGCACCACCGTGGATGATTATTCATTTTTCGGCGAGCTGGCCTATCGGCCGAATATGCCGATTGGCATCTCTACAACAGACGATCTCTTGGGTGATTTGGTCGCTCAGGCCTCCATTGTTACTCAAGGCGGACAGGCAAACATTGGTGGGCAGCAGATAGGGCTCAATGAGGTTTACAACAACTATACGCGCGTCGAGATGTACAACTACTCGATGGGCAGCATTCAGAATTGGGGGCCGGCACTGGGCTTCAACTCGGTATTCAGCGTTGCTGAGATTGCCGGTGTTTCCTATCGTGGAGACAGCTTGCAGTACGAAGCATTTGACGGCAGCAATCGTTACTTCTCTGGTTCCCAGAATGCTGAGATGATTGATCCGAAAAATGGCCGAGACAACCAGATCAACCGCAACGCCTACAGCTATACGTTGGTGGCAGCTGGTACCTGGAACGATGTATTCGCCGGAGTTAACCTGACGCCTAACGTCGCCTGGAAACATGACTTTGAAGGCAATTCCCATCAGGCTGGCAGTTATGTCGAAGGTACCAAGGCCTATACGCTGGCGTTGAGTGCCAGCTATCAGAACACTCTGGAAGGTGAGATTGCCTACACCGATTTCTTCGGTGCCGGTAACGATAACGGTTTGCGTGATCGCGACAATATCGGCGTCAACGTCAAGTACTCTTTCTAACCATTCCTGCGTAACAACCGGGCCTGTGTGGCTCGGTTGCCACCTTAATCACGGAGCTTAACCATGCTGATCAAGCATTCTCTGATTGCTGCGGCCGTCGCCTTGACGCTGGCCGGTAACGTCTACGCCGCCGACGCCAGCGCGCTTGGTACTACTCTCACTCCTCTTGGTGCAGAAAAGGCCGGTAATGCTGCCGGGACCATTCCCGAGTGGACCGGTGGCCTGACTGCGGTACCGGCAGGTATTACCTTCAAGCCGGGCGATCACCATCCGGATCCGTTCCCGGAAGACAAGCCACTGTTCGTCATCGACAAGGCGAACATGGAACAGTACAAGGCCAACATGACCCCCGGTCAAATGGCGCTGATCAATGCCTACCCGACGTTCAACATTCCGGTGTACACCACCCGTCGTACCGGTGCCGCTCCGCAATGGGTGTATGACAACACCAAGAAAAACGCGTCCACGGCCAAACTGGTCGACGGCGGCAACGGCTTCAAGGATGCCATTGGTGGTATTCCGTTCCCGATCCCCCAAAGCGGTGTAGAGGCCATCTGGAACCACATTGCCCGTTACCGCGGCACTTATGTGCTGCGCACTGGCGCTTCTGTAGCGGTGCAGCGCAATGGCAGTTTCGTACCGGTCACCGGTAATACCCAGGTGCTGTTCAAGTATTACGAACAAGGTGCGACCTACGAAAGCATCAACAACCGCCTGTTCTTCTATCTGGACCGGACCAAGACTCCGGCTCGTCTGGCCGGTGGTGCCACGCTGGTTCACGAGACGCTGGATCAGGTCGCTGAGCCTCGTCAGGCCTGGCAGTACAGTTCAGGTCAGCGCCGTGTTCGTCGCGCGCCCAACCTGGCTTACGATTCGCCGATTGACGAGTCGGATGCTCTGCGTACTGCAGATGACACCGACATGTACAACGGCTCGCCAAATCGCTTCGACTGGAAACTGCTGGAAAAGCGTGAGGTGTATATCCCGTACAACAATTACCGTGTGAGCGCGGCTGGCGTGAAGTATGAAGATATCCTCAAGCCCGGCCACCTGGATCCGGCACTGACTCGCTGGGAGCTGCATCGCGTCTGGGTGGTGGAAGCCAACCTCAAGGCTGATGCACGTCACATCTACTCCAAGCGCGTGTTCTTCCTCGACGAAGACAGCTGGCAAGCAGCAGAGGTGGATCAGTACGATGGTCGCGGCGATCTGTGGCGTGTTTCGCTGGCCTACCTGAAGAACTACTACGATCTGCCAACCACCTGGAGTGCGCT
Source organism: Pseudomonas sp. (assembly GCA_035562615.1). Lineage (GTDB taxonomy): Bacteria > Pseudomonadota > Gammaproteobacteria > Pseudomonadales > Pseudomonadaceae > Aquipseudomonas. The sequence continues at coordinate 5,149 of DATMWH010000185.1, read as the reverse complement.
GGATACCTTCCACGACCTGCAGTCCGGTCGCTACCATGTGCAGAACCTCGATAGTGAAGAAGCCAAAGGCCTGCAGTTCCACCTGCCGGTCCCGGATGATGGACAGTTCACGCCTGCAGCTCTGCGTCGCGGCGGTAACTGATCAGACAGCTGTACTAAAAGCCGCTACCGGGTAGCGGCTTTTTTTTAGGTAAGTTGCGCAGGTTTGCAGGCTGTCTTTTGTAGGGTGGGTTAGCCGGAAATCGGCCTTGCGCCGCCCGGCGTAACCCACCACCGATGCCGCAGCAAGTTGGTGGGTTACGGCCGCTGGCCTAACCCGCCCTACAGAGTCGCAGGCTGCTCGGCGATTGTGATCAGCTTCAAAGTGCTTGATGGAGGCAATATGAGCGGTTTTTTTATTGATGCGGGCAATGGCGTGAGTGGTGCGAAAAAGTCCGCTGGCATGCGGCGTTTTGCCATTACCAGCCTGCTGGCAGCGATGTTAGCTGGCGGTATGGGTATGCCGGTTAGCGCAACTGAGGCAGCTGCTGCGGCGCAGTATTCGATTGAAGTGCCCGCTGCGAAGATCGCCAGCACCTTGCTGCTGGATGTGACCTCGGCCGGATCGCGCCTGGTGGCTGTCGGGCAGCGCGGGCACATCATTTATTCGGATGATCAGGGCAAGAGCTGGACGCAGGCCAAGGTGCCGACCCGCTCGCTGCTGACGGCGGTGTACTTTGTCGATGCGCAGCACGGCTGGGCGGTCGGGCATGACACGCAGATTTTGGCCAGCACTGATGGCGGCGCAACCTGGACGCTGCAATATGAAGAGCTTGAACGCGAATCTCCGCTGATCAATGTGTGGTTTGAAAACCTTGAACGCGGCATTGCCGTGGGAGCTTATGGCACCCTGCTGGAAACCACCGACGGCGGCAAAAACTGGGAAGACATCAGTGATCTGCTGGATAACGAAGACGGCGTTCACCTGAACTCGATTATTCAGGTCAAGGATGCGGGGCTGCTGATCGCCGGTGAAATGGGCATGATTTTCCGCTCGCAGGATGATGGCGCCACCTGGGAAACGCTTGATCCACCTTACGATGGCTCGCTGTTTGGCGCGTTGCCGCTGAACCAGTCACGCAGCCTTTTGGTGTATGGCCTGCGCGGCAGTGTGTTCCGCTCGACCGATTTTGGTGACAGCTGGCAGCAGATCATCCTCCCGGGCAGTGGCAGTGAACCGTTCAAGTTCGGCCTGGCCGGTGCCGCCAATCTCCCGGATGGCAGTGTGGCGCTGGTGGGTAATGGTGGCAGTGTGGCCGTGAGCCATGACGATGGCCTGACTTTCCGCGTGGTCAATGCGCCGGATCGCCAGCCCATCAGTGGTGTGGTTGAAGGCCCCGAGGGCCAATTGATTACCGTGGGGCAGGCTGGTGCACAGTTGATCAAGCCACCCGCTGCCGGCGCAACTGAGCCAATGGAGGCTGCGCAATGACACAGATTTGCGAAGGCGAAAAAACCACGTATCTGGAGCGGCTGGTTTTCAATAACCGCTTGAAAGTGATTCTGATCTGTAGCCTGGTCACGCTGTTTCTCGCGTTTCAGGCGGTGCAGATGCGCCCGGAAACCAGTTTCGAGAAGATGATTCCGCTGCATCATCCCTTCATCGTCAACATGATGGAAAACCGTGAGGACCTGGCGGGTGGCAACAGCATCCGCATTTCGCTGGAGGCCAAGACCGGCGATATCTTCAACAAGGAGTACATGGAAACGCTGCGCCTGATGCAGGACGAGTTGTTCTACATGCCAGGTGTGGAGCGGGCCGGGTTGCAATCGTTGTGGAGCGCCGGGGTGCGCTGGACCGAGATTACCGAAGAAGGCTTCACCGGTGGCGAGGTCATTCCGCAGAGCTACACCGGCGATGCGCAAAGTCTGGAAGTGTTGCGCAATAACATCCTGAAGTCTGGGCAGATCGGCCGCATGGTGGCCAACAACTTCAAGTCGAGCATCATCGAGGTGCCGTTGCTGGAGGTTTATCCTGATCCCAAAGACAAGAGCAAACTGCTGAATCTGGACTATCAGGCGTTTTCCCACCTGCTGGAACAACAGATCCGCGACAAGTTCCAGGCGCAGAACCCGAATGTGGAAATTCACATCGTTGGTTTTGCCAAAAAGGTCGGAGACCTGATTGACGGCCTGACCATGGTGGTGACCTTTTTCTTCGCCGCTTTCCTCATCACCCTGGTCTTGCTCTACTGGTTCACCCGCTGCATGCGCAGCACCATCTCGGTACTCTCGACCACCCTGATTGCGGTGATCTGGCAAATCGGCTTGATGCATCTGGTGGGCTTTGGTCTGGATCCTTACTCGATGCTGGTGCCGTTCCTGATCTTTGCCATTGGCATTTCCCACGGGGTGCAGAAGATCAACGGTATCGCCCTGAACTCGAGTGACTCCGATACGCCGCTGATCGCTGCACGCCGGACATTCCGCCAGCTGTTCCTGCCGGGCATGATTGCCATCCTCGCCGACGCCGTCGGTTTTATCACTCTGATGGTGATTGATATCGGGGTGATCCGGGAATTGGCCCTGAGCGCTTCGCTGGGTGTGCTGGTAATCGTCTTTACCAACCTGATTCTGTTGCCGGTGGCGATTTCCTATCTGGGGATCAGCAAGAAAGCCATCGAGATCAGCAAGCGCGATGCGGTGCGTGAGCACCCGTTCTGGCGCCTGCTGTCGAACTTCGCCAATCCCAAGGTGGCGCGGGTTTCGGTGCTGATTGCGCTGGTGGTCGGGGCTTCCGCTTTCATCTATCAAAAGCAGCACCTGCAGGTCGGTGACCTGGATCAGGGGGCTCCTGAACTGCGCCCTGATTCGCGCTACAACAAGGACAACGACTTTATCATCAGCAATTACTCGACCAGCTCGGACGTGCTGGTGGTGATGGTCAAGAGCAAGGAAGAAATGTGCATGCAGTACCCCAACCTGGAGGCACTGGATGAGCTGATGTGGAAGCTGGAAAACACCGAAGGCGTGCAATCGACCCTGTCGTTGATCACGGTGTCGAAGATGATGATCATGGCCATGAACGAGGGCAGCCTGAAGTGGCAATCACTGTCACGCAATCAGGATGTGCTCAATGGTTCGGTGGGTCGCTCGGACGGGTTGTACAACCCCAATTGCTCGATGGTCCCGCTGGTGATCTTCCTCAATGATCACAAGGCCGATACGCTCAAGCGCGTGGTCAATGTGGTTGAAGCTTTTGCCCTGGAAAACAACAGCGAAGAGCAGCAGTTCTTGCTCGCGGCCGGTAATGCCGGGATCGAGGCTGCTACCAATGAGGTGATTGCCACCAACGAGCTGCTGATTCTGATCATGGTCTACCTCTGCGTGGGCGTGATGTGCATGATCACCTTCCGCTCGTTCCCGGCGACGGTCTGTATTGTCATTCCGCTGATTCTGACTTCGATTCTCGGTAATGCGCTGATGGCTTTCCTCGGTATCGGTGTGAAGGTCGCGACCCTGCCGGTGATTGCCCTCGGGGTGGGTATCGGGGTGGATTACGGGATCTACATCTACAGCCGGCTGGAAACCTTCCTGCGTGCCGGACTGCCCTTGCAGGAGGCGTACTACCAGACGCTCAAGTCCACCGGTAAGGCGGTACTGTTCACCGGGCTGTGTCTGGCGGTGGGTGTGGCGACCTGGATGTTCTCGGCAATCAAGTTCCAGGCCGACATGGGGCTGATGCTGACCTTCATGTTCCTGCTGAACATGTTCGGCGCCATCTGGTTACTGCCGGCGCTGGCGCACTACCTGATCAAACCCGAGAAACTGGCGGGTAAGGCGGGCAATTCGCTGTTTGCCCACTGAGTCGGTTGAAGTACACGGAAACCGCGGCGAATGCCGCGGTTTTTGTTTGTGTGCAGCACTGACCGAATGGGTCAACCGTGCCTGAGCAGTTGCGTCATTGAGCCTTGCCGGCGGGACTGTCTACTCTGCGCTTCGGGATTTTTGCCAGGAGCCAGAGACCATGCAGCGCATTCACTTTGAAACCGAACACAACCTGTTTCGCGACGCCTTCAGCGCCTTCTTGCAGAAAGAAGTCGTGCCGCATCAAGAGGCCTGGGAGGAGGCGGGGCAAGTCAGCCGCGAGGTCTGGAAGAAAGCCGGCGAGATGGGTTTTCTGTTGCCCTGGGCGGATGAGGCGTACGGCGGCAGTGGTCTCAAGGATTTTCGCTATGAGCAGATCATGTGCGAGGAGCTGGCTCGCATCAACGAAGCCGGCTTCATGCTGCCGCTGCATTCGGCGCTCTGCGGACCCTACATTGCCGAGTATGGCAATGCCGAACAGAAAGCGCGTTTCATGCCGGGCATCATCAGCGGCGAGCTGATTCTGGCCGTGGCCATGACCGAACCCGGCGCAGGCTCCGATCTGGCGGGCATGCGCACCACGGCGGTGGACAAGGGTGATCACTTCGAGCTGAACGGCTCCAAGGTATTCATCTCCAACGGCATTCTGGCTGACGTGGTGATCGTCGCGGCCAAGACCGACCCGGCCAACAAGCACGCCATGGGGCTGTTTCTGGTGGAACGGGGCATGCCGGGGTTCGAGCGTGGGCGCAAGCTGAAGAAGCTCGGCATGCACAGTCAGGACACCGCCGAACTGTTCTTCAACAACGTCAAGGTGCCCAAGGCCAACCTGCTCGGTGATGCCAAGGGCGGCTTTATCTACCTGATGAACATGCTGGCTCAGGAGCGCCTGACCAATGCCTGCGGTGCGGTGGCCGGAGCCGAGGCGGCGTTGCAGACGACGATCGACTACGTGCGTGAGCGCAAAGCCTTCGACCGGCCGGTTTCGCACTTCCAGAATACCCGCTTCAAACTGGCGGAAATGCGCACGCAGATCGATGTGGCGCAGGTCTTTGTTGATCGTTGCGTGATGGACCACAACCAGAAGAAGCTGACCGCTGAAGTGGCTGCCGAGGGTAAGTTGTTTACCACCGAGTTGCTCGGCAAGGTCGTTGACGAGGGGGTGCAACTGCACGGCGGCTGGGGTTACATGTGGGAATACCCGATCTGCAAGATGTACGCGAATGCGCGCATTCAGCGCATTTTTGCCGGTACCTCGGAGATCATGAAAGAAATCATCAGCCGCGGCATGAAGCTCTGATTC
>DATMWH010000184.1:0-7948 GCA_035562615.1 Pseudomonas sp. | reverse complement strand
GTAATGAAAAACCAACATCTCTCGCATTGAGCTTACAAACACCAATCTTAATCAAGCAGTCCTTGCCATCAAGACGGTAGCGGTAGAACGCCATCGGAGGTGACTCGCTCTGCCGTTTGAAAATCAGCGAGCCCATACCCCTACCATGCAAGCTCTCCGTCAGCTTCCCGCCACCAGGCTTCATACCCCGCAGCTTTTGCTCGTTTACTGTCCCGACCATTTCTGCAGCCCCCAGAAAGCCTCATTTTAGTCCCCGCATCAGTCCCCACTTAATGCAGGACTCAAAGTTACTAAATGACACCATGCGGCACAACAAAAACCATACAGACCAATAAATACAGGGGCTTTGATAGCCATCTGAAACTATCAGAATCTTCGAGGAACCTTTAAGCACCTCCCTCATAATCCTTTGGTCCACGGTTCGAGTCCGTGTGGGCCCACCATCAAGGCAAACAGTTCAGGCCAGCCGCCAAGGTTGGCCTTTTTTGTTTTATCAGCCCCACAGAACAAAGCCCGGCATTTCGCCAGGCTTTGATTGGGTCGTGATAAGCAAGATTGGCCAGGCCCAGACAGAGCCTCGAATTGCTGAAGCAGAGGTACCGCTATTGCTCCTGAAGCAACTGACGCTCCCAGCAGATTGCGCTTGAATCAGGCTGGCTGATCCAGACAATCTGCTGCGTCAGGCTACTGCCATCAGCGCATAACGCGAGTGGTGATGCCGTTGGAAGTCACCCGTACAGCATCGCCCTGGCGGAACTCATTGGACGTACCGGCCTGAACCACCGAGATCAGCTGATGGTTTTCCAGAAGCACGGTAATTTCAACACCCGGCTGGGTGGAGCGGGTTGCCGCATTGGCTGCCGCACCGCCAGCTACCGCACCGGCTATGGCGCCAGCACTGTTGGCACGGTTGCCGCTGCCCAGTGTGCTACCGGCAATACCGCCGAGCGCACCGCCAGCGGCGGTACCCACACGGCTAGGCTCGTTCTGGATGGTGACATCACGCACGGCATAAATCGTACCGCGCTGAACTGTTTGCGCGCGGCCGGCTTCAGCGCCGACGAAGGTACCCGGAGCGTTGGTGGTTTCGCAGGCGGTCAGCAGGGCGGCAGCACCCAACACGGTCGCGACGCTGAGGGATCGAATGACGTTCATATACAAGTACTCCGGGTTGGTTAATTAAACTGTCCTAGAAGAATAGGCATCTTGTTACCGTATAGCCACGCTCGGTTTTGCTGGCCGAAGACAATGGCTCTGACTCTGCGAGATGAAATCCGCCTTGGACCTCAACATGCAGATGCTCTGCAAAATCACTAAAGCGCTAATCGGGTGACCCTGGTTCCGTTAAGCGTAATCCCAGCCATCAGGCCCCGGTTCGACAGTACGAAACCGATGACCGGCTGCTGTGCCGTTTCGCTGGTCATCTGAGCGTTCGCTCCGACCGAAACCAGCGTAACCGAGGCATCGGCACCGACCGACCAGCCCTCGCTGGCCTCGAAACGTGCCAGCGCTTCATCAGTCATGAACAGCAAGAACACGGCAGTCGATTGTGCGCCTATCTGCATCCCCCAAGAGCCGCTGGTAGTGCGGTGGAAGCTGACAGTCCGTCCTCCTTTGCGCAAGACGCCGTCGCCTGTGGACGCGCCGAAGACAAAACCAGCTTCCAGGACCGAAGGGAACACCAGCACCCCTCGGGCTTTGCGAACCAGCTCTTGTGAGCCCTGAACCTGCGTAAACAGATTGCTCAAAGCTGCATCGGCATTGGCATTCAAGGCTATCCGCCGCGCGGCAGGATCGCCCGTCGCGGTGCCGGTTGTAGAGCAGCCAGCGCCGAACAGGAAGGCCAGCAGTATGGCGCAGAAAAACACGCTTCTTTTCATTGTTGCAACTCCAGGAAGACCGGCGAAATGCGATATATCCACTCAGAAAGCAAACAGCTTATAAGGCAACCATAAACACCCTAATCTTGAAAATCCACAGCTTTGTAGCCGGTTGGCCGCTGCCTAGCTGCCCGCCTCGACCGGTAGTTGAGCGTGGCTAATTGAGCAAATGAAAAGCGGCTGTCCCGCATCGGTGCAGGCCTTGAATGCTGACCAGCCCCCCAGAATTACAAGCTCGTCTCCAGATACGCATAGATGTAGTTCGAACCGCCGTCCACACTGCCAAGCAGGCGTGATGAAGCGAAGATGCCCGAGCGGTGCGAGATACCCAACCCAATGTAAGAGTCCTTCCACTCCTTTGCACCGAACAGGTCTCCGACGTTCACATCCACCGTGGGATCGAGGTAGTTGAGCAACTTGGAGGTCGGACGGTCACGCTCGGCCTGTGATACCACTTCGGTGTAGGGCACGCGGTTGGCGTAGGAAACTCCGTAACCAAAACCGAATCGTGTATTGACCCGATCACTCCAGGGAAATCCGTAGTAGAACGCCTTCATATAGGCATCCACTTGCAGGATATCGGCCTGGTAGCCGTTCTCATCGTGGTAGGTCAGGCCAACGTAGCCATTGAAATCCAGTGGCCAGTCGTTAACCCGCTTGAGGAACGGCCGGCCAAGGTGCACGCCGATCACACTGGTGGGTGTGTCATTATCCAGTGAGGTGCAATCGAGCGTCATGATCTTCACCATGTGGCAGCCATCGGCTGCAGCACGCCCATAGAATACTTTCACCAGCAGCGGATCTTCATCGTCATACCAGCGTGCCGCGCCAGTTCCAAAGTCGTATGCGACCCCGAAGGTCAGTGCCGGCTGTATTTCATCGCGAACTATAGGGCTGTCGCGAATGCCTTCTGCGAACCATGTGGCTGACACGCCACCCAGCAGGCGCCAGTTCTCCCAGACCTCGTAGCTGCCATACAGGCCAAGCGAGGTGTTGATACCACTGCCTGGCTCATAAGCCGGGCGTCCGGGGGCCGCTTCGTCTTTCTTGACGCCGTAGTAGTAGTTGTTGAGGTTTGCATCTCGCCAGGCAAGCGTAATGTCCGGACGCAAGACCCAGCGCTCGCCCCGGATGTCATAGGAATAACCAACCCGCAACTCGCTGCCGTGAGAGTAATTGCCGACGTCATGCAGCAGTGCAGTGCGCACAGTGCCCCAGTCCTGGGTCATGCGGTAACTGAGGCCCATGTCGACACCCGCCTCACGGTACTTCATACCTTCCAGCTCCGGCGTCACTTCGTCCTGGGGGAACCCTTCAAGCCGGCGCGCCAAGTAGATATCCATGCGTTGCGAGTCTTCTTCGACCAGCTTGAAGCCGGCACGATCCGCGCTGAGGAAGAAGCGCTCGCCTTCATATAAATACAGCGGCAGCAGATCGGTACGCGCCCCACCGCCCTCGTAGGGTGACTGCTCGATGCGCGAAAGAAAGCCCAATCCAGCACTTCCCGGCTCCTGCAGCAAATCCACCAGATGGTCGTTGCCAGGCTGAGCCTGAACCGAGGTCACCGTCAGGCCTATCAGGACCGGCGACAGACGCCTCAGCAGCAACCGACACAGCCGCTCCTTAGGCTCAGCGCGGAACGCTTGGATCTGGTTGTGCACACTGGTTTCCATCATTTTGCTGAGCCCCCTTGGGTGGCAACAAGCGCTGTTACTGAAGCCCCACCGGGCGATGGCGGCAAGCAATTGAGGCCTGCTTGAATTGTGGATTGTGCGGGATGGATGAACATCCCAACAGGTACAGGCATTCAATGACAAACCGATGTGCCGCCCCTGACCTCATCGAGGAATTTCTCCAACATAGTCGATACGCAAAAACTCGCCAAAGCCGAGCTTGAACGGATCAGCTAACGGCTTTTCCGGACGCCAATCAATGGTGCGGCTCGGTGCAACCAGATGGATATCTGCCTGCACCGACGCCGGTACCAGCAGGGAAATACTCAACACCAGAGCCGATAGCACAACCGCGAAGCACTTGCCTGAGCGCCTGAATGACATGTGGTTCATGGCAAGATCGCAGGCGTCAATGGCCCAAGCGCGTCACTCTGCCGGCGGCACAAGAGCACCGAGCAGCGGTTTCTCCTGCTCCGACTGAACGGTTGCTGAAGTCGCTTTCTGCAGCAGCAGCGGTGCCGGCGCAGTTGACGTGGCGATATCAACCCAGCCCCCGCCCATTGCCTGATAAACATTCACCACCTGTACATAACGATCAGCCTGCAGGCCAACTGCAGCGAGCTCAGCGGCAAACAACTCGTTGTCGGCTACCAGCACTTCGAGATACCCCGAAACCCCCTTGTCAAAGCGTAATCTGGACAAGCGCGCAAACTCGCGCAGGGCATCCACACGTTTGCTCTGCAATTCCACTTGCTGGATTTTCTTCTGCGACCCGGTCAGGGCATCGTTGGTTTCGCGAAAGGCATTGAGTATGGTCTGCTGATAGAACAAAAGCGCCTGACGATTTGCCGCCTCGGCTGAACTGACCTGCCCCTCAATGCCGCCGAAAGTGAAAATCGGACCGGCAATGTTGGCCGCTAGCAGACTTGAAGCGGCAGGGCCTGTGAGAAAGTCATCCATTGCAGTGCTTACACTGCCCAGCACGCCGGTGATCGACAGATCAGGATAATAAAGGGCCTTGGCAGCACCAACATTGGCATTGGCGGCGATCAGGTTCTGCTCCGCCTGCAGGATATCGGGACGGCGCGACAGCAATGTTGATGGCAGATCGGCAGGAATCGAGGGTGCGATCAGTTGATCGATTGTTTTACCGCGCGGTATCGGGCCGGGATCACGACCAAGCAAAATCGAAATGAGATTTTCTGTGGCCGCAATTGACTGCTCAAAAGCGGGGATGGCCGCCAGCGCCTGCTGCTGTTGCGAGGTGATCTGCATCACTTCCGTTTTGGCCACGATGCCGGATTTGAAACGCAGTTCAAAGAGCCGCGCAGTGGTGCCGAAGTTGTTGGCAGTGGCCTGAGCAATTTCCAGCTGACGATCAAGTGCCCGCAGGGTTATGTAGCTGTTGGCAACACTGGCTACCAGTGACAGCACGACGCCATGCTGGGCCTGCTCACTGGCATAGACGCGGGCCTGTGCGGCCTCACTCAGACGACTCACACGGCCGAACAAATCGAGCTGCCAAGAGGCACCCACCGCACCTTCATACAGTGAAAAATCCCGATCGGCGCCCGGTGGCAGCGGCGGCTGACCAACGCGGCTGGCCGTGATGTTGCTGGCGCCGGCGTTGTAACCAAGCTGGGGATACAACTGCGAGCGCGTGGAGCTCAGAGCACCCACAAACTGATCAACACGGGCAGCGGCAATACGCACGTCAAGATTTTCCCGCAACGCGCTATCGACCAGCTCATTGAGTACCGGATCACCAAACTGCTCCCACCAGGCCGTGTTGGCAACGCCGGCGGCCGCCGGGTAATTGATACGCCAAGCCTCTGGCGACTCAACTGAAGGCCTGATGTAGTCCGGTCCGATCGAGCAACCTGAAACCATGGCCGCTAGCGCCACAATAAGCGTGCCGATCCTCATAGCGATATCCTTTTGGTAATGCGCGTTGCCAGCCGGAGAAACTTCTGATGAAGCGCAATCATGGCCCGGACTGGCTCGACGTCGATACTAGCAATAATCATGTTAACGAACCGTAAAACAGCAAAACACCAAACAGTGCCGCCAGTGCAAGCAGGCAGATAGAAGCAGCTGTCCAGCGGCGCAGCAATAGATCGCCCTGCTCGAATATTACGCCCACAGAAAACATTGCGCGCTGCAGTGAACGCAGACCTGATGGAGTACTCCCGGGTGAATTGCGCAGCGCGACGGGCGCCAAACCCTGCATCAGCAAGATGCCGCCAGCCAGCACCAGCAGCAGCGTCAGCAACTCTTTGGGCTCCAGCGCGCCCGACAACAGATCAACAGACACTGGGCCAAGGGTAACCGCCGCCAGTGCAAGCGAAATCAGGGCAAGACTCAATGCCGCGTATTCGGAGCGGCGGGAGACCGCGCGCGCACAGAGCGGTTCCGCAGAGCCCTTGGATAGCACACTGCGCAGCACCAGTACCACGTAACCGGCGGTAAATACCGCGCCACCCTGCAGCACAATGGACCACCACCACTGCCCCGAACCAACGGCTGCATCCAGCATGAGCTTCTTCGCCAGGTAAGCACCACTGGGAAGCACGCCCATGAGAGCGATACCGGCCAGAACGAACGCCAGCACAGTAACCGGCATCGCGCGCGCAACGCCGGCCATGTCGGCGAGCCGGTCATGGCCAAGCGCGGCATACACCAGGCCGGCAGCCATAAACATGCTGGCCTTGGCGGTGGCGTGTGAGACTGCCTGCAGGAGACCGCCATGCAGCGCGGCACCTTGCACCAATGCGCCACTATCAATGTCGAATGCGAGCGGGAACATCAGAAACAGATAGCCGATCTGCGCTATCGTCGAATAGGCCACCAATAGCTTCAAACGCTGCTGCCGCAGCGCCACAACACTACCGGCGACAATCGCCGCAGCACCCAGCGCACCGAGCAGTTGCGCGGCCGAAAAGGTGACCACCCCCGGCATGACGTCAAACCACAGACGCACCACGAGAAACCACGACCCTTTGATTACCAGTGCCGACAAGACAGCACTCGCCGCCGCCGGTGCGCCGGCGTGTGCTGGCGGCAACCAGAGATGCAGCGGAAACAGCGCGGTCTTGGCCAGCAAGCCGCAGGTCATCAGTGCCAGCACTGTCCAGGTCACCGGCCCGGGGCGCACTGCAGCACCCAGCAGCGCAATATCCAATGTGCCATAAGCGCCGTAGAGCAGTACCGCGCCCAGCAGATAAAGCATCGACCCGACCAGCGCAAACAGCAGGTAGCGCAGCGCAGCGCGCAGCGTGTCACCGCCACCATCCAGACAGACCAGTGGCACACCGGCGAAGGTCAGCAGTTCAAGAGCCACATACAGCGTGAACAGATCACCGCTGACAAATACCAGATTGAGCGCCCCCCACACGGCGAGCAGCAACAACCAGAAGACAAAGGGTTTGCGTGCCGCCGGAGCGTCGGAGGGGCAGGGGAAATCAGCGCAGGCGTAGATCCCGATGATGTTGATGACCACGGCAACAGTCACCAGCATCGTCACCGACAAGCCGTCAGCACGCAGCGCAATCCCCAGCGGCGGTGTCCAGCCGCCCAGCAAATAGACCAGGTCTGCACCCGTCTGCAAAAACACTGCAGCGCCAGCCATCGAGATAACCAGCCCCAGAACGAGTGTCGCCAGCGCTACACGCCGGGCATTGCCGGCGCCCAGAACAAATCCCAGCAAGACGCCCAGAAACGGCACCAGGACTGCCAGCACCAGCAGCAACCCTCCTGTTGTGGTCACGGCGGCTAACATTTATGCATCTTCGCGGGACGGAACTTGAGCCGGTCTCGCCGCTTCACTGGCGAGCGTGACCGTGGCGCTGACCTCAAACAGCCGCAGCAGCAGCGCAACGGCCAGCGCTGTCGCTGAGAAAGCCACGACTATCCCGGTGATCAGCAAAGCCTGCGGCACGGGATCGCCGCCCATGCCGGCCGCGGCACCACGCTGAGCTATCGCGCCAAACAGCAGGAACACCCCGCTGCCCATCACGTTGAAGGCCAGAATCTTGCGCAGCGGGTGCGCATTCACCATCATGCCGAACAGCCCCAGACCGACCAGCAGCGCTGCGCACAAACCAAACAGGGTTGCCGCGCTCATGATTGAACTCCACGACGCGGTGAGCCAAGCAGAAGAAGTGCCAGAACCAGCGTCAGTGATGGCATCAGCGCCAGCTCGATGGCCACGATAAATGGCTTGGCCAGGCCCTCCGGGTACCCAAAGAAGTGACCGGTACTCAGCGTGCCGACGAAGCCTATCGCAATAAATGACAACGGCCCGAAGACCAGCCCGAGCCTCAGCCAGCGACTACTGATGGCCGGCGCATCGACCAGCCCTGCCATCATGACCAGCAGCCACATCGCAGCAAGGAT
>DATMWH010000183.1:0-4069 GCA_035562615.1 Pseudomonas sp. | reverse complement strand
GTCCGAGAGTTGGCGACCTCCTTCGAGGTTACACGGCGGGATAAAAGCCCGGGAGATAGCGTTTGTTGCTCGAGGAGAGCAGTGCTGCGCTGCTCCTGCCCGCATTCATCGAACCGGAGGTCTATCCATGCAAAAGTCCATGCGCAAGTCCCTGTTGTCCACCCTGATTGTCACCGGCCTGACCGCCGTCTTGAGCCTCCCTGCCCACGCAGAGAAGAAAGACCACTTCAACGTCTGCTGGACCATCTACGCCGGCTGGATGCCCTGGGAATACGGTGCAGCTCAGGGCATCGTCGACAAATGGGCGAAGAAGTACGACATCAGCATTGATGTGGTGCAGCTCAACGATTACGTCGAGTCGATCAACCAGTACAGCGCCGGCCAGTTCGACGGCTGCACCATGACCAACATGGATGCCCTGACCATCCCCGCCGCTGGCGGCGTGGACAGTACCGCGCTGATCATCGGTGACTTCTCCAACGGCAACGACGGCATCGTCATCAAGGGCGATGGCAAGCGCGTCGCTGATCTGAAAGGAATGAATGTCAATCTGGTCGAACTGTCGGTTTCACACTACCTGCTGGCCCGTGGGCTGGAATCGGCAGGGCTGGCCGAGAAGGATCTGAAAGTGGTCAACACGTCGGATGCCGACATGGTTGCCGCCTTCACCACGACTGACGTACAAGCCGCCGTCACCTGGAACCCGCTGCTGGCCGAGATCGCTGCCACCCCCAACACCACCAAGGTCTTTGATTCCAGCCAGATTCCCGGTGAAATCATCGACCTGATGGTGGTCAACAGCATCACCCTCAAGGACAACCCGGCGCTGGGCAAGGCGCTGATCGGTGCCTGGTACGAGATCATGGCGACCATGAGTGCCAACACGCCAGCGGGTACGTCTGCGCTGGAACACATGGCCAAGGCCTCCGGCACCGATCTGGCCGGCTTCAAGGCGCAACTGGCAGCCACCAGGATGTTCTATTCAGCTCAGGAGGCCGTGGCCTTTGCCACCAGTGAGCAGTTGCCTGCCACCATGGCCAAGGTCGCCGAATTCTCGCACTCCCACGGCCTGCTCGGAGAAGGCGCCAAGAGTGCCGACGCCATCGGCATGAGCTTTGCCAACGGCGCGACCTTCGGCGACACCGGAAACCTAAAGCTGCGCTTCGAACCGACCTTTATGCAGATGGCCGCCGACGGCAAGCTCTGACGCTTCGGGTGGAAAACGGCCGCAGGCCTTTTCCACCTGGTGCACCCCGGCTGGTGGGAAATCGCTGCGCGAGTTTCCCACCCTACGCATAATTCAGCCCGAGAACTTCATGCGCCTGATCAGCCGACATCCTGACAAAGGCGGCCGTCTGCTGCTGGTCCTGCTGCCGTTTGTGCTGCTGCTGACCCTGTATTTCATGGGATCGGCCATGCGTTTGGCAGAAAACCCCAATGACAAGCTGCTGCCCAGCGCCGCACAGATGGCTGACGCTGTTGACCGCCTGGCTTTTACCGAGGACAAGCGCAGCGGCGGGTATCTGTTCTGGCAGGACAGCGCTTCCAGCCTGCAACGTCTGGGGTTGGGCATTGGCATCGCAGCACTGGCCGGTCTTTGCCTGGGTGTTTTGGCCGGTATTCTGCCGCTGTTCCGTGCCCCGCTGTCGCCGCTGCTGACGGTGCTGTCGATGGTGCCGCCACTGGCGATTCTGCCCATCCTGTTTATCGTCTTCGGCCTCGGCGAGCTGTCCAAGGTGATGCTGATCGTGATCGGTATCACCCCGGTGCTGGCCCGCGATCTGGAACAACGCGCCCGCGAGATTCCGGCGGAAATCCTGATCAAGGCACAGACCCTTGGCGCCAGCACCTGGACCCTGATCCTGCGCGTGGTGCTGCCGCAACTGCTGCCGCGCCTGCTGATCGCCCTGCGTCTGGTGCTCGGTTCAGCCTGGTTGTTCCTGATCGCCGCGGAGGCCATTGCCAGTACCGATGGCCTGGGCTACCGGATCTTTCTGGTCCGCCGTTACATGGCGATGGATGTGATCCTGCCCTATGTGCTGTGGATCACCCTGCTCGCCTGGCTGATGGACCTGGGGCTGCGTCGTCTGACCCAGCTGTGCTTTCCCTGGTTTGAAGGGAGCAAGGCATGAAGCCCTTTATCGAAGTCAAAAATGTCTGGCAGCAGTACGCTGATCAGATCGTGCTCGAACGCTTGAATCTGACGGTCAACGAAGGCGAATTCTGCACCCTGGTCGGTGCTTCCGGCTGCGGCAAGTCGACCTTTCTGCGCCTGCTGCTGGGTCAGGAGCGGCCGAGCAAGGGTGAAATCCTGCTGGCCGGGAAACCACTGCCGGGTGAGCCGGATGCCAGCCGTGGCGTGGTGTTCCAGCGCTACTCGGTGTTCCCGCACCTGACCGTGCTGGACAACGTCGCCATCGGTCTGGAGCTGCCGCGTGCGCCCATCCTTGGTCGCCTGTTTGGCGCGGCCAAGCGCGAGGCCCGTGAGCAGGCGTCGGTGATCCTGCACAAGGTCGGCCTCGGTCACGCGCTGGACAAATACCCCAGTCAGCTTTCCGGTGGCATGCAGCAGCGTCTGGCGATTGCCCAGGCGCTGATCATGAAGCCGCGCGTGTTGCTGCTCGACGAACCCTTCGGCGCGCTCGACCCGGGCATCCGCAAGGACATGCACGGCCTGCTGCTGGAGCTGTGGCAGGAAACCGGGCTGACTGTGTTTATGGTTACCCACGATCTGAGCGAGGGTTTCAGCCTCGGCACCCGCCTGCTGGTATTCGACAAGACCCGCATCGACCCGCATGCGCCCAACGCCTTTGGCGCGCGCATCACCTACGACATCCCGCTCAACAGCGACCGCCGCGCCACCCACGCCGCCGTCGAGGCGTTGCCGGCGCATGTCACCAACCCTTCCAAGGAGCACGCATGACCGCATCCCTGACCCTGCGCCCGAGCCTCTACGAGGAACGCGTACCCGGCGGCGGCCACACCTCTTTCGTCCTCAAGCGCGGCCAACTGCTGCGCATCACCGACCTCGAAGGCGGCGCCAACGTCAGCCTGCTGCTCTTGAGTGCAGCCGAGAAAAGCGAACGACTGAACCTGCCCGACACCCTCAAGTGCCAGCACACCGCCAAACTCACCGCCGGCCACTGCCTGTACTCGGATATGGGCAGAATTCTGGCAGCAATAACCGCCGACACCTGCGGCTGGCACGACAGCCTGGGCGGCGTGCTCAACGCAGCAGAAGTCGCCGAGAAATACGGTGCCGGGCGATATCAGGAACTGCGCAACCACTTCTTCCGCAATGGTGCGGACAACCTGCTGGTGGAAATGGGCAAGTGGAACCTTGGCCTTGCGGACCTGCTGATGAACCTCAACCTGTTCAGCAAGGTGACAGTAGATGCGGGCGGCTGCTTCCACTTCCAGCCCGGTAACTCCAAGGCTGGCGACTACCTTGAGCTGTACGCGCCGATGGACACCCTGGTGGTGCTAACCGCCCTGCAACACCCCATGGATCCCAATCCCGCTTACGCCCCCAAGCCGGTGCAGCTCTCCTGGTACAAGGTCGAGAGCGACGGCATCAGCGTGCTGTGCCGTACATCGCGCGCGGAAAACGCTCGCGGCTTCCACAACACCGAACGTCTGTACATCTGAGGGTTGCCCATATGAATGTGATTGAAAGCAGCCTGCAGCCGGAAGCCGCCGTATTCCGTCAGGTCATTCCGGCGGGCGAGCCGTTTCTCTGCGAAGTCAAAGCCGGGCAGAGCGTGCGCCTACTCGATCTGGAAGGTAATCAGGCAGTCGACACCTTGTTCTTCAGTGCGAAAAACCCGCGCGAGCGCTACGACCCGCAGCGCACCCTGCGCAAGCAGAACAGCGTGTACCTGACCACCGGCACGGTGCTCTGGTCCAATCTGGGCAATCCGTTGCTGACTATCACCGCCGACACCTGCGGCCGCCATGACACCCTCGGTGGCGCCTGCGCGCAGGAGAGCAACACCGTGCGCTACGCCCTCGACAAACGCTACATGCACAGCTGCCGCGACAACTTCCTGCGCGGCGCCCTGCATGACGG
>DATMWH010000182.1:0-4257 GCA_035562615.1 Pseudomonas sp. | reverse complement strand
TTGTGCGGCGGCAGAGATTGTCATGCTTTGCCTGGCCGATGCCGCAGCAGTAAGGGAGGTGGTGTTCGGTGCGGACGGTCTGGCCAGTCAGGGCCGGCCGGGTCAGTTGCTGGTCGACTTCTCCAGTCTGGATCCGCAGCTTACCCGTGAGATGGCGGCAGAACTGGAAGCGCGCTGCGGCATGCGCTGGGTCGATGCGCCGGTGTCCGGTGGTGTGCAGGGTGCTGAGGCAGGCAGTCTGGCGATCATGGCCGGCGGTGCCTTTGACGACATCGAACGGCTACGGCCGATTCTCGCCCATCTGGGCCAGCGCGTGACCCACATGGGCGCGGTAGGTGCCGGTCAGGTGGCCAAACTGTGCAACCAGATGATCGTTGGCTGTCAGGCGCTGGTGATTGCCGAAGCGGTGGCACTGGCCGAGCGCTCCGGTGTTGATGCACGGCTGCTGGCCGAGGCCTTTGCCGGTGGTTTTGCCGATTCCAAACCGTTGCAGATTCTCGCCCCGCAGATGGCCGAGCGCCGCTTTGTGCCGGTCAAATGGCATGTGCGCACCTTGCTCAAGGATCTCGATGGCGCGGTCACACTCTCGCGTGCCAGCGCCACAGCCACGCCCATGAGCGCTCTGGCGGCGCAATTGCTGCGCCTGCACGGGCAGCAGGGCGGGCTGGAAAAAGACCCCGCGACACTGATCGAGTTGTTCGAGCCGCGCGGATGAAGATCGCCGCCAACCTCTCGCTGTTGTTTGCCGCGCTGCCCTTGTCCGAGCGCGTGCGCGCGGCGCGGGTGGCCGGTTTCGATGGGGTGGAAATCCAGTTTCCCTATGAACTGCCCGCCATTGCGTTGCGCGAGGCACTGGAACGCGCCGGCTTGCCGCTGGTGCTGATCAATCTGCCGGCCGGCGACTTGATGAGCGGCGGAGCAGGGCTGGCTTGCGTGCCGCAGCAGCAGGCAGCCTTCGATCAGGCGCTGCAGCAGGCTCTGACCTATGCGGCCATGGTGCGCCCGCTGAACGTCAACCTGCTGGCCGGACGGCTGCCTGCAGGATTGCCCGCAGAACAAGCCCGGCAGTGCCTGACCGCCAATCTGCGGGCCACGGCGCAAGCCTTTGCGACCTTGGGTATCGGCGTGCTGTGCGAGGCCATCAATCCGCTGGATATGCCCGGCTTTGTGCTCAATACGCCCGCGCAGATGCTTGATCTGTTGGCGGCGGTGGATCATCCCAATCTGCGCCTGCAGCTGGATTTCTACCACATGGCCCGGCAGGGCTTTGATCTGCCAGCGGTGATAGCGCAACTGGCGGGAACAATCGGCCATGTGCAGTTCGCCGACTGCCCCGGACGCGGCGAACCGGGCACTGGGCAGCTGGACTTCCCCCGGGCGTTGCAAGCCCTGCGGGCGAGCGGCTACGACGGCTGGCTGGGCGCCGAGTATCGACCGTCCGGCGTGGATCATCTGGCTTGGCTGGAGAGTTGGCGGGACTCGGTGGGCTAAAGCCCACCCTACGAAAATCAAGACATTACCGGGGCGGATCAATAGGGTGGCCAACTCACAAAGCGACCCGCCGCCATCATCGCCTCTCGCCCGCACAGTCGCTCATCCGCATACCGGATGGGTGGCCAAGCCAGCGGCATTGACCACCACACGGATTCCGGACTGCTACCCGGCCACCAGCACCCGAATCGCCTCCAGCCGCAGCGCCGCCTTGTCGAGGAAAGTCAGGCCGTCATCGCGCTGCTGGCGCAGGGCACTGATCTCGCTGTCGCGCACACTCGGGTTGACCTTCTGCAGCGCTGTCAGGCGCGCCAGTTCTTCATCCAGTTCGGCGATCAGCCGCTGACGGGCCTGATCGACCCGTGCGCTGTGGCGCGGCGCCATCTTGGCTTCGGCGGCGTTGATCTGCTGGGTCAGGGCTTCGCGCTGGGCCTGGACGAATTTGCTGGCACTGGCGCGGGGCACCGTTTCCAGCTGGTCGTTGAGGGTGTTGAAGGACACCTTGGCAGCCAGGTCGTTGCCATTGCCGTCGAGCAGGCAGCGCAACGCCAGTGGCGGCAGGAAACGGCCCAGCTGCAGGGCGCGCGGTGCCACCACTTCACTGACAAACAACAGTTCGAGCAACACGGTGCCGGGTTTCAGCGCCTTGTTCTTGATCATCGCCAGTGCAGTGTTGCCCATCGAACCGGACAGCACCAGGTCCATGCCACCCTGCACCATCGGGTGTTCCCAGGTGAGGAACTGCATGTCTTCGCGCGCCAGCGCCTGCTCGCGTTCGTAGGTGATGGTCACGCCTTCGTCGTCGCCCAGCGGGAAGCCGGCATCGAGCATCTTCTCGCCCGGTTTGAGCACCAATGCGTTTTCCGAATGGTCTTCGCTGTCGATACCGAAGGCGTCGAACAACTCTTCCATATACAGCGGCAGGGCGAACTGGTCGTCCTGTTCGAGAATCGCCGCCACCAGCGCTTCGCCTTCGCCGGCGCCGCCGGAATTGAGCTCCAGCAGGCGGTCGCGACCGCTGTGCAGTTCGCCCTCAAGACGCTCGCGCTCGGCCTGAGCCTCGCTGATCAGGGCTTGCCAGTCTGCCGGCTGACAGTCTTCCAGCAGCGGCAGCAGGCGCGGGCCGAACTGGTGCTGCAGGGCGTTACCGGTCGGGCAGGTGGAGAGGAAGGCATTCAGCGCCTGGTGATACCACTGGAACAGGCGCGACTGCGCGCTGTCTTGCAGATACGGCACATGCAGCTGGATCTTGTGCTTCTGGCCAATCCGGTCGAGGCGGCCGATGCGCTGTTCGAGCAGGTCCGGATGCGCCGGCAGGTCGAACAGCACCAGATGATGGGCGAACTGGAAGTTGCGGCCCTCACTGCCGATCTCCGAACAGATCAGTACCTGCGCGCCAAACTCTTCGTCGGCAAAGTAAGCGGCGGCGCGGTCGCGCTCGAGAATGCTCATGCCTTCATGGAACACCGCGGCGGCAATGCCCGAGCGCAGACGCAGGGCGTCTTCCAGATCCAGTGCGGTTTCGGCGTGGGCGCAGATCACCAGCACCTTGAAGCGCTTGAGCATCTTCAGCGTGTCGAGCAGCCAGTCGACGCGCGGATCGAAACGGCACCAGTGTTCAGCGCCGGCGTCGCTGCTGGCCTGAAAGCTGACTTCCGGATAGAGGTCGGCATGCTCGCCCGGTGGCAGCAGCAGGTACTGGTCGGGGTTGTCCAGCGGGTAGGCATGCAGCTCGCGCTCGGGAAAGCCGCGCACAGCCGCACGGGTGTTGCGGAACAGCAGGCGGCCGGTGCCGTGCCGGTCGAGCAGTTCGCGCACCAGACGGGCGCGGGCGGCGTCATCACCAGCATCGATGGCATCCAGCAGTTGATGGCCTTCGCTGCCGAGGAAACCTTCAATTGCTTGTCGCGCAGCCTTGCTCAGCTTGCCCTGATCGAGCAGCTCCTGCACCGCTTCGGCGACCGGCTTGTAGTTGGCGCTTTCGGCACGGAAAGCCTGCAGATCGTGGAAGCGACTCGGATCGAGCAGGCGCAGGCGCGCAAAGTGACTGTCCAGACCGAGTTGTTCCGGTGTGGCGGTGAGCAACAGAACGCCCGGGGTCAGCGCGGCCAGTTCTTCGACCAGCCGGTACTCGGGGCTGGCCATCTCCGGGTGCCAGACCAGATGGTGCGCCTCGTCCACCACCAGCAGGTCCCAGCCGGCGTCCAGCGCTGCCTGTCTGGCCGGGCCGCTGCGCTGCAGCCAATCCAGTGATACCAGTGCCAATTGGCAGTCTTCAAACGGGTTGTCGGCATCGCTCTCGGCGAAGCGCTCGGCATCGAACAGCGCCACTTGCAGGTTGAAGCGCCGGCGCATTTCCACCAGCCACTGATGCTGCAGGTTTTCCGGCACCAGAATCAGCACCCGGCTGGCGCGGCCGTTGAGCAACTGGCGATGGATCACCAGACCGGCTTCGATGGTCTTGCCCAGCCCCACTTCATCGGCGAGCAGCACGCGCGGGGCAATGCGATCCGCCACTTCACGGGCGATATGCAGCTGGTGGGCAATCGGCTGCGCACGCGCACCACCCAAGCCCCAGAGCGTCGATTGCTGCTGGCGGCTGAGGTGTTCGAGGCTGTGGTAACGCAGGGTGAACCAGTTCAGCGGGTCGATCTGCCCGGCGAACAGGCGGTCGCTGGCCAGGCGGAACTGGATGAAGTTGGACAGCTGGGTTTCCGGCATGACGCAGGGCTCGTGCTGCGCGTTGAAACCCTGATAGATCAACAG
>DATMWH010000181.1:0-2103 GCA_035562615.1 Pseudomonas sp. | reverse complement strand
CCGCTCAAGGATGCGCAGGAAGCCCAGTTTCTCAAGGACAACGACGCCATTCTCAACGAGCGTGCCCGCACAACGGCCAATCCAAGCCTCAACCGACCCGGCGTCCCGGGACTGCTCGATGCCATCCTGTCTTCGCAGAACGCCAATCACAACGTCAATGCGGTGCTTGTTCAGATTGCCCCGGGCTCCGAGCCGGAACATGTAGCGAGCGAGATTCGCCGCTGGAAGCATCTGCAAGCCTTTACCCGCGCTCAGATGGAGGAGATTCTGGTCTCCAAGCTGATTGCGACCTCGGCCAAACAGATTGGCATGTTCCTGGTCATCCTGGCCATCGTCAGTGCCGCCATCGTCGCCTTCATCATCTACACCATGACACTCGGGAAGATACGGGAGATCGCCGTGCTCAAGCTCATCGGCACCCGCAACCGGACGATTGCCGGAATGATTCTGCAACAGGCCCTGGGGCTGGGTCTCATTGGCTTCATGGTCGGCAAGACCTCCGCCACCGTCTGGGCGCCGTTTTTCCCGAAATTTGTCCTGCTTGAACCAGGTGACGCGGTTCGTGGATTCATTGTGGTGATGGTCATCTGCGCTCTGGCCAGCACGCTCGCTATTCGGGTCGCCTTGCGTGTCGACCCGGCTACGGCCATCGGAGGCTAATGTGAAAGGTTTTGGCATTCACATCGAGGGCCTGCGCAAACGCTACGGCGAAGGCGATACGGCAGTCGACGCCTTGAAAGACGTCAATATGACCGTTGCACCGGGCGAGGTGGTCGGTCTAATAGGCCCGTCGGGTTCTGGCAAAAGTACTCTGCTGAAATGCCTGGGCGCCGTCATCGAACCCACAGCCGGTCGGATGACCCTGGGTGATGAAGTGATTTTTGCGGATGGCTGGAAAATCCCGGACCTCAGAGCCCTACGCCGCGACCGGATTGGCTTTGTTTTTCAGGCGCCGTATCTGATTCCATTTCTGGACGTCACCGACAATGTGGCCTTGTTGCCGATGCTGGCCGGCAAGCCGAATGGCGAAGCGCGCAGGCGGGCGAATGAACTGCTGGATGCGCTCGATGTCGGCCACCGTGCCAAGGCGAATCCCTCACAGCTCTCCGGTGGCGAGCAGCAACGCGTGGCGATTGCCCGCGCCTTGGCCAATCAACCGCCGGTGATTTTGGCGGATGAACCGACAGCACCACTGGATAGCGAACGGGCGCTCAGCGTCGTGCGCATTCTCAACGAAATGGCCCAGCAGTTTCGCACCGCCATCATCGTGGTGACCCACGACGAGAAAATCATCCCCACCTTCAAGCGCATCTATCACATTCGCGATGGCAAAACGTTTGAGGAGCAGGGGCTCGGGGCTGGTTAGCCTGAAATCTGACAACTCAGCGTTTCAACCATCCATTCATCAGGACACAGCACATGTTCTTTGTACTCATTTTTTTGATTCTGGCGGCAACGACGTCTTACCTGTTTCCTGAATGGTCCTGGGTCACAGTCCTGTTGGTGTTGTTCGGCTGTGTTGCTACGCTGCGGATACTGCTCGCGGTGACATCTCGGCCTGCGAATAGCTCAAGGAAAATGGAATAGCTGAGGCTTAGGCCAGCCAAATGAGGCACCGACTCCGGACTCAATACGTCCATACCACTTCAAATCAGTTGCCGCCGATTGCCAAGCAGTCCCTCTACTGCATTGCCGGCTTGAGCGAGGCAAAAGGCGTTGGCGGCTTATGACAAGGAAGCAGACTTAGGAACTGTCATTCATAACCGACAGCAAAGGGTCGGGACTCGACGAGCATCCTCTCGGATTCATCGCCGAAAAGCTGCCCTTGAGGTTTCGCTTCCTGAAAGCGGCCATTCTTCACTGAGTGCTGACGACCCACTGCTGCCGGTCGAGCCGCCAGAGGTTCAACGGCAGGAATCAGCGCGGAGCGGTCGCACGAGGTGATCACTCACGCCCTGCACCTCGGCCAGGGCGGTCATTGGGCCTGTGGCCAAACTTGGGCAGCAATGTGCCAGTTACCTGAAGTATGGCCGATCTTACGTAAATAGTCGGCGCCGGCGGGACGGCAGGTTGTCGCGTCCCGCCCCGGCTTTCAGTGCGCGA
>DATMWH010000180.1:0-3195 GCA_035562615.1 Pseudomonas sp. | reverse complement strand
GGATCGTCCAGACGAATGATTCCACTTTGTAGCACTCTGGCTGTAATGCCGCCATGTCCGCGCGCTGCCTGAAAAGTACCGTTGCCCAGTCGTTCTTCAAGTCGGGCGCAGGGTTGGCACCAGCCGGTGGTTTCGAGGATTGCACTGCCAATGCTGAAGCGACGTCCCTTCAGACTGAAGAGATTGATCCCGGAAACAGCAATGTTCCGCCGCATATCGGCTGGGCTGATGGTTTTGTGGAGCAAACTGGAAAGCACCTGCAGGTGCTCCCACTGGATCAGTGTGACCTGTCGGGCGTTACTCGCCCCTGCTCGGGCGTGATCGCCGGTCAGTCCCGCTTCTCTGCGGGCCTCAACCATTTCCAGAGTCAGCATCTCGGCTCTGGAGCTGGGTCTGACGCCAATCCATGTCACGCTGCCCTGCTGGGGGACATCGGCTAGCAGTGTCTGAAGTGGGCTCAAAGTCGCTGGTCTCTGGAGTGGTTCGGTGCTCATTCAGCGTATGCCCTTGTGAAGGTCGAGCTCTGGCAGCAAGTAGTTGCCTTGAGCGGAAAAGGCAGAAAATTTGTCGCATTCTGCGAGCGTTTCGCTCTATAACCCGTGTTTGTGTGATTTTCCGACTGGAGTTCGATGGTGAAAAAACAGATTGCTACTCTCTGTTTGGCGATGTTGGCCGGACTGGCCCAGGCCGATGAAGTATCTAGCCCCGTGGTGCGCTGGACGTTGCTGGATCAGTTTGATCAGGCTTACACGCTCACTGACAGCCTGGAAGTTTTGCTGGTGGCACGCAGCATGGAGGGTGCGCAGATTCTGCATGATGCGATTAAGGCAAAGCCAGAGGGTTATCTGGAGGCGCGCGACACTTTGTTTGTGGCGGATATCAGCCGTATGCCGCAAGTGATTGCGACGCTGTTTGCCGTGCCAGCCATGCGTGATTATGACTACCGGGTTTTACTGGATCGGCAACCGCAGGTTGCCCCCCGATATCCGGGAGCAATCAACACGGTGCTCTGGATCGATATGCAGCAGGGTCGCGTCAGATCGCAGCGCGAGTATGCCGATGCTGCTTCCCTAGAGGCAGCGCTTGAGCAGCTTGCCGAATGATATCGGCGCCTCTGCTGGGTGAGCCTGTTGTCTGGATTGGCTGGGCCTTGTATGCACCGCTGGTTCTGTTTGCAATCTGGCGAACCCCCTGGATTGAGCTGTTCAGTGATCTGCGTCGCCAGCACTTGTTGTTTGGCACGGTGTTGGCGGTTTTTCTGCTGTGGTTGATGCGGCGCGACTTCCCCTCGGGTGTGTCATTTCATTTCATAGGCATGACCGCAGTGGTGTTGCTGCTGGATTGGCCGTTGGCCATTGTGGCGGGGCTTCTGGCACAACTTGGTCTGCTGGCGCTGGGTCGGCAGGATTTTCTGGCCCTGGGTGCGAATGGTTTGCTGCTGGTCGCGCTGCCGGTGCTGATAACGGAATGCTGTGCCTTGTGGGTGGAGCGCTTGCGTCCACGCAATCTGTTCGTCTACATCTTCTGCAGCGGATTTTTCCCTGCGGCGCTGGCCGCGTTCTTCTGCTGTCTGTTTGGTGCTTTGCTGCTGTTCTGGGGCGGTGTGTACGCCTTTCCTCCGCTGGAAGTTGAAGATGCCATGGCCTACCTATGGCTGATCATGTTTCCCGAGGCGTTCATCAACGGAACGGTCATCGCTGCGCTGGTAGTGTTTTATCCGGACTGGCTGGAGACCTTCAATCGTAGCCGCTACTTGCAAGCACCTTGGAAGCAGGCAGGCCGCTGATCCTGATAGCGTCTGATTCACTGACTGAATCCAGCATGCTGCTTTGACGTACATCAATCGCGAGTGTTGCCGAAATCCGATCATGTCCCCGTGCTTTCTATCGAGGGGGTTGGTCATGAATATCCACACGTGGTCGCGGCAAGCGCTGGCTCAGAGTTTGGACGCAGGTCGCCAAGCCGGCTATGAAGAAACCATGCTGCTCAGGGCGATGTTGGGGGTGCTGGTTGAGCATAGCCGTCAAGTCAGAGAGGCAGATGACCTGCGTCAGGAGCTGTTATTTCTCGCAGACAATCTCGACGATCAGCGGGACTACAGCTTTATGCGGCCGTGACGGCGGGCATTCAGTGCTGGCGGGGTGGAAGGTCGGCAGAAAACAGTTCGTCATCCAGCAGGTCTCCAGCAATGGCATGCTCTTCGGCGGCCCACGCCCCAAGGTCTATCAGCTTGCAGCGGTCTGAGCAAAATGGGCGGTTAGGGCTTTGCGGGCCCCACTCCACCGGCGCGCCGCAGGTCGGGCACTGTACTGCAGGGGGCTGGCTCATGACTGAGCTCCTCTAAGGTTCAAATAGAAATCATGCAGGCGCTCAACTTCACTCTTCATCCAGCCCAGATCCCGGTCATTGAGCAGAATATCCTGCGCCTTGCTCAGTCGAAGCGCTCTGCTGGCCTGGGCCTGGATGATGGCTTGCACTTGTTCCTCGCTCACCTGATCGCGGGCGATGGTGCGTTGGATCTGCAGTGCTTCTGGGGTGTCGACCACCAAAATGCGCTGAGTCAGCTGATGTTGGCCCGACTCGATCAGTAGCGGCGAGACGAGGATCGCATAGGGTGAGTCGGCCAATGCCAGATTCTCGCTGATGGCTTTGCCGATCAGTGGGTGCAGCAAGGTTTCCAGCCATCGGCGTTGTTCCGGGTTGCGGAAAATTTCCTCGCGCAATACCGCGCGATCAAGCTGACCGTCACTCTGTAATACATGATTGCCGAAGTGCTCGGTAATTTTGCCGAGCGCTGGCTGCCCCGGCTCTACTACCCAGCGCGCCGCATGGTCGGCATCGACGGTGTGTACGCCAAGATCACCGAAGTATTTGGCGGCAGCGCTTTTGCCGCTGCCGATACCGCCGGTCAAGCCGAGAATCCAGGGTTTCATCAAGCACTCACACGTTGCGAAGGCCGGGCCTGCTCAGTTGAATCCTGCAAGGTGCAGGTAACCGGCAGTGATTTGCTCGCCCCAGATCAGCGCTATCCAGCCGGCGATGGCGAGGTAAGGACCAAAGGGAATCGGCGTGCTGGCTTCAGCATTGCGCAGCCTGAGCATGATCACTCCCAGCACAGCGCCTACCAGAGAGGAGAGCAGAATGGTCAGCGGCAAAACCTGCCAGCCGCCCCAGGCGCCCAGCATGGCCAGCAGT
>DATMWH010000179.1:0-6543 GCA_035562615.1 Pseudomonas sp. | reverse complement strand
TAGCCGCGCAGCGGCGAAGCGACGCCCGGCGTAATCCACCATCGATGCCAGAGTAAATCGCCCTTGCCGGCCTCACGGCCGGTTGGTGGGTTACGGCCCACCCTGCAGGAGCGCCTCGGCGCGAACTGGTCCCATCGCAGTTGGGACAATTGCTGTTTAGCGATTACGCCCCAGTGCCTCGTGACTGGTGACCCAGTCGCCGGCCAGCACTGCCGAGGTCAGTGACACATCGCCGGCCAGCACCACGGCGGCGATGATTTCTGCCAGCTTGTCGGCCTTGCCGGTGCCCACGCAGCCAAGCATCTGCAGGCATTCGCGCTGGGTTGGCAGCCCGGTGCCGCCGCCGTGGGTGGCGCAGATGATGGCTGGCAGGGTCACCGACCAGTAGTAGTCACCATTGTCCAGCAGTTGCCCGTAGGTGATGCCACCATGCGATTCGGCAACATTCGCCGCGTCCTGCCCGGTGGCGATAAACATGGCCGCAATGCCGTTGGCTGCATGCGCGCCGCTATAGGCGGAACCGGCCTGCATCGCACCGACGGAGGCAATCTGCCGATAGCGGTAGATCATTGCGGTATCTACGCGCAACAGCTCGCGTGCCACCTCGCGCTTTAAGGTGAATTCGGCGATCACCCGCTTGCCACGGGTCTGAATCATGTTCATCGCTGAATGCTTTTTGTCGGTGTCGATGGCACCGGAGAGGATGTAGCGCGGCTGCAGAGGGTGGTTGGCTTTGATCCATTCGCAGGCGGCAAAAGTCGCCTTGCTGGTCATGTTCTGCCCGGCGGCATCGCCGGTGGTGTAGCAGAAACGCGTATAGAGCATATTGGCCACCGGGTACTGCTCGATCTCGAACAGCTTGCCGCTGCGCGTGGTGGTTTCGGCAGCCGCCTTGATGGCCTCGAAGGCACTGACCAGCCAGGCGCCGAACTCGCGGGCCTGCAGCGCATCGGCAAACAGGAATACCGGTGCACGCTGCATCGAATGCTTGACCACCGTGGTTTTCACCCCGCCACTCTCGCTGATGGCGCGCATGCCGCGGCTGTAACTGGCCAGCAGGGTGCCTTCGGTGGTGGCCATGGGAATGTAGAAGTCCCCGCGCGCCTGTTCGCCGGTGATATGAATGGGGCCGGCCAGACCCAGCGGCATCTGCACGCAACCGATAAAGTTTTCGATATTGCCGCGGGTCAGTTCGGGGTCAATCGCATAGCGGGCGATGGTGTCCAGACTGGCACCGGTCTTTTCGGTGATAAAGGTGCGCCGGCGGGTTGCCTGTTCAGCGCTGTAGTTGTTGTCCTTGTTGCGCGGGATCGGTTCGGCACGGGTCATGGGCGGCTCCTCGGGAATGGCTGGCATATGACCATAGCCGAGTTGCGCGATCTCTCCAGTGCCGGATCAGCGACTGGCCAGCTGCGCCTGCAGCGTGCTGATGGCCAGCTGGGCTGCCGGTGACAGTGTGCGTCCGCGCAATTGCACGATGCCCACCTCGGCGTAGATCTCGGGCAGGCCTGTCACGGGGAGTGGCACCAGCTCGCCGCTGCTGATCTCTTTGATCACCGCCGCCTGCGAGATCAGCATCACCAGATCCTCCATCATCACCACTTGCTTGAGCAGGCCGATGTCATCGCATTCGAAGAGGATTGGCAGTGACTGATCTGTGGGGATGCCCGCCGCTTGCAGAATGGCCGAACTGAGACTGGCCGGGATGGTCATGCTGGCAAAACCATAGGGCAACAAGCTGTGCAGCGAACGCTCGCGCAGTGCCAGCAGCGGATGGCCGGCGCGGCAGACAAACGGTCCGATCTCCCGGGTCAGCGGGGTAATGCTGATTTCCGCATCGGTGGTGATGGCCCGGGTTTCGGCGATGAAGAACTCGATTTCCTCGTTGCGCAGGCAATCGAGCAGGTTGCGCGAATTGTTCACTTGTAACGAGACGCGCAATCTGGGGCGCTCCAGGCGTAATTGATGGAGCAGTGTGCTGGCCATGCTGGCCGCCGGCAGCGGGCCGGCACCGAACCTGAGCTGGCCGATCTCGCCGCTGCGGGTGAGGGCCATGTCCCGCTCCAGATTGCTGGCTTCGCGCGCCAGCTGTCGGGCCCGGGCCAGAAACTCGACGCCGATCGGGGTAATCGCCAGACCCTGTTTGCTGCGATCGAACAGCGTCATCCCCAGCTCTTGCTCCAGCGCCTGAATGCTGCGGCTGAGTGCCGGCTGGCTGAGGTGGACTTTTTCGGCGGCACGGATGAAGTTCATTTCCTCGGCCAGCGCGAGGGCGTGACGAATGCGTTTCAGCTCCACGGTATGCGTCCTGTGCATTAATTATCTGATCATTATGCATTGGACAGTTGTGCGCTGCTGATTGAAATTTGCACGTTGAATCTGGCCGCAACCGGCCCTCCCGGGCAAATAGTGATCAAGCGCACGGCTGGGGCTGTCCGCAATTCACGATAAGAACAACAGAGGACGCAGCATGCCGCACGAAGAGTTCGATTACGTCATTGTCGGTGCCGGCTCGGCAGGCAGCGTGCTGGCCAGCCGACTGACCGAAGACCCGGACGTGACCGTCTGCCTGCTGGAATCCGGCGGACCGGACAAGAGTATTCTGATCCATGCGCCGGCCGGGTTCGTCGGCATGGTGGCGACCCGTTACAACAACTGGGCCTACGACACCGTCCCGCAAGCGCACATGGACAACCGCGTGTGCTACCAGCCCCGTGGCAAGACCCTGGGTGGCTCCAGCTCGATCAACGCCATGCTCTATGTGCGTGGCAATCGCTGGGACTACGATCACTGGGCCGGCCTGGGCAACCCCGGCTGGTCGTATGACGAGGTGCTGCCGTACTTCAAGCGCGCCGAGCACAACGAAACCCACGGTGCCAGCCAATACCACGGTGCCGGCGGTCCGCTGAACGTCGCCGAACTGCGCACGCCGAGCTCACTGAGCAAGGCCTTCGTCAAGGCTGCCGTGCTCAATGGCATTCCCGAAACTGCCGATTACAACGGCGCCGACCAGTTCGGCTCGTTTCTCTATCAGGTCACACAGAAGAACGGCGAGCGCTGCAGTGCGGCCAAGGGCTACCTGACGCCCAATCTGTCCCGCCCCAACCTGTGCGTGAAAACCCACGCGTTGTCGGCCAGGGTCATCATGGAAGGCAAGCGCGCCCGCGGCATTGCCTACTATCAGGGCAGCCAGTTGAAAGAGGTGCGGGCCCGGCGCGAGGTCATCCTCAGTGCTGGCGCCTTTGGTTCTCCGCAGCTGCTGATGCTCTCCGGCATCGGCCCGGCGAAGCACTTGCAGGCACTCGGCATTGCCGTGGTGCACGACCTGCCGGGCGTCGGCGAGAACCTGCAGGATCACATCGACCAGGTACAGAGCTACTACGCCGACAGCCGCAGCGAAACCTTCGGCATCTCGCCGCGCGCAGCGGTGAAGATGGCCAAGGGCGTATTCGAGTGGCGCAAACAGCGCACCGGGGTGATCTCCACGTCCATTGCCGAGGCTGGCGCCTTCCTGCGCTCGTCGCCCGAGGTCGCGGTGCCGGACCTGCAACTGGTGTTCGTCGTCGCGCTGGTCGACGACCATGGCCGCAAGATGCACGCCAGTCACGGATTCTCCTCTCATATCGAAGTGCTGCGACCCTACAGCCGGGGTACGGTCAAACTGGCCAGTGCCGACCCGCGCGTGGCGCCGAAAATCGACCCGAATTTCCTCGCCGATGAGCGCGACCTCAATCTGCTGGTCAAGGGCGTGCAACTGCAGATGGACATCCTGCAGAGCGATCCGCTCAAACCCTGGCGCGGCAAGATGCTGTACCCGGTCCAGCGCGATGACACGGCCGGAATCATTGCCGACATCCGCGCCCGTGCCGACACCCAATACCACCCGACCAGCACCTGCAAGATGGGCCCGGTCAGCGACCCCATGGCGGTGGTCGACGCGCAGTTGCGTGTGCATGGTCTGGAAGGTCTGCGGGTAGTCGATGCCTCGATCATGCCGACCGTCACCGGCGGCAATACCAATGCACCGACCATCATGATCGGCGAGAAGGCCGCCGACATGATCCGCGCAGCAGGTTGCGCCGGCTGAGTCGTCTTTGGACTGTTTTGCTCTGCTGATTGAAATTCATCGGCCAGCAGCTTCAATCAGTCAGGTGTCTGCGCCGGCTCGGCGGCGCAAATTCCAATCTTGTCCCCGGAGGTAAGTGCGTGATGAACAGTGCCATCAAGATACTCAGTTGCACCCTGGCCTTGACCGTAAGCACTGCACACGCCGCCGGTGGCGGGGCCGCGGTCACTGATCCGAATGCCATGCAGGGCAAACACTTCGATGCCAAAGGCAAGCTGCCCTCGACATTCACCCTCGAGCTGCAGGACGGCCTGCGCAAAAGCCTGCCGTTCGAGGACCGGCGTGACTTCGAGGAGGCGAAAAGGGGCTTTATTGCTGCACCGCCCTACAGGCAGATCATGGCGGAGGCCGGGCATGTTGCCTGGGACATGGGCAGCTATGACTTCCTGTTGCAGGACAAGTCATTCGACAGCGTACATCCCTCGCTGCAGCGCCAGGCAGTGCTCAATATGGCTTACGGCCTTTATGAAGTGGTGCCGGACAAGGTCTACCAGGTGCGCGGCTATGACCTGGCCAATATCAGCTTCATCAAGGGCGATACCGGCTGGATCATTTTCGATGTGCTGACTGCCAAGGAAACCGCCAAAGCGGCACTGGATTTCATCAACCAGAAACTCGGCAAGCGCCCGGTCGTGGCGGTGGTGATTTCACACTCCCACGCGGATCACTTTGGCGGCATCCGTGGTGTGGTCGATGAGGCTGATGTGCGAAGCGGCAAGGTGCCGGTGATCGCCCCGGTCGGATTCATGGAACATGCCGTGGCCGAAAACGTTTATGCCGGCAATGCCATGAGCCGGCGAATGTTTTTCCAGTACGGCGTATTGCTGCCGCGCAGCCCGTTCGGCCATGTTGATCAGTCGATCGGCAAGAACACGGCGTCGGGCAATCTCGGCCTGATCGAACCCAATCGCTACATTGAAAAGGATTTCGAAACGCTGACCATTGATGGTGTCGAGATGGAATTCCAGAACACGCCGGGCACCGAGGCACCGGCCGAGATGAATACCTGGTTTCCGCAGTTCAAGGCATTCTGGGCGGCAGAGAACATCACCGGCACCATCCATAACATCTACACCCTGCGCGGCGCGCTGGTGCGTGATGCGTTGATCTGGTCCAAACACATCAATACGGCGCTGTACCGTTATGGTCAGCAAGCGCAGGTGATGTTTGCCTCGCACAGCTGGCCGCGTTTCGGCAACGAGCGTGTGCAGGAAGTCATGCGCACCCAGCGCGATGTCTACGCCAACCTGAACAACGCGGTACTGCATGCTGCCAATCAGGGCGTGACCATCAACGAAATCCACAATGTCTACACACTGCCCGAGAGCCTCAAGAACAACTGGGCGGCGCACAGCTATCACGGCTCCGAAGAGCACAACAGCCGGGCGGTGATCAATCGCTACCTGGGCTACTGGGACGCCAATCCGGCGACCCTGATGCCGCTCTCGCCCGCTGATTCGGCGCCGCTGTATGTCGAGATGATGGGCGGGGCAGCCAAGATCATGGCCAAGGGGCAGGAACTGGCGGAGCAGGGCAAGTACCGCGAGGCTTACGAAATCCTCAACAAGCTGGTGTACGCCGAGCCGGGCAATCAGGCGGCCAAGGACCTGCTGGCGGATGTTTATGAACAGGTCGGTTACCAGAAGGAGAGCCCGAGTGTGCGCAACAGTTTCCTCGCTGCGGCCTTCGAGCTGCGCCATGGCATGCCCGGCGGCGTGCCGCCCAAGACCCTGGGGCCGGATATGATTCGCGGGATGAGCACCGAGTTGTGGTTGAACTTTCTCGGTATCAGTCTGGATGGCAGCAAGGTCGCCGGTCAGCGTTTTGTCTTCAATCTGCATACCCCGGATAACGGCGAGCAATTTGTCGTCGAGTTGAGCAATTCGACATTGACCAACATCATGGGGGTGCAGAGCAAGGACGCCGATCTGACGATCACCCTGAACCGCAGCGATCTGGAGCAGGTGATGGCCCGTAAGGCGACCTTCAAGGAACTGATTGCCGCCGGCAAGGCGAAGTTCGATGGCAATCCACAGCCGTTTGTTCAGTTGATGAGCGCCATGACACCCTTCACGCCGAACTTTGAACTGCTGCCGGGGACCATGGCCAAGTAATCTTCCAGCGGTGGTAATGGCGCGTGCTGAGCCGCCTTGCGCTGGTCATTGGTCGGTGAGGAATGCCAGGGGTGTGTGCGCTGCGGGTTGACGCAGCACCTGCCTGCCGTGATGCTCCACCCCCTGCGCCATTGTTCCCAGCCAAGGCTATTCGATGTCCAAGAAAAACCCCAAGCAGCGTCACACTACTGTTGCCGTGCCTGCACAAAATCCGCTGTTGACGCTGCTGCGCAGCAGCTGGTGGCTGCCGGTACTGGCCATTCTCCTGTTGCTGGTTGTGCTGTTGTGGTGGGCGCAGCCGGG
>DATMWH010000178.1:0-1831 GCA_035562615.1 Pseudomonas sp. | reverse complement strand
CCAGCGCACTGACGCAGAGTGGCCACTGAACGCGGCAAACGGCCCGCCAGCGCAGCATCCCGGCAAAAAGCACAACGCCACCCGCAGGTGGCGTTGTGCGACGCAAAACCGACCGGGTTAGCTGGCCAGCTTCTTCAGCTCTTCATCCCGCAACTCACGGCGCAGGATCTTGCCGACGTTGGTGGCTGGGAGGGTGTCGCGGAACTCGATGGAGCGTGGCACCTTGTAACCGGTGACGTTGGCGCGCATGTGCTCCATCACCTGTTCCTTGGTCAGGCTTTCACCCGGCTTGACCACCACGAACATTTTCACTGCCTCGCCGGATTTCTCGTCCGGAATGCCGATGGCGGCGCAGAGCATCACGCCCGGCAGGGTCGCCAACGCATCTTCCAGTTCATTCGGATAGACGTTGAAGCCGGACACCAGAATCATGTCTTTCTTGCGGTCGACGATACGGATAAAACCGTCTTCCTGAATGATGCCGATGTCACCGGTCTTCAACCAGCCTTCGCTGTCGAGGATTTCGTCGGTGGCTTCCTGACGTTTCCAGTAACCCTTCATGACCTGTGGGCCTTTGACACACAACTCGCCGCGCTCGCCCAGTGGCAGTTCTTTGCCATCGTCATCGATCACTTTGAACAGGGTCGACGGTACCGGAATACCGATAGTGCCCAGCTTGATGTTGCTGATCGGGTTGACCGAGGCGGCCGGACTGGTTTCAGTCATGCCGAAGCCTTCGCAGATATCGCAACCGGTGACCTGCTTCCAGCGCTCGGCGGTGGCCTGTTGCAAAGCCATGCCGCCGGAGAGGGTGAGTTTCAGCGCCGAGAAGTCCAGCTTGCGGAATTCCTCGTTATTGCACAGGGCAACGAACAGCGTGTTCAAGCCGACAAAGCCGCTGAACTTCCACTTGGAAATGTCCTTGATCATCGCCGGCAGGTCACGCGGGTTGGAGATCAGCAGGTTGTGGTTGCCGATCAGCATCATGGCCATGCAGTGCATGGTGAAGGCGTAGATGTGATACAGCGGCAGCGGTGCGATCAGCGTTTCACTCGCCTCGTGCAGGTTGGCACCCATCAGCGCGCGGGCCTGCAGCATATTGGCGATCAGGTTGCGATGGGTCAGCATCGCCCCTTTGGCCACGCCGGTGGTGCCGCCGGTGTATTGCAGCACGGCCACTTCGCTGCTGTGCGGCGTGGTCTCCTTGACCAGACGTCCACGCCCGAGGGACAGGGCCCTGGTGAACTTGACGGCCTGCGGCAGGTTGTAGGCCGGAACCATTTTCTTCACGTTCTTGACGACGTAGTTGACCATCAGGCGCTTGAACAGCGGCAGCATGTCGCCCACTTCAGTGACGATCACGTGTTTGACGCCGGTTTTGGGCACCACGGCTTCTGCCAGGTGTGCCATGTTGGCCAGGCAAACCAGCGCCTTGGCGCCGGAGTCGTTGAACTGGTGCTCCATTTCGCGGATGGTGTACAGCGGGTTGGTATTGACGATCACCAGCCCGGCACGAATGGCACCGAATACCACAACCGGGTATTGCAGGATATTGGGCATCTGCACGGCAATGCGGTCGCCTGGTTTCAGGTCAGTATGCTCTTGCAGATAGGCGGCAAAGGCTCCGGACAGCTCGTGCAACTCACCCCAGGTAATGGTCTTGCCCAGACAAGTGAACGCGGGCTTGTCGGCGAAGCGACGGCAGGACTCATGGATCACCGCCTGAATATTCGGAAACTGATCCGGGTTGATCTCGACCGGAACATCCGCCGGGTATTTGTCCTTCCAGAAATTCTCAAGCATGGAAGCCGTCTCTCCTGAGCAAAGCCGA
>DATMWH010000177.1:0-4337 GCA_035562615.1 Pseudomonas sp. | reverse complement strand
ATTCTGGATGACCTGCACCTTGCCTGCCGGAATCGCTTTACCTTCGCCGCGGGTCACTTCTTCAAGCTCTGCCAGATAGGCCCAGATCACGGCGATGATCAGCAGGCTGCAGGTAGCCCACACAGTGATACGGGCCAGTTTTGGTGAGTCCTCGAGCATCGCGCCTTCAACCTCGGGCATGAACTCGAGATCCTGTTTGCGCTTCTGCAGGCTGTTGAAATAATTGCGGATGGAATCAGCGAAAGGCATGCACAGTTCCTATGACGGGGCTTGGCCGACGCGGCCTTTGCGCAGAGCCTCGATAACAGCCTCTTTCGGGCCGTCGGCAACAATATGGCCGCTGTCCAGCACGATCAGTCGGTCAACCAGACTGAGCATGGACGCGCGGTGGGTAATCAAGATCAGGGTTTTGTTTTTGTCCAGCGCCTGCAATTTTCCGCGGATGATTTCTTCACTGGTGTTATCCAGAGAGCTGGTGGGTTCGTCAAGCAGCAGAATCGGCGGATCGAGCATCAGCGCTCGTGCCAGCAAAACCGTTTGCCGTTGACCGCCGGAAAGCAGTTGGCCGCGCTCGCCGACCGGCCGATCAAAGCCCTGCGGGTGCTGTCGGGCCAGTTCGCTGACACCGGTAAGGTCGGACACTTCAAGCATTCGGGCATCGCTGACGTAACGCGCACCCAGAGTCAGGTTATCGCGCAGGCTGCCGGCGAGCAGGGGCAGATCATGGGTGACATAGCCGATCTGGTGGCGCAGGTCGGCGACATCCAGCTGACGAAGATCAAGATTGTCGATCAGGATTTGTCCGGAGTCGGGTTCATAAAACCCCATCAGTAAGCGGGCGAGGGTGCTTTTGCCCGAGCCGCTGCGGCCAATGATCCCCACATGCTCCCCCGGCTTGATGACAATCCCGGCGTTAGCCAGAGCCGGGGTGTTCTGGCCGGGATAGGTGAAGTTGACCTGACGCAGTTCCAGCGCTCCCTTGAGTTGGGTGCGCTCCAATGGCCGCTGTTTGGCCTGGCGCTCTTGCGGCAGGGCCATTAGTGCATCGGTACTGGTCATGGTCAGGCGGGCTTGCTGGTAACGGGTGATCAGGCCGGCAATTTGCCCCAGTGGCGCCAGTACACGGCTGCCGAGCATGTAACAGGCGACCAGCGCGCCGACGCTGAGGTTGCCGTCGATGATGATGTAGACGCCGGCAATGATGGTCACCATGCCGGCCACTTGCTGGATAAACAGCGTGCCATTGGTGGCCAGTGAAGCGAGAAAGCGCGAGTGGATATCCAGGCGACTCAACGCACCGTGGGTTTTTTCCCAGAGATTCTGCCGCTCGCTTTCAGCGCTGCAGGCCTTCAGGGTTTCAAGGCCTGAGAGTGTTTCAATCAGCACAGCCTGACGCTGCGTGGCCAGTACCAGCGAACGCTGCACAGTGTCGCGCAGGCGAGTCTGCACGATGTACGCAAAAATCGCGGTGACGGGAAAGGCCAGCAGTGGAATGACTACCAGCCAGCCACCCAGCAGGCCGATGACCACGATCATCAGAATCGAGAACGGCAGGTCAATCACACTGGTCAGGGTGACGGCCGTCAGGAACTCGCGCAGGCTCTGGAAGTCATGGATGCTCTGGGCAAAACCGCCAATGGTGGTCGGTCGTGCCTTCATGGACATGCCGGTAATGCGCTCAAATAATGTCGCGGAGAGAACGACGTCGGTTTTCTTGCCCGCCATGTCCAGCAGGTGAGCCCGTAAAACACGCAGAAGCAGGTCAAATGAAGTACCGATGAACAAGCCAATCGCCAACACCCAGAGGGTAGAGGTGGCCTGATTGGGCACGACACGGTCATAGGTCTGCATCACGAACAGCGGTACCAGCAAGCCCAGCACATTGATCAGCAGACTGGCCAGCAACGCATCGGTGTACAGCCAGCGCGACAACTTCAGGGTGTCACGAAACCATGCTTCAACGCGCGGCACCAGCGGATCACGGGTCGCTTCCAGGTCGTGAACCGGGCGAACGAACAGTGCTTGACCTATGTACTCGGCATCCAGTTCGGACAGGCTCACCCACTGCTCACCGCCGTCGGCTTCACAGGGCAGAATCAGGGCTCGCTGTTTGTTGTCCCACTGTTTGAGTACGGCGCTGCGCCCGTCTTTGAGCAGCAAAAGCACCGGCAGATTGAGTTGGGGGATGCTGGCCAGTGGTCTGCGCAGCACGCGCCCTCGCAGGCCGGCACGTGCGGCGGCACGCTGTAAAAGATCGGCGCTGAGGCGCTGATTGGCAATTGGCAGTCCTGCTGTCAGGCTGGAGCGACTGGCTGGGCAGTCGTGCAGCCGACAGAGGATAAGCAATCCATCCAGCAACGGGTCATCATGACTTGAGCGCGGGTCACTGGATGGGGTGCCCCGTTCCATGGTGGTCAATCAGTACTACTCCCGTTATGCGTTTACTTCAGTTCTGGCAGCAATTGCGCCATGTTTTCAACTTCACTGATGGCGGTAGCAGTGGCAGGCAGAGTGACGTTCTGCTTGCTCACCAGTTCTCCGGTTGCCGCGACTACGCGATAGCGCGAGAACTCTTCGGTGTAGCGAACCTCAGTGTAGCGACGATTGGCGGTGAAAAGCTCGTTTTCACTGTCCAGCAAGTCCAGCAAGCTACGCTGGCCGAGACTGAATTGCTGCTGATAGGCTTCCCGGCTGCGGGCGCTGTAATCGGCGTAATCGCGTGCTGGAGGTGTCTGCTTCTGGGCGTTTTCCAGCGCATTCCAGGAGAGTGAGAGATCTTCGTTGATTACTCGCAGCGCATTGTTGCGAATCTCCATGGCCTGATTGACCTTGTAGGAGGCCGCTTGCATGGCTGCTTTGTCGCGCAT
Organism: Pseudomonas sp.; assembly: GCA_035562615.1. Classification (GTDB taxonomy): domain Bacteria; phylum Pseudomonadota; class Gammaproteobacteria; order Pseudomonadales; family Pseudomonadaceae; genus Aquipseudomonas. The sequence continues at coordinate 1,470 of DATMWH010000177.1, read as the reverse complement.
GCCGTTATACAGGTTGTAGGTCATTGAAACGCCGGCGCGCCAGCCATGCCAGCTGCCTTCATCGCCGTTGAAGTCGAAGTCAGGATTGGAGCTGTCATCGGCGTTGGCGGCCAGTTCACCGTCAAAACGCGGGTAGAACGTGGACTTTGAAGATTCGTATTGCTTTTCAGCCGCCTGAACATCCGCCTGAGCCGACTTCAGATAAGGATTGTTGGCCAGCACCGACTGGCGGGCGGCTGGAAGGTCGGTGGGGACTTCACCCTTGATTGAGGTCGGAGCCTCCAGTTCATCGGCATTACGCCCGGTGACGCTGAAAAAATTCGCCTCGGCATCCGCCAGATTCACTTGCTCGGTGTAGTAGTTGTTTTGTGCCAGTGACAAGCGCGCTTGCGATTGATCCTGGTCGGCGCTGCTGCCAACGCCTTGCTGGCTGCGCAGGCTGATCTGGTCATTGATGCGTTCGTGGGCCATCAGATTGTTTTTCGCCAGCTCGACCATCTCGCGGCGCTTGAGCACATCGAGGTAAACCTCGGTAGTACGAAGGGCAAGCGATTCCGCGGTTGCCTGTACGAAGTAGGCGCGGGAATTGACCACAGCTTCGGTGCGGGCTACCTCGTTCGGGGTGTTGAATCCGTCAAACAGCATCTGCCGCAAGCGGATTTCTGCATTGCTGTAGCTGGTGCTTTCGGATTTGTCAGTGGTGGTGGCGTCTTCATAGCGACCTCTTTCATAGCGATAGCCATAGCCACCCAGAAGATCGACTGAAGGTTGATAGCCACCCTTGGCGATTCGTACTTCCTCGTCGGCGACTTGTCTGTTGCTCGAGCTGGCCTGGAGCTCCGGATGGTTATCCAGTGTGCTCTGGATCGCCTCGGAAAGTGTCATTGCCTGAACCTGGCTACAGGCCGAAGCAAGCAGGATTGCACTGCAAAGTGGGGTCAATACGCGCATGGAAGGTGTTCTCCTTTACTTGTGATCCGATTCAGTCGTCATAAAGTTGACGATTTCCACGGTGTACTCATTCAGAGTAGCTAACTTCTTAATCTAAGAACATCACAGGAATAGCCTAAGATTGATTTTTCACAAGCTTTATGAAGAAAAATTCTTATGCGTGCTTTCCCGTATCGTCCATATTACTTATTCAAATACCCGTATTTTGCGGTGTTTAGGCTATTCTCGGTCAAATAATAAATTCAGGGCTTTGTTGGGTATTGAGAAACGTGAACCGTAACATAGAGGTGTTGGTTATTTGACGGATCGTTGATTTGGGTCAAATCTGGTGCCCCTTAGGGTGCCATCCTCATGAGAGGTGGTTCACAGTTTAGCTGAAGCTCCACGGTGCTCTGGGTAAATAAATGTTGTGTCGCCAGTAGTTGGCAGCAGTAATCAAGAGGAAGCAGTCATGGCTACGTTAATCGGTGTCGTCAGTAATGCAGTAGGCGAAGTCTTTGCGGTTGCAGGTGATGGATC
>DATMWH010000176.1:0-2410 GCA_035562615.1 Pseudomonas sp. | reverse complement strand
GCAACTCGATGCCGACACCCTTTACCTGCCCTGGGCCACGAGCCTGCGCATGAGCGATCTGGGCTACCAGAACAACGCGCAAGCCGGACTGACACCCTGCTACAACGATCTGGCCAGCTACACCAGCAGCCTGCGTCAGGCAGTGTCGACGCCCTACCCGGCCTACGTGAGTGCCGGAACGAAAAAGGACGGTGAGTGGCAGCAACTCAACACCAACGTGCTGCAGATCGAAAACGAGTACTACTCGAGCATCCGCCCCAAGCGCGTGACCCGTAGTGGCGAGCGGCCGATTCAGGCGCTATTGGCGCGTGGCGTGCAATATGTGGAAGTACGCTGTCTGGATATCAACCCGTTCAATCCGGTAGGCATTGACTTGGAGGAAGCGCGTTTTCTCGATGCCTTCCTGCTGTTCTGCGCCCTCGAGGACAGCCCGACGCTGGGCGGTCCGGAGTGCCGCGACTGCACTGGCAACTTCCTCAAGGTGGTCAAGGAGGGTCGTCGGCCAGGACTGCAATTGCAGCGCAACGGGGAAGCGGTTGAGCTGCAGCAATGGGCAGGCCAGTTGCTGGACCACATCGCGCACAGCGCGCAACTGCTGGATCAGGGCTTGGCGGACGCTCCGCACCTGAGCGCCCTGCAGACTCAGCGGGCCAAGGTTGCCGATGCTCGGTTGACGCCGTCTGCGCACGTGCTGGCGGTGTTGCAGGAGCGCCAGGAAAGTTTCCGCGCGTTTGCCCTGCGCCAGAGCCGTGAACATGCAGAGTATTTCCGCAGCCAGCCGCTGAGCGATGCGCAGCAACAGGACTTCGAAGCACTGGCCAGCGCGTCCCTGCAGGAGCAGGCCGCTATCGAACGCAACGACTCGACAGGTTTCGACGAGTTTGTTGCCGCCTATCAGGCGAGCATTACCGGTCAGCCGGGCTGACCGGCAAAACGTCTATCACGTCACAGATTTGCCTGGCGACTGAGCCAGGCAGGTAACCCTTGGTCGCTGGGCGGGGCTATGCTGGCTCCATCGCCACAGGACGAGCCGGCCAATGGTTCATACCACGCACATCGACGAAGAGCAGCAATGGAGCCTGGAAAGCCTGAACAAGGCCTATCAGAAGGGCTACATGGCCGGCCTCACCGGCCATCCACTCGATCAGCAGCCGTACTCGGCGGATGTGCTGGCGGCAGCATGGGAAGCCGGCTGGGATGACGGCCTGGAACAGACCCAGCTGCATCCTCATTCGAAAAGCGCCTGACTCCAGACTACGCCTCCCGCTCCTGCCCACTTCCCACTTCCCACTTCCTATAAAGTTTTCTCAAACACCTGCGAATTGCGCTGGAAGTTATACAGCGAAGCCCGCGCCACCGGCAGACGCTCCACCGTGCTGGGCTGAAATCCGCGCTCGCGAAACCAGTGCGCGGTGCGCGTGGTCAGCACAAACAAGGTCTTCAGGCCCATGGCCCGGGCCCGTTGCTCAATGCGTTCGAGCAGCTCATCGCCCCGCCCGCCATGCCGGTAATCCGAACTCACCGCCAGACAAGCCAACTCGCCAGAGTCCGACTCGTTGATCGGATAGAGTGCCGCACAGGCGATGATCAGCCCGTCACGTTCGACAATGCTGAACTGGCCAATCTCACGCTCCAGTACCTCGCGCGAGCGACGCACCAGAATGCCCTGCTCTTCCAGTGGCGTAATCAGGTCGATCAGCCCACCGACATCGTTGATGGTTGCCTCACGCAGGGATTCGAACTGCTCCTGATCGACCAGCGTGCCGCTACCGTCACGGGTAAACAATTCGGTCAGCAGCGAACCGTCTTCGGCATAACTGACCATGTGACTGCGTTTGATCCCGCCCCGGCAAGCCTGAGCCGCGGCATCCAGCAACTCGGCCTGATAACTGTTGCCCAGCCGTGTCAGATGCGCCGGGACCTGCTGTGGACGCAGCTCACGCACCAGCTTGCCTTGCTCGTCGAGCAGGCCGGTTTCGCTGCTGAACAACACCAGCTTGTCGGCGCCCAGCTCAATCGCCGCACGGGTGGCCACATCTTCGCAGGCAATGTTGAAAATCTCCCCGGTAGGCGAATATCCCAGCGGCGACAGCAGCACGATGCTGCGCTCATCGAGCAAGCGATTGATGCCCTTGCGATCAATCCGCCGTACCTCGCCGGTATGGTGATAATCCACCCCGTCGACCACGCCGATCGGCCGCGCCGTGACAAAATTTCCCCCGGCCACGCGCAAGCGCGAGCCCTGCATCGGCGAGGAGGCCATATCCATGGAAAGCCGCGCTTCGATGGCAATCCGCAACTGGCCAACGGCGTCGATCACACACTCCAGCGTTGGCCCGTCAGTGATCCGCAAATCCCGGTGATAGTGCGCCGTCAGGCCGCGTTCGGCCAGGCGCGCCTGAATTTGCGG
>DATMWH010000175.1:0-4678 GCA_035562615.1 Pseudomonas sp. | reverse complement strand
CGCTGAGCATGAACCTGTCGCATCAGTTCAGTGAGCAACTGGAAGCTGGCTTCAGCGCCCTGGACCAGCGCGGCAAGACCGAGTACGACGATATCTACACCGGCACCCGCCCCTATGATGACTTCCAGCTCAGCACGACGGCCGGCTACATCAGCAACCGCTTCAGCGACAGCTGGCTGAGCAGGCTTGAAGCGGGGCACAGCGAAGACCGGCGTGACACACGCAATGATGACCCGCTGGGCTCATTCTCCAACTTCAATACCTACCGGGATTCGGCCAACTGGCTGAATACCGTGGAACTCAATGAAACCCATCAGTTACTCGGCGGCCTCGACTGGTATGAGGACCGGCTCAACAGCAGCACCGAGTTCAACCAGACCTCACGCTGGAACCAGGCCGTATACGCGCAGCACCGCTTCAGCGGCGAGGCCTTCGCCACCGAACTGGGCCTGCGCCATGATGACAATCAGGACTACGGCAGCCAGAACACCTGGAATGGCGCGCTGACCATCCCGCTCAACCCGGACAATCAGTTGATTGCGTCCTACAGCGAAGGCTTCCGCGCACCCACCTTCAACGACCTGTATTACCCGGACTCCTGCTACTTCGGTACCTGCTACAAAAACGCCAACCCGGATCTGGATCCTGAGCAGTCGAAAACCTGGGAAGGCCAATGGCGCAGCGACCTGAACCGCAACACCCAACTGGAAGTCTCGGTGTATCGCACCGAGATCAGCGACGCCATCGTGCTGGATCAGAATTTCATTCCGCAGAATGTGCAAAAAGCCCGGATCAATGGCCTGGAAACCGGGCTGGCTTATCAGGCCGGACCCTGGACCGGCAACCTGGCCGCAGGCCTGATCGACCCGCGTGACCGCGATACTGGTAAAACCCTGGCCCGCCGTGCCAAACGTACGCTGACCCTTGATATCGACCGGCAGTTTGCTGAGTTTTCTGCCGGTGCCAGCTGGCGCGCCGTGGCCGGCCGTTACGATGACGCCAACAATACTGAGGAACTGTCCGGTTACGGGCTACTGGGCCTGCGCGGCAGCTGGCAAGTCAGCCCGCAGCTGGGTTTCGACCTGTCGCTGGATAACGTACTGGACAAGGATTATGTCGATGCCACTTACGCCGTGGTGGATCCCATGACCTTCCAGAACCTCGGGCGCCGGGGCTACAACACCGAAGGCCGCACCGTCCTGCTGGCACTGAACTGGACCCCGGATCTCTGACGTTCCTGTGCGTGGCAGGCCATCACGGCCTGCCACGTGCGCAAGCATTACCGGGCCCTGACCAGAACTGTAGGGTGGGCTTCAGCCCACCGTTGGCGGGGCTCGGTGGACTGAAAATCAAGTCATTAACGGGCCGACTGCAACAGCTGACAGAGCTTTTCCAAAGCACCAAGCATCTGGAAACTGGGCCGTTCCAGCCCGGCATCAGGAATGACCCACAGCTGCTGCCGCTGCACGGCGGCGATCATTGGCCAGCGCTGCCAGGCATCCGCCTGTTGCGCCGCATCGAGCAGGATCACCTGCGGATTTTTCTCCAGCACGGCCTCAATGCTGACTTGCGGTGCCGGCAGTGACAGCTCCGCAAACACATTGAGTGCGCCACAGACCTGCAGCGCATCACTGACAATCTGTTGTCCTCCCAGGGTATACAGCGGCTGCGGCGATACCTGATAAAACACGCGAAGCGGCTGGGTGCGGGCATAACGATGGCGCAAATCGGCGATGCCAGTATTGAACTGCTGCTGCAATTGCCGACCTTGCGCGGCCCGGCCAACCTGCTCACCCACCCGAGCGAACTGCTCACCGAGCTGCGCGAGATTGCGCGGCGCCAACTCGTATACCGGGATATTCAGCTGTTTCAGCTGGCTGCGTTGCGCAGGACTCAGACTGTCCGACCAGGCCAACAGCAGATCAGGCTGCAGATTCACCAGGGTTTCGCCATCAAACCGGTCATAACGCCCAACCGACGGCAGATGCGCCAGCGCAGCCGGCCTTGGCATACCATCCAGCACGCCGACCAGCAGATCACCGGCATCCAGTTCGAGCATCATTTCAGTGAGTGCGGGCGCCAGCGTGACAACCCGTTCGGCCGCATGCGCCAACGGAAAAACCACCAGCAGCAGTGTTCCGCTGACCCAGTTCCGGACAGCGCGGCGCATGCGGTTCAGCCCAGTTGTTGGGGGATGCGGTACAGGCAGCCGATCACCACGCTGGACAGCGCCAGCAGGATCAGCGCTACCGCGTTCAAACCACTGAAAACAGCCAGTGCGGCAATCCAGGCAGGCAACGCGGCACCCAGCAAACCCAACCGGCGAACGCGCGCCAGCTCGATCCAGGCCGCCGGTTCATTTGGCGTATCCAGCGCCGCCTGGGTGGCGACCAGATTGCGTTTGTAGTGGCTGAACAGCGGCAGGCTGACAAACATCGATGCCAGTCCGCCGATAAACAGCGGCATATGCAACACCGCGGAACCAGATCCGCCACCAAACAGCAGATTGAGCACAAACAAGGGCGCCAACGCAGCCGCCAGGTAGCGCCACCACTCCAGCGCCAGGCTGCGACGAACTTCGCTGCGGGTCACGGCTGCTCGACCTCGCCCTGATGCAGGCTGCCCAGCATATGGCCAAGTTTGCCGGCCTTGGTGGCCAGATAGAGGGTGTTGTGCGGATTACTGCCCACTTGCAGCGGCACGCGTGCGGCGACGCGAACACCGAAGCCTTGCAGGGCATTGACCTTGCGCGGGTTATTGGTCATCAGCTTGACCGAGTTGATTCCCAGATGTTCGAGCATCGGCTGGCAGATCGAGTAATCCCGCTGATCGGCACCGAAGCCAAGTTGCTCGTTGGCCTCCACCGTATCCGCGCCGCCATCCTGTAACTGGTAGGCGCGAATCTTGTTCAGCAGACCTATACCGCGACCTTCCTGACGCAGGTAAAGCAACACGCCACGCCCCTCTTCGGCAATCGCACGCATCGCTGCTTCCAGCTGAAAGCCACAATCACAACGCAAACTGAACAAGGCATCGCCCGTCAGGCATTCGGAGTGCAGGCGACCAAGCACCGGCTCTCCGTCGGCGACATCACCGAGCGTCAGCGCGACATGCTCCTTGCCAGTGGCCTCATCGAGAAAGCCATGCATGGTGAACACGCAGAACGGCGTGGGCAGTTGAGAGGCAGCGACAAACACGACGGACACCGGAAAACCCCTGTGCAGGCAAAGGCAGGCATTGTATCAGCAGCACCGTGTGCCCGGTCAGCCTGAATATCCATTCATCAGCCCGCAGGGCTAGTGCTTCGACTCCAGCAACAACATGCCCTGCTCTTCACGCCAGCGCACCCGACTGAGGAAACTCATGCCCAACAGCACCTCGGTGGGTGCCTCACCCTCAACCACGGCAGCCTCCACACCCAGCACCTCGATGCCGCCGATCTTGATGCTGTCGAGCTTGATGCGCCAGGCCTTCGCGGTCCCGCTTGCGGTGTTGACCACCATGGGCTGGCCTTCAACCCGGTAGTCGAGCCGCAACCGCTTGGCCTCTCCCTCGTTCATGGCCACGGCGGTTGCTCCGGTATCCACCATGAACTGCACGGTGCTGCCGCCAATCGAACCCGCCACCCAAAAATGCCCGCCGAGCCCTTTGGCAATGCTCACCTGAACCGGTTGCGAAGCGCCGCCTGAGGTCGCCGAGTAATCGCGGCTCAAGCCATAACTGCGCTCGACGCCGTCGACCCGCAACACCGCACTGCGACTGTCGGCGCTGATCACCTGAACCCCTCGGGGTCCGGTCTGCCCTACTTTCACCAGCTTGCGCTGGCCATCGACGCTGATCACCGCGGCACCGGGAAACAGCCCGACGACCTGAACTTGCGGCGCTGCACTGACCGTCATACTGACGGCAAGCAGGCCGGTAAAAAGCAAACATGCAACGCGCAACATGACGTGAGTAGCTCCCTTGGAAGTAAGGGCGGAATTACGCCGCCCGCACAGCTGATTATGGGTTTGTCGCAGGACTAAACGGATAGGGCTTGTTCCAGCCGGCAAAAATCGGCTTCAAGGCCCCGCTTTGCACCAGTACGGCCATACGCTGATCAAACAGGGCCGCCAAAGCCCGGCCACGTTCATTCGGTGAAAAGCCCAAAAACAGCGGCAGCTCGGCTACCTGAGTAATGCGAAATGCTGACTTGTCGGAGGCGGCAGCAAGCACCATATCGATCTCTTCAATCGCATCGATATAAAAGTCTGCGCGCTTGTTCTGCAGCATCTCCAGCACGCCATCGCGGCGCTGGATTTCCCGGTAGGTGGTGATATTGGGCAGCTGGTCCTGAAAGTCATAACCGCGTACCCAGAACAAGCGGTATTGACCAACAGTCTCATTGCTCGGCAACGGGGCCTGGGACAGCCCCAGGGCGTAGATCCGGTCGACATCGTAATGCCATGTCGGATACACCGCACCGTCGACTTCATCCGCATAGGAACCCAGCCAGACATCCGCCTTGCCGCGCATCACCAGGCCAATCGAGCGCGTGTAGGGCTCGGTGTTAGCGAGCACCTTGACGCCTGCCGGCTCAAACACCTTGCGCAGGACATCCCAGCCAAGGCCAGTGCCATCTGCATTGGTGTGGTCATCCCAGACTTCACTGACCGCGCGGATTTCAGCCGGAATCAAC
>DATMWH010000174.1:0-3068 GCA_035562615.1 Pseudomonas sp. | reverse complement strand
CGCGCTGCCGTGATCCCAACGTAGTTCGGCAATCACTTGGTTGCCCGGAGGCAGAAATTCCAGGCGGCTGCACAGGCCTTTCAATAGTTTCAAACCGCGGCCGTGGTAGCCCTGCTCATTCGCCTGTGGCTGATCAAGGCTCAAGGCATCGTGGTTGAAGCCCGGACCGCTGTCGACAACCTTGATGCTCAGCAGGCTGCTGTGGGCGCTGTTGATCTGATTGATGCTGATGCTGATTTCACCGTTGCGCAGTGCCTGCAGGCGCTCGTCGCGCAGCTGGAAGTAACGCTCGAAACCATCCAGGTCGTGTTTCAGTTTGGAGTCCAGCCCCAGCACGCCGTGATCCAGTGCGTTGCACAGCAACTCGCGCAGGATCAGGCTGAATTGCCCCTGACGGGCATCATCGAGCCCCAGGTTCTGGCAGAAGTCGCTGATCAGCGGCTCAAGATCGAGTCGCCGCAGTTGTGGCGAGGTCAGCAGCAACTCCAGGCCCCAGGTTTCTGATTGGTCAGTGGCTCCGGCCGGGGTTCTTTCTGTGGCGGGATCACTGTCCGCTTCGCGGCAATTCAATTGCAGGCAGGAAAGGTCGTCATGCGGCACTGCCTGTTGCAGGTGTTCGGCCACTGCGCGCTGCATGCGTTGCAGCCGCTGTGCGGGTTCCGTCATGTGCAGGGCGTGTTCCAGCCGGTGTTTGCCGAAGGCTTCGCCGGCCGCGTTTTCGGCCTCGACCAGGCCGTCGGAGTACATGAACAACTGCGCCTCTTCGGGCAGGCGCATTGCTTCGACCTCGTGAGTGGTCTGCTGGTTGGGCACGATGCCCAGCGGCAGGTTCAGCGAGTTGAAGCGCCACAGCACTTTGCCCTGATTGTTCAGCAGAAGGGCTGCGGGAATGCCGCCATTCCAGACCTCCAGAGTACCTTCGCGCGGGCGGAAACAGGCGGCCAGTGCGGCGACGAAACGGTCGGAAGGGCTGTAGGCGCGGTGCTGGGTGTTGAGCTCCTGCACGATGCTGCGTAACTGGAAACCCTTGGACGCCATGGCGTAAAAGGTTTGCGACAGCGGAATCAGGGTCAGTGCGGCGGGCAGGCCGTGTCCGGTGGCATCGGCCAGCATCACGTAGATATCACCGCTGCGCGAGGTGCACGCCAGCAGCAGATCGCCTGACACGACGCTGGCCGGCAGGATGTAATGGTCGATGGCCGGGTTTGCCAGCTGCTCGCGGTGCACCAGACGTTCCATCAGGAAGTTGCTGATGCGCTTTTCTTCGGCCTCGATATTGGCGTAGCCGAGCAGTGACTCGTGCTGCCGGGAAATTTGCTGCTGCATCTGGGCAATGCGCCAGAAGGAGTTGATCTTGGCTTCCAGGATGCTGAAGTTGATCGGTTTGGCGAGAAAGTCATCGCAGCCGGAGTTGAGCGCCAATACCTGTTCGCCGACGTCGCTGGCGCCTGAAAGCATGATGATCGGTCGCCAGCCGCTGTCTTGCTGGATTTCACGCAGCAAGCGCGTGGTTTCCAGCCCGTCCATTTCCGGCATGATGCGATCGACCAGCACCAGATCGAAGTCCTCCTCGCGATAGCGTGCCAGCGCGTCCTGGCCATTGCTGAAATGGATGCTGGTATGGCCGAGCTGACTGACAAACATGTTGATGACCTTGCCGATCAGGGCATCGTCATCAATCGTCAGGATATGCAGCGGTTTCATGGCTAGCGGATGGTGAAGATTTTCTGGAAATTGGCGATTTCCAGCACTTCCTTGGCGACGCCACGCAGGTTGTGCAGCTCCACTGCGCACTGGGCCGAGTTGGCGCGATCGCGCATCAGCAACAGGATGCCCAGTGCTGCCGAGTCGATGTATTGCACGTCGTGCATGTCGACGACCAGCAACCGTGTCCCTTCCGTTTCCAGTGCGCGCTCATAGCTGCTGCGAAAATCGCGAAAGCTGTTGAAGTCAAAACGGCTGGCCGGGCGCAGGGTCACTGTACTCATGGGGCTTCCTTAGAAGAGATCGATGCCACCCGCGGCCATGCTGGACTGGGCGACCGGGTTGTGGGGCAGGTTTGCCAGTTGTTCGATGGCGGCGTGCAGTTCTTCACGTTGTTCGGCGCTGCTGGTTGGCGACAGCTGCCGGAGTGTGCCGGCAAAACTGCCCGGCTGTACATAATGCTTGCGTATCAATCCCAGCAGCTGGCCGAGCGACTCATCAGCGGCTTTCAGGTCGCCATCCACCGCATCCCCGTGTTCACCAATGTTCTGCGAAAACCGGATTGAACGATTGGACGGCGCACGTACCTCGTCCGCCACCACGGCAAACCCGCGACCGGCTTTCCCGGCGCGTGCGGCCTCGATGGCGGCATTATCGTTGCCTTGGATGGTTGTCGTGGTTGGCTCTCCGCGCAGCATGGGCCGTGCGCCCAGTGTCAGCCTGCCAGCAATAGCCCATGGGGTCATTTGCAGGGTGATAGTCCGGGCCGAAAAAGGGGATGAGGCAGTCGGTGAGCCTTGCATGCTGACTCCGGTGGCATGATGCGGTTTCTGGCTATCGTCAGTATTGATCAGTTTCTTGGGCAGCAAAGAAAAAGTAGCTGAGATTTTGCCCGCAGGCTTTGCCGGTATTTTCACCGGGAATTGTCCGCGCTTTGTTCAAGGATTGATCGGTTAGACTGTCGGTCCTTTTCCTTCCCGAGAGTTATCCATGCGCATTCGTTGCTTGCTTGCAGGTTGTCTGGTGTTGCTGTTGGCCGGTTGTGGTGGTGTGGATCCCGACTCGCCGATGGGCAAGCGGCAGGTCATCTTCAAACAGATGCTCAAGACCAGCGAAAGTCTCGGTGGGATGATGCGCGGACGGATTGCCTTCGATGGCGAGCGCTTTGCGCTTCAGGCGCAGGAGTTGGACCAGCTGGCCAGGCAGCCCTGGCAGCACTTCCCCAAGGTGCAGGATCAGGGCGACAGCGCAGCCAAGGCGGAAGTCTGGCAGCGGCAGGAGCGTTTTCAGCAGCTGGCGCGGGCTCTGGAAGCGCGCACTGGTGAACTGCTGCAGGCCAGCCGGACCAAGCCGTTAAGCATGGC
>DATMWH010000173.1:0-2391 GCA_035562615.1 Pseudomonas sp. | reverse complement strand
ACCAGAATGCGGTTGCCCAGGGTGCAGCCGTGCAGGGTGACGTTGTGACCGATGGTGACCTCGTCGCCGATCAGCAGCGGGTAGCCGTCAGGATTGAATGGGCCGGCGTGGGTGATATGCAGCACGCTGCCATCCTGCACGCTGCTGCGGGCGCCAATGCGAATCCTGTGCATATCGCCGCGCACCACGGCCATCGGCCAAACCGAACTGTCGTCGCCCAGTTGCACATCGCCCAGCACCACGGCGCTGCGGTCGACAAATACGCGCTCACCGAGGGCGGGTGTCATGCCCTGATACGTTCTGATCGCCACGATAGATTCCTTCTGGCTGCGAGTTTGGCCGATTGTAATTAAGATGGCGCCCATACAGGTGCCTGTTTGCACCGCGCCCTTCGCCTCCAAGGAAAATCCCGTGACTGCCAGTAACCCCCTGCTGCAAGACTTCGACCTGCCGCCCTACTCTGCCATTCGTCCCGAGCACGTCGAGCCGGCCATCAGCCAAATCCTGGCGGATAACCGTGGCGCCATCGCCCAGCTGCTGGAGAGCCAGCCTCTGGAAACCCAGCATGCCGCACCGGGCTGGGCAGGACTGGTGCTGGCGCTGGATGAATTGAACGCCCGGCTCGGGCGCGCCTGGGGGCCGGTCAGCCATCTGAATGCGGTGTGCAACAGCCCGGAACTGCGTGCGGCCTATGAGGCCTGTCTGCCCAAGTTGTCCGAGTACTGGACCGAGATCGGCCAGAACAAACCGCTGTTCGAGGCTTATGCCGCGTTGGCGGTCAGCCCCGAATCCGCGGGCTTCGATGACGGACAGAAGACTCTGCTGGCGCATGCGCTGCGCGATTTTCGCCTGTCCGGTATCGATCTGCCGGAAGCCGAGCAGCAACGCTATGGCGCCATTCAGATGCAGCTGTCGGAGCTGACCAGCCGCTTCTCCAATCAGCTGCTGGATGCCACGCAAGCCTGGACCAAGCACATTACCGATGAATCCGCCCTCGCCGGCCTGCCGGATTCGGCTCGGGCACAGATGGCTCAGGCGGCGCAGGCCAAGGAGCTGGACGGCTGGCTGATCAGTCTGGAGTTCCCCAGCTATTACGCGGTGATGACCTACGCCGACGACCGTGCGCTGCGCGAAGAGCTGTATGCCGCGTATTGCACCCGCGCGTCCGATCAGGGCCCCAACGCCGGCCAGTTCGACAACGGCCCGCTGATGGAGCAGATCCTCGACCTGCGTCAGGAGCTGGCCCGGCTGCTGGGTTTTGCCCATTACAGCGAACTGTCGCTGGCCAGCAAGATGGCAGAGTCCACCGAGCAAGTGCTGCACTTCCTGCGCGATCTGGCGCTGCGCAGCAAGCCGTTCGCGGCCAGCGACCTGCAAGAGTTACAGGCCTATGCCACGACGCAGGGCTGCAGTGAACTGAACAGCTGGGATGTGGGTTATTACAGCGAAAAATTGCGTCAGCAGCGCTACAGCATTTCCCAGGAACAGGTGCGCGCCTGGTTCCCGATCGACAAGGTGCTGAGCGGACTGTTCGCCATCGTCGAGAAGCTCTACGGGATTCAGATTGTCGAGCTCAAGGGCTTTGATAGCTGGCATCCGGATGTACGTCTGTTCGAAATCAACGAACACGGCCAGCACGTCGGGCGCTTTTTCTTCGACCTGTATGCCCGCGCCAACAAGCGTGGCGGTGCCTGGATGGATGGCGCGCGTGACAAGCGCCGCGCGGCTGATGGCCAGCTGATCAGCCCGGTGGCCAATCTGGTGTGCAATTTCACGCCTGCAGTGAATGGTCAGCCAGCCCTGCTCACCCATGATGAAGTGACGACGCTGTTCCACGAGTTCGGTCATGGCCTGCATCACCTGCTGACCCGTGTCGAGCATGCCGGGGTTTCCGGCATCAACGGCGTGGCCTGGGATGCGGTGGAACTGCCCAGCCAGTTCATGGAGAACTGGTGCTGGGAGCCGGAAGGCTTGGCGCTGATCTCCGGGCACTTTGAAAGTGGAGAGCCGTTGCCGCAGGACCTGCTGGAGAAAATGCTCGAGGCGAAGAATTTCCAGTCCGGCCTGATGATGGCGCGCCAGCTGGAGTTCAGCCTGTTCGACTTCGAGTTGCATGCCACCCATGGTGACGGCCGCAGCGTACTGCAGGTGATCGAAAGCATCCGTGACGAGGTCGCCGTGATGCGTCCGCCGGCCTACAACCGCTTTGCCAATGGTTTTGCCCATATCTTTGCCGGCGGTTACGCGGCCGGCTACTACAGCTACAAGTGGGCGGAAGTGCTGTCGGCCGATGCGTTCTCCAGATTCGAGGAAGAGGGCGTGCTCAATCCGGAAACCGGCCGCGCCTTCCGCGAGGCGATTCTGGCGCGCGGCGGCTCGCTGGCGCCGATG
>DATMWH010000172.1:0-1545 GCA_035562615.1 Pseudomonas sp. | reverse complement strand
GGCATCACCTTGAGCTACCCGACACGCAAGCTGCAGATCAATGGCCTGGAAATGAATGTGCTGATTGCTGGCGAAGGCCCGCCGGTGCTGCTGGTGCACGGTTTTCCCGATACCCATGAAGTCTGGCGCAAGCAAATCCCCATGCTGGTCGAGGCCGGCTATCAGGTGATCGCGCCAGATACCCGCGGTTGTGGTGAATCGCAACTGCCGCCGCGGATCGCCGATTACCAGCGCGACCTGCTGGTGGATGATCTGCGCGCGCTGCTCGATGCTTTGCAGATCGACAAGGTGCGGCTGGTTGCCCATGACTGGGGCGCCGTGCAGGGCTGGTTGTTCGCGCTCAAGTACCCGCAGCGCGTCGAGCGCTATATACCGCTGTCCGTCGGGCATCCGACGGCCTATGGCAGCGGTGGTCTGGGACAAAAGCTCAAGGGCTGGTATGTGCTGATGTTCCAGCTGCCATTGTTTCCCGAGTGGTTGCTCAAGGCCGGCGACTGGTGGTTCTTCCGCAGCTGGACGAACTTTCCCGAGGAGTTTGCCCACTGGAAACCCATCCTGGAGCGGCCGGGGCGACTGACCGCCGGGATCAACTACTACCGGGCCAACGTTGACCTGATCCTGCCCAAGCCATTGCCCAAGGCCAGGGTGCCGGTGTACGGCATCTACAGTACCGGCGATCGCTTTCTGACCGAAGGGCAGATGCGCGACTCGGCCAACTACGTTGATGCGCCGTTTCGCTGCGCGATTGTCGAGGGCGCCAACCACTGGCTGCAGGTGCATGCGCCGGAGAAGGTTAATCCGCTGCTGCTGGAGTTTCTCAAGTGAGGGCGGGAGCCCTGTCGATTTTGCCTGCCGGATGCACCGTACTGTGTCCGTTATCTCTGCCCAATTAACTGGAGAGCATCCATGAAAGCTGTTGTCTGTCAGAACACTGTATTGAGTGTTGTCGATATCCCCGAGCCGGTGCCGGGTAACGCTCAGGTGCTGCTGGATGTTCAGCGTTGCGGTATCTGTGGCTCCGACCTGCACATGCGCCACCACTGTGATGAATTCAAGGCGGTGGTGAGCAAGGTCGGTCTTGGCCCGGTGATGCCCTCCAGTACTGATCCGGTGGTGTTCGGCCACGAGTTCTGCGCCGAGGTTCTGGAGTACGGTCCCGGTTGCGACAAGAAGATCAAGGTCGGGACGCGCGTGGTGGCGCAGCCGATTCTGCGTCTGGGCTCGCAGATTCATCTGGCCGGTCTTTCCCCGGTAGCAACCGGGGCGTATGCCGAGCGCATGGTGTTGCAGGAGTCTGCATTGGTGCCGGTGCCCAATGGCTTGTCGGCGGATCTGGCGGCGTTGACCGAACCCATGGCCGTGGCCTGGCACGCGGTGCGGCGCAGCGAGATCAAAAGGGGCGATGTGGCGATCGTGATCGGTTGCGGGCCGGTAGGGCTGGCGGTCATCTGCCTGCTCAAGGCACAGGGTGTCGAACGGGTAGTGGCCAGCGACTTTTCCCCGGGCCGCCGTGCACTGGCGCAGAAGTGTGGCGCCGATGTGGTG
>DATMWH010000171.1:0-3088 GCA_035562615.1 Pseudomonas sp. | reverse complement strand
GTGCTGGGCAACTATCCGAACTTCATGCTCAATCTCAAAGCCGCTGAGGTTCCCGGCTTTGTCGATGCCATGGAACAGGTGCAGCCGTCGGGTGGGCTCAAGGGATTGCTGGAAGAGGTGCAACAGAAAGAGGATGACAGTGGTTTCCAGGCCATAGCAGCGCGCTGGGGCGTGCGGCGCAGTCATCCGCAGTTCTGGTTCTACTTCAATGATCTGACCGATTACTTGCGTCAGAGCGATCCGATCGAGGCCGGAAGGCTGGACATGAGCCGTTTCGAGAATCGTTAAAGGCCCAGTACCGGGTCTGTCTGGACCTGGTTACATCCGCTTTATTATTCCTACTAAATTACTAGGCCTTTATCCTTTGGCCTGACTGACGTACACTGCCGGGCAGGATTTCGAGGAGTTTCCATGAGCGCCATCACCATTACCGAAGCAGCCGAAGCGTATCTGGCTGACTTGCTGGCCAAGCAGAACACCACCGGTATCAGCATCCGTATTTTCATCACCCAACCGGGGACGCCGCAGGCAGAAACCTGCATTGCCTATTGCAAACCGGGTGAAGAGAAGCCGGAAGACACCGCGTTGTCACTGGCCAGTTTCACCGCCTATCTCGATGCCGTCAGTGAGCCGTTTCTCGAAGACGCCGTAGTGGACTACACCACCGACCGCATGGGCGGTCAGCTGACCATCAAGGCACCGAATGCCAAAGTGCCGATGGTCACCGAGGACAGCCCGCTGAGCGAGCGCATCACCTATTACCTGCAGACCGAAATCAACCCTGGCCTGGCGGGTCATGGTGGGCAGGTCAGTCTGGTGGATATCGACGACGGTATCGTGATTCTGCGTTTTGGCGGCGGTTGCCAGGGTTGCGGGCAAGTCGACTACACCCTCAAGGAGGGTATCGAGAAGACCTTGCTGGAACGCATCCCCGGCCTCAAAGGCGTGCGTGATGTAACCGATCACAGCAATCGCGAGAACGCCTACTACTAGCAGTAGCCCGGATGCAATCCGGGGAAATTATGCTCACTCTCAAGACGCTCCCGGATTGTATCCGGGCTACCGCTCTCTCCCGTTCCGGGGAGAGAGAGAGGGATACAGTCATTACATGCCTGCCGCGCTGTCCAGTTCGATGGCCTTGTCCAGCGCCTCCAGCAAGCCCTTGCGGACTTTGAGCTTGGTGTTGCGGTGCGCCACCATGTTGAGCTTCTTCATCTGCTGCGCGGTAGCCAGAGCGGTGGCGTGCAGGTCTTCGGCCGCGACCACCTTGTCGAGGAAGCCGGCATCCACCGCACCTTGCGGGGTGAAGGGTTCAGCATTGATGACCGAGCGGTGAAAGGCTGACTTGCGCAGACGGTCGCGCGCCAGTTCGATGCCGGCATGGTGCATGGTCATGCCGATCTGTACTTCATTCAGGCAAATATTGAACAGGCCTTCCACGCCGATGCGGTAATCGGCTGCCAGCAGCAGGAATGCGCCTTTGGCAATGGCGTGGCCGGGGCAGGCGACAATGATCGGATAGGGGTGGGCGAGCATGCGGCGGGTCAGTTTCGAGCCCATAGTGACCAGGGCAATCGCATTGGCCGGGCCGGTGGTCATGACCTTGAGGTCGTAGCCGCCGGAAAGAATGCCGGGAGTGCCGGTAATGACGACCACCGCACGATCCTGTTCAGCACGATCCAGTGCGGCGTTGAAAGCACCGATCAGGTCCGGAGAAATCGCGTTGACCTTGCCGTTGCACAGGGTCAGGGTGGCGATGCCGTCTTCGAATTGATAAGACACCAGATCAGTCATGGCAGAGTTCCTTGAGTTTAAGAGGGGACGACCATACCCATGCGCGAACCGACGGTAAAGCGTTGCGGCAGAAGAAAGTCCGCTGAACCTGCGATTCTGTCCAAAACGCTGCCTAACGCCCGGCATAACAGTCTGAATCTGCTGAAAAACCTTTTGCCTTTGCGTGGCCTTTCAGATAAATTGCGTCGCCTCGTTGGACTGCAGTCCGGCGAGTACCGGTGAAGTGTCCGAGCGGTTGAAGGAGCACGCCTGGAAAGTGTGTATACGAGAAATCGTATCAAGGGTTCGAATCCCTTCTTCACCGCCAAATTCGATTCTAAAGCCCTGATTTCTCGGGGCTTTTTTTTAGCCTGATTTTATTTCCAACAAAGTTGCCAACAATAAGCCGGGGCTAGGTCGCTTTCAGTCGTCAACCTGCCACGGCTTGCGGCCTATGGTGTTCCTCACAACCTTGTCGGCGCGGATCATGCTCTGCTGAGTCAGGCGCATGGATCTCATTAAGGCTGTGATGGTTTTGCTTTCCCTGTCCTGCATTGCGCTGAGCTTGTCGAAGCGTTGCAAACCATCGTCATCAGCCAGCCAAGCCGGATCGAAGGATTGAAGCTGCTGAGCCACCAGATCGGCCTGTACTTTGTGCCGACAATACTGCTCAAGCATTCCAGCGTGTTCAGGCCCGAACCAGTCAGCCGGGCGAGCATTGATCATGCTCAGCCAAACAGCCTTTTGCGCTGCGGTGAGGTTTGCGGGTGGGGATAGTCTGGAATCAGTGCCAGCGTGCGGCGCAATCGTCATAGATGCCGCTGATTTGCGTCCTCGCTCTGACATTCTCGGCTCCCTAAATTCTACGGCTTAATGAAAAGAGTGGTCTGGGATCGGTCTTAGATAGCGTCTGCTTGGAGGTGGTCATACCCCCTACCGGGCAAGCTCGGGTCTTGGCCGTCTGTCACAGATCCGCGAATGGGTTTCGGGTTTTCGGCTTGGCAGTCGCTCCAACTTTGGCGCGTGCTTCGGGGTCTAGGTACAGGTCACGCTCCATTAGCCTGAGCTGGGTCAGCTTGGCCGCTGGGAACTCTGCCGGATCTGCTCGGAACTCTGCCTCGATACAGCAGTACCGGGCCAGCTTTGCCGCGTCAGCTTGGGTGTACAGGTTGCAGCCACCCATCACCGTTTCAACTTCACGCCAGATAGCCATTGCCGGGGCGCTCAGGTACTCCAGCGGCTGCGGATAACCTTCTGCCGGTGCCTGATAGCCTTCTGGGCCTTTTGCGTGCCGATCCGGGCGGTAGGTGCCTTT
>DATMWH010000170.1:0-5616 GCA_035562615.1 Pseudomonas sp. | reverse complement strand
TATATGGACCCCTTCTCGTATGCAAGCACGCTGCTCTTTGACGTTGAGGTACGACTGCTCACGTATATCCGGCCTTTAACTGCCGCACCGAATTAACTGTGCTGGGCCATGATGGGCTATTCGCGCGCCAGCTCCCAATTGGTTTATCGTGCCTTATGCACTCGGCCATTCACGGATTCTGCCGGCGCCGGTTCGACCTGTACGCCATCGTTCAGTTTGCTTTGCAATCGTGGTTGAGGTGCTCCCAAATCTGGTTCAATCGGTTAAATAGAGCAAACATCAGTTGGCGACAAGGCCTGGTTGGTAATCAGTGCCGTTTCTCAACATTGCCCAGGCCATCCTTGCGGTCTTATTGGCCAGGGCCACCGCAGCCACATTCGGATGCCCTTGAGGTTTCGCTTCCTGAAAGCAGCCCTTCACCACTGAGTGCAGCCGACCCACAGCGGAAGTTCGGCGGGTTAATCACCACGTCCACTCCTTGCCCTTTTCGGGCATCCATGGTTCCACGTACACATCAGGCCGCGGCTTGTTATGGCCTTGAATCCTCTCGCATCGACAGCAAAACCTTGAGCTGCGCCTCGTACTCCTCCGCATCGAGCCCCAAGCCCACGTTCCATTAAGAGGAGAACGACGGCTCCTCAGGAGAGTGCGAAGGTGAGCGCCAAGCGAGAGGCCCTCGCCTAAAGGCAGCATAGAGGTATGGTGAAGTATACATACTTCACCATATGCCTATCCAAAAAACCATGGCTTCGTCCAGAATTACGCTAGAGGCATCACGTAACGCACTGATTCTTAACCCGTCCTCTATGGCTGTGGGCGATCTGGCGCCGCTCTCTGCTAGGAAGACATTTATTGAAAGATGCGTTGTACGGTGATGTATATATACTTCACCGTATTACATCGAAATGAAACGGTCATGCTTTGTTTCGAAAGGATTGGTTGGCCTTAAGGCATTGACCGGTAAGGAAAGAACGATTGAACTCAGAGGCCGAAAGGGAACTGCGCAACCACAGCGGATCCTGAGCGCCACCTTTCAGCCGCCCGGCCTGCTGGCTGTGGGTATCATCACACCATTACAACTCTTTACCGTCGGTTGCCTTCGCCATGCCTGACGGCCATTTTCGCCCCGATGTCTACGTTCGACACGAACGATACGATAATCAAAGCGCTCGACGGCTTGGCGCCCCAATCCAATTCACCCGGTGAATACTCCATGACCACACTTGCCCTGCCCAAACCCCTGCCCACTGCCATCTCGGTGGGTCTGGCCCTGCTGATCTGGTTCGTCATTCCCGTGCCTGAAAAAGTCACGCCGGAAGCTTGGCATTTGCTGGCGCTGTTCGTCGGCACCATCGCCGCGATCATCGGCAAGGCGCTGCCCATCGGCGGCGTGTCGATCATCGCCATCGCCCTGGTGGCCATCACCGAAGTCACACGTCCGGGCAAACCCGAGGGTGCCATTGCTGATGCCCTGAGCGGGTTTGCCAACCCACTGATCTGGCTGATTGCCGTTGCCGTGATGATTGCTCTGGCGCTCACCAAGACCGGACTGGGCACGCGCATCGGGTACAACTTCATATCCCTGTTCGGCAAGAAGACCGTCGGCATCGCCTACGGCCTGGTGCTCTCCGAGCTGGTCATTGCCCCGGTCACGCCCAGCAATACGGCGCGCGGCGGCGCGATCATCCACCCCATCATGCGCTCGATCGCCGACGGCTTCGACTCCAGCCCGGACAAGGGTACTCAAAACAAAATGGGGCGCTACCTGGCGCTGGTTAACTACAACACCAACCCGATCACCTCGGCGATGTTCATTACTGCCACCGCGCCCAATCCGCTGATCGTGGACTTGATTGCAAAGGCCACCGACTCGGCGATTCAGATCTCCTGGGGGCAGTGGGCACTGGCCGCAGCACTTCCGGGTCTGTGCATGTTGCTATTGATGCCGTTGGTACTGTACGTACTGTTCCCGCCCGAGATCAAAAACACCCCAAATGCCAAGGGCCTCGCCGAGGCCGAGCTGACCAAGCTCGGCCCGATGAAGCCCGCGGAGTTCATTACACTCGGCGTTCTGGCCATGATGCTGGCCATGTGGGCCGGCGTTCCCGAAATGCTGCTCGGCCCGGAGATGGCGCTGAACGCGACCACGACGGCCTTGATCGGGCTATCCTTGCTGTTGGTCACCGGCGTGCTGCAGTGGGAAGATATTCTCAAAGCCAAGAGTGCCTGGGATACCCTGATCTGGTTTGCCGCACTGGTGATGATGGCCACCTTCCTCGGCAAGCTGAGGTTGATTACTTGGTTTTCAGGGACCATCCAGAGCGGTATAAGTGCCATGGGTCTGGGCTGGAAATCCGGTGTCCTTATCCTGATCCTGGTTTACTTTTATTCTCACTATTTCTTCGCCAGCACCACCGCCCACATTACGGCGATGTTCGCTGCTTTTTTCGCCGCCGGCGTGGCCTTGGGCGCGCCCCCCATGTTGCTGGGACTGATGCTGGCATTTTCATCATCGCTGATGATGTCGCTGACCCATTACGGCACGGGAACGGCGCCCATCATCTTCGGCTCGGGCTACACCACGCTCAACGAGTGGTGGGCTGCTGGCGCCGCTACCAGCGTGGTCCAATCTGCTGGTGCTGGTGGTCGTGGGCACCACCTGGTGGAAGCTGCTGGGCTACCTCTGAGCCTGCAGAGATCGGCACACGCCCGTGGCATGAAACCGGCCACGGGCATTGCGAAAACCGCTTCCAGCCAGCGCGATCAAACACTTTCCGTGCAGTCGCAGCGTATTTCGCCAGTTCACCCACCGGCAGCGCATCAGCCTTGTAGCCGCCCATCACCTTGAGTGCCGGGTTATCGACCTTCACGCTGACCACCACAAGCCACTCGTTGTTGACATCGGCGAAGTAGCGTTGAGCGCTGTCCGAGGTCAGGTACTCAAGGAACTTCGCCGCTGCCTCCTTGTGAAGCGCCGAGGTGCTTCCGTAGGACATCCGGCAGGTTCCGTAGTGCAGCGGCCACTCGAATGACAACTTCAGGGAACAGACGACCAGCCGGTTGTGGCCGGGTTCTGCCTGATGCTCAGAGGATCTCGGCTGCGGAACTCTTCTCGACCCTGACCGGCCGGTCGCGCAGAACGTCATACGAATGGCTCTATGGTTCAAGGCACCTGGGACTGGAAAGCGGGGCAATTCAGTGAAAAATGAGACCGGCGCCACAACGGCACGGTATTTTCCGGACGTTCGTGGGAACGTCGTTAACCAAACGAATCCCCCATCAAGGCATTGAACCAGGTTTCCATGTCCTTGAAGTTATCCGCATCCCACCCGGTCGAAGCCCCTGAGGCTGCCGCAACCGCCTTCATGTCGGTGGTGCCGGGGTCATACTGGAACAAGGCATGCAGCCAGGAGGCCTGGCTCATGGTGATCGTCGAGTAGCATGCCGAATTGGTCACTGGAGCCGGATCCGGTGATCCACCAGACAGGATTCGGCTGATTGCATCCGCACAGACCTTGGCTTCCTGGTTCGCTATATGGCCAGCCTTGGGCTGAGTGGTAGCGCTGGAGTCGCCGATGATGTGGATCTTTTCTGCGCCAGCGACCGTACTCGCATAGTTCAACACGTTGACCCGGCCAAAACGGCCTTCAGTCGCGTTGTTCAGCCCGGCAACCGCCAGCAGGGGAGCAGCGCGCTGACGTGGAATCAAGTTGATGACATGCCCGCTGAAATTGCCAGCCGTGGTGATGAGGGACATGGTGTTCGGGTCCGCACTGGTAACTTCCGCATTGGGAGTGTAACTAATAATGCTCCCGTACAGCCCGGTGAAGGCATTGGTGAAGTTGTCGACTTCGGTGACGATTCCCGGATTGGCATCGAGGACGATCAGTTTTGAGCCGGGTTTGTTGATTCGGAGCCAGTCCGCGAGCAGGCAGGCGCGCTCGTAAGGACCAGGTGGGCACCGGTAGGGGGTCTTGGGAATAGTGAGTAGCATCACGCCCCCGGTAGGCATGGCACTGAGCTGACTGGCCAGCAACGCCGTCTGCGGTCCGGCCTGCCAGGCATGGGGCATTTTGTCGGAGGTGCCCAATCCAGGTACGTCATCGAAGCTGATGCCGGGCGCCATGACGATACGGTCGGCAGTCAGCACAGTGCCATCGGCAAGCGTGACCTTTACGCTCACCGGGTCGACTCCGACAACCTCGCCAAATACGGTGGTGATGCCGTATTTGCTGCGCAGCGTGTCATAGCTGAACGACAGGCTGCTCATCGTGCGCTGACCGGTCAGCACCAGGCTGCTCATGATGTTGGAGGTATAAGTGGGCATGCGCTCGATCAAGGTCACGCTGATCGCATCGCCCCACAGGCGCAAGTACTTGGCCACGGTCGCACCGCCCATGCCACCGCCGATCACGATTACCCTCGATTTGACTGTGACAGCCGGAGGCACCGGAGCAGGGGCCGGAGCGGTGGCGGTGTCACCGCTGTCGCCACCCCCACCACCGCCACACGAGAGCAGCGTAGACCCCACGACCCCGGCGACGGCAGAGCCTAGAAACTTTCTTCTATCCATGATCTTCTCCGAATGTTACGGACGCGCGATGCCGATTGTCAGCGCTGGGTGGCCAGCCACGCGGCCAGCGATTGAAGCTGGGCGTCGGTGTAGCCCAGGGAATGCTTTGCCATGATTCCATCGCCTTCCTTGCCGGACTGAAAATCCTTGAGTTCCTGATAGAGCTCGCTTGCAGATTTGCCGGCAATCGTGTCGAAGCCGGGGCCTTGGCCATTGGTGCCATGGCACTGGAAGCAATTGGATGCCAGGAGGCGGCCAGGCTCCCCGACCTGGGCATTAGCCGTACCGGCCATAGCCGTTGCAGCCAGTGTGATGAATGCAAGCAAATGGAATCTGGTCTTCAAGTCACTCTCCTTCACGGGTGAGTCGTTGCGAACATACCTGAATAAGTTTAACAATATATTCTTAAGGGAAGCTTAACAGGACGTTCCTCCCGGCCGGTAGCAAAGTGCAGCTGTCAATCCAAGCGACTGCCCACTGGCAAGTCGTCTTACACCCGTTCGAAACTCAGCAGAGGCAAGCGAGTTGTCCATGACCCCTTCAGATCTTTCAGCCCTTGAGACGATCGTCCGTGCGGTCGCGCGTGAAGAGTTGCTCGAGAGCTTTCGCCACACCAGCCGTCGCGAAAAAGCGGATGGCAGCTGGTTGACCGAGGCCGACCTGGCGATGCAATCGCGCTTGCAGGCCGAGCTGGCGGCGCGCCACCCCGGGATTGCCTTGCTTGGCGAGGAAATGGAGGCGCTGCAACAGCAGCGGCTGCTCGACGAAGCCGGCAACGCAAGTGGCGAGGATCACGGCGGCCTATGGATTCTCGACCCGCTCGACGGCACCAGCAACTACGCTGCCGGCATCCCGCTGTTCGCCGTTTCCTTGGCGCTCATGCGCCGGGGCCGCATCGAGGCCGGTATCGTCTACGACCCGATGCATGATGAATCTTTCGCCGCCCTGCGCGGCCATGGCGCCACGCTCAATGGAGAGACGCTGCGGGCGCCTGCGTCCGGCATTCCACTCG
Organism: Pseudomonas sp.; assembly: GCA_035562615.1. Lineage (GTDB taxonomy): Bacteria > Pseudomonadota > Gammaproteobacteria > Pseudomonadales > Pseudomonadaceae > Aquipseudomonas. Next base: position 31 of record DATMWH010000170.1, on the reverse strand, counting down.
CCAAGACAACTGCTTGCATCGACTTCAAGCG
>DATMWH010000169.1:0-30387 GCA_035562615.1 Pseudomonas sp. | reverse complement strand
ATCCGGCATTTCACCGAATAGCCCGGATTACGCCCTTCGATCTTGGCCAGAATGGTGACGCCTGCCGGCCCCAGGCGGTTGATACGGACCAGTGGAGTGTTGCCAATCGACTGGGCATTGTCGGCGAAGATACGGCTCATTGCAGGCTCCAAAGCGGGAATGTAAGTCCTCAAGCCTAAGTCGCCAGACGGTGACCGTCCAGTCGTCAGTTGCCCTGCGCTGCAGGCCGTCATTCAACGGCTGAATAAGGCGACTTCGTTCACAGGCCCGCGCCTGCGCGGTATAGTCCACACCCTGCAATTACTGAACCGCCGGGTTTTGTTCCGGCCTCTCCGTTCGAGGATGATCCCGATGAAATTCGAAGGTACCCAGTCTTACGTCGCCACCGACGATCTCAAACTGGCCGTCAACGCCGCCATTACTCTGGAGCGTCCGCTGCTGGTCAAGGGCGAGCCCGGTACCGGCAAGACCATGCTCGCCGAGCAGCTGGCCGACTCCTTCGGTGCGCGCCTGATCACCTGGCACATCAAGTCCACCACCAAGGCGCATCAGGGCCTCTATGAATACGATGCGGTGAGCCGTCTGCGCGATTCGCAGCTGGATTCGGACAAGGTTCACGATGTGCGCAACTACATCAAGAAAGGCAAGCTGTGGGAAGCCTTCGAGTCGGAAGAGCGCGTGGTATTGCTGATCGACGAGATTGACAAGGCCGACATCGAATTCCCCAACGACCTGCTGCAAGAACTCGACAAGATGGAGTTCTACGTTTACGAGACCGATGAAACCATCAAGGCGAAGAAGCGCCCGATCATCATCATCACCTCGAACAACGAAAAGGAACTGCCGGACGCCTTCCTGCGCCGCTGCTTCTTCCACTACATCGCCTTCCCGGACCGCAAGACCCTGCAGACCATCGTGGATGTGCACTACCCGAACATCAAGGCCGATCTGGTCAGCGAAGCGCTGGACGTGTTCTTTGATGTACGCAAGGTGCCAGGCCTGAAGAAGAAGCCTTCCACCAGCGAACTGGTCGACTGGCTCAAGCTGCTGATGGCCGACAATATCGGCGAAGCCGTGCTGCGTGAACGCGATCCGACCAAGGCCATTCCACCGCTGGCTGGTGCGCTGGTGAAGAACGAGCAGGATGTGATGCTGCTGGAGCGTCTGGCATTCATGGCGCGTCGCGGCAGCCGTTGATTGCAGCTGTTGTAGGGTGGGTTAGCGCAGCGTAACCCACCAACCAGCCGCCAGGCTGGCCAAGGCGATGCCTGTGGCATCGATGGTGGGTTACGCCGCTGGGCGGCTAACCCACCCTACGGTAATTCATGAGGGCGGATAGATGCTGCTCAACCTGTTCAATGAAATGCGCGCAGCCAAGGTGCCGGTCTCGGTGCGTGAGCTGCTCGACCTGATCAATGCGCTGAAGCAGCGGGTGATCTTTGCCGATATGGACGAGTTCTACTATCTGGCACGCACCGTACTGGTCAAGGACGAACGGCATTTCGACAAGTTCGACCGTGCTTTCGGCGCCTATTTCAACGGCCTGCAAAACCTCAACGAGCACCTGGAAGCGCTGATCCCCGATGAGTGGCTGCGCAAGGAATTCGAGCGCCTGCTGACCGACGAAGAACGCGCGCAGATCCAGTCCCTTGGCGGACTGGACAAGCTGATCGAAGAATTCAAGAAGCGTCTGGAAGAACAGAAAGAGCGCCATGAAGGCGGCAACAAGTGGATCGGCACCGGCGGCACCAGCCCGTTCGGCTCGGGTGGTTTCAACCCCGAAGGTATCCGCGTCGGCGATGCCGGCAAGCGTCAGGGCCGCGCGGCCAAGGTCTGGGATCAACGCGAATACAAGAACCTCGATGACTCAGTCGAGCTGGGCACGCGCAACATCAAGGTGGCGCTGCGCCGGCTGCGCAAGTTTGCCCGTGAAGGGGCGGCTGAAGAGTTCGATCTCGGCGGCACCATCGACCACACCGCCAAGGACGCCGGCCTGCTGAATATCCAGATGCGTCCGGAGCGGCGCAACAAGGTCAAGCTGCTGATCCTGTTCGACATCGGCGGCTCGATGGATGCGCACGTCAAGGCCTGCGAGGAGCTGTTTTCTGCCTGCAAGACCGAGTTCAAGCACCTGGAGTACTACTACTTCCACAACTTCATCTACGAATCGGTGTGGAAGAACAACCTGCGCCGCAGTTCCGAGCGTTTTGCCACGCACGATCTGCTGCACAAGTACGGCCCGGACTACAAAGTGATCTTCATCGGTGATGCCGCCATGGCGCCCTACGAAATCACCCAGGCCGGCGGCAGCGTCGAGCACTGGAACGAGGAAGCCGGTTACATCTGGATGAAGCGCTTCGTGGAAAAATTCAAGAAGCTCATCTGGATCAACCCCTACCCCAAGGATTCCTGGGGCTACACCTCTTCCACCGGGCTGGTCCGCGAACTGGTTGAAGACCATATGTACCCGCTGACCCTGCAAGGTCTCGAAGAAGGCATGCGCTACCTGTCCAAATAAGCACAGCAAGCAAGGTACGCAGTTCTGCCGTGACGGCCCGACTCAGACCGGACTCGAGTGCGTTTGGCGACTGCCCGGGGCGCATCTGGCAACCGACCACAGCCTGGCGAGGTCGCAGGTACGGGCTTCCAGCTCTGCAGCGGTATGGCTCAAGGCCTGAGACAGCGTTACAGGTCCCGGTGCCAGGCTGAACGCGGCGTCAATCCCGGCGGCATACAGCGTCTGGTAATCCAGCCCCAGACTGCCAGCCAGCGCCACCACCGGCACCCCGGCCTGACGGGCTATTCGGGCCACGCCGATGGGGGTCTTGCCATGCAGGCTCTGGCTGTCCAGCCGCCCTTCCCCGGTAATCAGCAGATCGGCACCTTGCAGGGCATCCGCCAGCCCTGTTACACGGGCCACCAGCTCCACACCTGGGCAGAAAGCTGCGGCAAGAAATGCCCTCAAGGCAAAGCCCAGACCACCCGCAGCTCCGGCTCCCGGCTGATCCCGAGAGTCCTGACCAAGCGTCTGGGCAGCGCAGTCTGCGAAGTGCGCTAACGCGGCGTCCAGCAAACGAACTTGATCTGCGCTGGCACCTTTTTGCGGGCCGAAAACCGCCGACGCGCCGCCAGGGCCGCACAGCGGATTATTCACATCGACAGCCACCTGCACCTGCACCTGCTGCAAGCGCTTATCCAGATAGCGCAGATCAATCCGATCCAAACCGATCAATGCAGCACCACCTGGCTCAAGCTCGTCACCCCGAGCATCGAGCAGCCTGACGCCCAATGCCTGCAGCATGCCGGCGCCGCCATCGTTGCAAGCACTGCCGCCCAGACCGACAACAATGCGTGTTACACCGGCATCAATTGCCGCCATCAGCAATTCACCCAGCCCACGGCTGCTGGCGCGGCAGACATCCCGCTCTGCGGGTTCCAGCAGATGCAGACCGCAGGCGGCGGCCGCCTCGATGACCGCACTGCCGTCCGGCAGCAAGCCCCAGTGCGCCTCAACCGGCGCGCCAAGAGGGCCGCACACCGGCGTACTGCGACGCTCACCGCCCAGCGCTGCGAGCACGACATCCACCGTCCCCTCCCCGCCGTCAGCCATTGGCCGCAGCACCAGTTCAGCATCCGGATAGATCTGCGCCCAACCGCGTGCAATAGCTGCCGCCACCTGCGCAGCGCATAGGCTTTCCTTGAATGAATCGGGGGCAATCACGACTTTCATGACCTTAAGCACTCTGTCTGCAGGACAATGGGGGTTGATGCTACACAGCGTGGCATCTGCGCAGTAGCATGGCGGGCATTACCAACCCGCGGCAACTGTTGAGCAACACTTCAGCAAGGGGCTTGCGGACCATTCAGGAATAACCATGTCTGACCTGATTCTGCACCACTATGCAATGTCGCCTTTCTCGGAAAAGATCCGCCTCATGCTCGGCTATACCGGGCTCAACTGGCAGTCTGTTATCACCCGCGAAATGCCGCCACGGCCGCAGTTGGCGATACTGGCCGGCGGCTACCGGAAAATTCCGGTGGCGCAGATCGGTGCGGATATCTTTTGCGACTCCAGAACCATCGCCGCCGAAATCGCCGCGCTATCCGGCAAAGCGGAGCTGGCGCTGGAAAACTGCCCGGCCGCGCAACAGGAATATGTCAGCGAAGTCGATCTTGAGGTGTTTTTTGCCTGCGTCATGGCGGCCAGTACCAAAGCCATGCGCCAGAAGTTTATCCAGTCACTGTCGCTGCCAGACATGGCGCGCTTTCTCTGGGACCGCATCAATATGGGGCGCAAGGCAGCCATCAAGATCGCCGGCATGCGCGACGCCTCCGGCCTTGTCAGGCAGCACCTTGCAGACGTCGAAGGACGCCTGAAACAGCCCTATCTGTTCGGCAAAAAGCCCACCCATGCAGACTTTTCCACTTACCACAGCCTGTGGTTCTTGCGCGAACTGGCAGAATCACCCTTGCTTGACGGCCAGCCCAAGACCCTCGCCTGGATGGATCGCATGCAGGCCTTTGGCCACGGCGGGCGCCGTGAAATCAGTGCCGAGCAAGCGATCAACATTGCCAAGCGCTCGACTCCGCGCAGTATCGCAGCGCAGTACCAGAGCGATCCGCAGATTGGCCAACGGGTCTCGATTGCGCCTTCGGATTACGGGCAGATAGCCACCAGAGGGCGACTGGTTGGCGTTACTCCGGCCAGCTGGATAATTTCCCGTGAGGAACCTGCTGCGGGGACCGTGCATGTGCACTTCCCGCAAAACGGTTTTACCCTGAGGCGAGAATGAGACGTCGTCCCCTTCAACTGAAACAGGCCACCAGCGTATTGATCACCATCAAGCACAAAGCTGCTCGTAGCGGCCTGCTGGCGACGCTGCTTGCCTTCGGGGGCTGTGCCACCTTGCCGCCCGAGCAACCGGAAGATATTTGCGAGATTTTCCGCGAAAAACCCGACTGGTATGAAGCTGCCGAGGATTCAACCGAGCGCTGGGGCACGCCTGCGTTCGTCAACATGGCCATGATGTATCAGGAATCCAGCTTCAAGGAGGATGCTCAGCCCCCGATGCAGTATTTCCTCTGGATCATTCCTGTCGGTCGCGCCAGCAGCGCCTATGGCTATGCCCAGGCCAAGGATGAAACCTGGGAGGATTACCAGGACGCTACGGGTAACAGCTTTGCCGACCGGGACGATTTCGCCGACGCCATCGACTTCATGGGCTGGTACACCAGTAAAACCCAGCAGGTGAATGGTGTATCCAAATGGGATGCCTACAACCAGTACCTGAATTACCACGAAGGCTGGGGCGGCTATCGCAATGGCAGCCACCGGTACAAAGCCTGGCTATTGCCGGTGGCCGGCAAGGTTGACCAGCGCTCCAGACGCTACGCCATGCAACTGCACAGTTGCCGGCAAGAACTGGAAGACGACTGGTTCTGAATCCGCAAATCATCGGCCGGAGAACGCCCCTGCAACTGATTTCTGCAGAGCCCCGGCAAGCAGTCGGACACCAACGATCAAGCTCGACAGACTGCCAGATGCCGCCATCAAAGCAGAAACCGGCCCAACATTCGGCGTGCGGTTTCAAGGTGTTCGTCTACTCTGACGGCAGGTTTTGCACCGGGCATCGGTGAAGGTTATTCACAGCAATGTAACGTGCGTTGGCGAGCATTGTGTGACGGCCAATTCTGTTGTTTGAGACGGCCACAATCGTGTTGCAATTAACACGGCAAACCCGCACGATTGAGCGCGTGCGAGGTTCAATCAAGATCCCGTTCCAGTGCGTCTGGGCGTAGTGCCCGGCGTATTTTTCAAGGAGGACTACATGGCTGCTGCAGAACAGAAAATGTCGCGGATGGCGCTTACGGCCATGGTGGTCGGAGGCATGGTCGGGGCGGGAATTTTCTCGCTTCCAAGAACCTTCGCCGGTGCAACCGGACCGCTCGGCGCGCTGATTGCCTGGGTCATCGCCGGTACCGGTATGTATATGCTGGCGCGGGTGTTTCAGATGCTGGCAGAGCGCAAACCGGATATCGATGCCGGCGTGTTTGCTTATGCCAAAGAGGGCTTTGGTGATTACCCGGGCTTTTTGTCTGCTTTCGGTTACTGGATCGGCAGCTGTATCGGCAACGTGTCTTACTGGGTGCTGATCAAATCCACTATGGGCGCATTCTTTCCGATGTTCGGTGATGGCAATACGGTGATCGCCATCGCTGTGGCTTCGCTCGGCATCTGGATGTTTCACTTCCTGATTTTGCGCGGAGTACAGCAAGCTGCCTTTATCAACAGCGTAGTCACGGTTGCCAAGATCATTCCGATCCTGGTGTTTATCGTGCTGCTGATTTTCGCCTTCAAAATCGATCTGTTCAGCATGAATTTGTACGGCGGCGACCTCACGGCAGGACTGTTCGAGCAGGTCAAGGCAACCATGCTGGTCACCGTGTTTGTATTTATCGGTATTGAAGGTGCCAGCGTGTACTCACGTTTCGCCAAAGAGCGCACCGACGTCGGCAAGGCCACCATCCTGGGCTTCATCGTGGTGACCGGCCTGATGGTACTGGTTTCCATACTGCCTTATGCCGTACTGGAGCGCGCTGAAATTGCCGGCATGCGCCAGCCATCGATGGCGGGTGTACTGGAGTCGGTGGTCGGTCCTTGGGGAGCCATTTTTGTCAGCGTTGGCCTGCTCATTTCCGTGTTGGGCGCTTACCTGGCCTGGGCGCTGATCTGTGCAGAAGTGATGTTTGCAGCCGGCAAGTCCAAAGACATGCCGGCGATGTTTTCCAAGGTCAACAAGAACAAAGTGCCAGTAACGGCGCTCTGGGTTACCAGCATTATCATCCAGATAATCGTTATAACCACTTACTGGTCGCGTGATGCCTTCGCGCTGATGCTTAACCTGACCAGCGCCACCACCTTGATTCCGTACCTGTTTGTGGCGGCTTACGGCCTGATGATTGCCAAACGCGGCGAAACCTATGAGGTGCGTCCGGAAGAGCGCAAGCGTGATCTGCTGCTCGCCACCTTTGCCGTGTTGTACACGCTGTTTATGATTTATGCCGGCGGTTTGAAGTTCATCATTTTGTCGGCAATTTTGTTTGCACCGGGCACAATTTTGTACGTTATCGCGCGTCGCGAGCAGGGCAAGGCAGTGTTCGAAAAGACCTCGGACTGGCTCACCTTCGCTGTGATTGTCATAGCCGCCGTGTATGGCGTCTATGGCCTGGCGACGGGCTCTATCTCTATCTAACCAAGGGAGTTGATCATGACCAATGCAAGTGAAGTCAAATTTGGCGTGCACTCGGAAGTCGGCCAGCTGCGCAAAGTGATGGTCTGCGCACCCGGCCGTGCGCATGCACGACTGACCCCGAGCAACTGCGATGAGCTGCTGTTCGATGATGTTATGTGGGTCGAGAACGCCAAGCGAGATCATTTCGATTTCATCAACAAGATGCGTGACCGTGGCGTGGATGTGGTCGAAATGCACAGCCTGCTGGCTGAGACAGTCGCGATCCCCGAAGCCAAGAAGTGGATTCTTGACCATCAGGTGGTGCCCAATCAGGTCGGTTTGGGCTTGGTCGACGAGATTCGCAGTTACCTTGAGGGGTTGGCGCCGCGTGATCTGGCCGAAACGCTGATTGGCGGCTTGTCGACTGATGAATTCCCTGAGACTTTCGGCGGTGAAACCCTCAAGCTGGTACGTGAAGCTGCAGGGGTAACCGAATACCTGCTGCCGCCACTGCCAAACACCTTGTACACCCGTGATACCACCTGCTGGATTTACGGCGGCGTTACACTCAATCCGCTGTATTGGCCGGCACGTCACGAAGAGACCATCCTCACCACCGCCATCTACAAATTCCATCCTGACTTTGCCGGCAAGGTAAAGGTCTGGTGGGGCGATCCGACTGAAGACTTCGGCATGGCCACCCTGGAAGGCGGCGATGTCATGCCGATCGGCAAGGGCAACGTGCTGATCGGCATGAGTGAGCGCACCTCACGCCAGGCTATCAGCCAATTGGCAGCCACCTTGTTCAAGCAAGGTGCGGCCGAGCGAGTGATCGTCGCAGCCATGCCCAAGCTGCGCGCAGCCATGCACCTGGACACCGTGTTCACCTTTGCTGACCGCGACTGTGTACTGCTCTATCCGGACATCATGAACCACGTCAGCACCTTCTCCTACCGCCCGAGCGACAAACCTAGCGGTGTCGAGCTGGTCAAGGAAAAGGGGCTCTTCACGGATGTCGTTGCGCAATCGCTCGGCCTGAAGAAGCTGCGTGTGGTTGAAACCGGCGGCAACGCTTACATGCGCGAACGTACTCAGTGGGACAGCGGCGCCAATCTGGTGTGCGCATCACCCGGTGTGGTTTTTGCCTATGATCGCAACGTGCATACCAATACCCTGTTGCGCAAAGAGGGCATCGAAGTGGTGAGCATTGTCGGCTCCGAACTCGGCCGTGGCCGTGGCGGCGGCCATTGCATGACCTGCCCGATCAGCCGTGATGCGGTAGATTTCTAAGCAAAGCCTGCAACAACAGCCGCCGCCACTTTTGGCGGCGGTTTTGCTTGTACTGGTGATCGTTAAGCGGGAGAAAATGCAGCTAAGCTCCAGCGTGAGCGTTGCATTTTCAACTGGATGATTGCGCACCGAACATTTCCCGAGGCCTACCTGAATGCTGAGCTTTATCCGCAAATCCAACACGCCGCAACCGCTGTCTCTGCTTGAGGCAATCATTCCGGTTGCGTGTCTGGTCATCCTGGTCGGTTCATCTTATTTTCTGTTTGGTGATGCCGGTGCTGGCGGCCCGAACCAGGTTGCTCTGGTAGTCGCGACGATGATTGCGGTGTTTATCGGCTGGCGCCGGGGTCACAGCCTTGAGTCGCTGGGCAAAGCAGCCACAGAGAGTGTGTCGACCGGCATCAGTGCAATCTTCATCCTCTTTGCGGTGGGCGGTCTGATTGGCACATGGGCCCTCAGCGGGACGCTGGTGGCCATGGTTTATTACGGCTTGCAGCTACTAAGCCCGGATTACTTTTTTGTAACTGCCTGCGTGATCACGGCCATCGTTTCGGCCAGCATTGGCAGCTCATGGACAGTGGTCGGCACCATTGGTGTCGGTTTCATGGGGATCGCCATCAGCATGGGTTTGAACCCGGCGATAGCCGCCGGCGCAGTGATTTCGGGAGCCTATTTCGGCGACAAATCTTCGCCCTTGTCGGACTCGGCCAACCTGTCTGCGGCAGCCGCTGGTGTCAACCTGTACCAACATATCCGTGAAACGCTGCTGACCTCGCTGATGGCCTTGACGCTCTCCTTGGTGTTTTTCTTCATGTTGGGCGAGCCGGGGGATTTTGACGCGTCGGATAAAATCCTCGCGATTCAAAACTCATTCCAGCCGCAACTGGTGATGTTTGTGCCACTGGTGGTGGTGATTGTCTTGGCGGTGATGCGCTTTCCGCCCTTCACCGCGATCTTTCTTGGCTCGATTGCCGGCGGTTTGCTCGCCGTGAGCATGGCGCCGGAACGGGTGCTGGCCTTTGCCGCCGCCGAAACCGGCACTCCGCAGTGGCTGGCGCTATTGAAAGGCGTCTGGTTAGCACTGGCCAAAGGCTACACCTCGACTTCAGGCTTTGCCCCGATGGACATGCTGGCCTCGCGGGGCGGCATGGAGAGCATGCTCAACACCATCTGGCTGATTATCAGCGCGCTGGCCTTTGGCGGGGTGGTGGAGAAAGTCGGCGTGCTTGACCGCCTGATCTCCCCGATTATTCAGAAAGCCAAATCCGATGGCGCACTGGTTGCTTCACTCTCGACTTCGATTGTGGCAACCAATGTCGTCACCGCAGACCAGTACATTGCCATTGTATTGCCAGGCCGAATGTTCAAGTCGGCATTTGCCCAGCGTGGCTTGGCACCGGTGGTGTTGTCACGCGCCGTCGGGGATACCGCCACACCCACCTCGGCGCTGATTCCGTGGAACAGCTGCGGGGCATACATGGCTGCCACCCTGGGAATTGCGACCTGGAGTTACGCACCCTATGCGGTGTTCTGTTTTATCAGTCCGCTGTTGACCATAGCGCTGGCTTACGCAGGGTTTCGCATGTTGCGCTTGTCTGGCGACGCAACCGAAGCGGTGCGCCCAAGCTGAAAGCCCATGTGCAGGCCGGGGTGGGCCTGCACATGACAGCAGCTGCAACCGGGCGGCGGCTCAGCTGATAAAAGTGACGACGCCGGTTTTCAGGTCGTACATGCTGCCGACAATCTTGATCGCCCCGCTCTTTTCAAGATTGGCCAGAACCTCACTGCCATTACGCAGTTCGCTGATGGTATGCAGCACATTGCTGGTGGCCACAGCATCGACAAAAGCATCGTTCTTGCCTGTTCTGTCGCCGTTGTATTGGGTTGCCTCAATCGCCGGCTTGATCTTGTCCAGGAGGCCGGTAAGGCTGCCCAGCTTGACGCCGTCAATGGCGCCGCGCACTGCGCCACAGGCTGTATGCCCCATGACCAGAACGACTTTGGCGCCGGCTGCAGCACAAGCAAACTCAAGACTGCCAATCAAATCACTGTTGGCAATATTGCCGGCAATACGCGCATTAAAGGCTTCGCCAATCCCTGTATCCAGCAGAATTTCCGCCGGGGCGCGCGAGTCAATGCAACTCAGAATGACCGCCGCCGGGTATTGCCCGTCGGCACTGGCGCGCTTCTGTGCGAGATAGTCGTGAGCCTGTGCTTGTCCGGCCAGAAAGCGCTGGTTTCCGGCTTTGAGCTGTGCCAGTACCTGTTCCGGCGTCATCGCATCACGCTCTGCCTGAGTCAGTGCCTCGGCATAAACCACACTGCTGGTGCTGCCAAACACGGCCGCTGCAGCAGTAACACCCAAGGCCAGCTTCAACGCATTGCGGCGACTGCCATCAATCTGTTCGCTGGTGCAGCATGTGTGCAGACTTTTCATATTGAGCCCTCATCTGGATTCGAGACAATCATCGAATGAATTTACTCATCGGGTGTAACACATTGCTTTTTCAGGTAAACCGCAAAGCCCGCATTTTCAGCAGGCTCGCTGGTTGGGTGGCGAAACCTGCGTCGGCACTCAGGCCAGTGCTTTGGCTTTGAGCTGGGCAAACTCTTCTGCGGTGATTGCACCGCTATCAAGCAAAGCCTTGGCCTCGCCAATCTGCTCTACGGATGACTTGCCGGCCACTTGCCGAATGTAGGCGTCGGTGTCCGATTTGGCTTGCTCGATCGCCGCCCGTTGACGACTGGCCATGCCCGCGCCGTGCCGAACGATGTAGATCAGTGCCGTAAACATCGGCACAAAAATCAGCCCAACGATCCAGAATGCCTTGTAAATGCTGCGTGTTTCAGAATTGCGAAACAGATCGCCAACAATCTGAAACAACACCAGCAGGTAGGCGATAAAGATGAAGCTCGACAGTATTAACCAGATGGAATCCCAGAAATTGCTCATGCCGGTACAGCTCCTTGATATCGTTTGACAGAGGATGTTTATGCAGCGAATCCTCGCCGCAGGGGTATTGCGCGGGTGTGCTCAGGGCTCTGAAACCACCCGCGCAGAAAGGTCCAAAGGACAACAGCATGGTCGGCAACGCGGCGTAAACGGAGCGTTTGCAAGTTCCTTTGCCGGGAGCGTTTCAAGCGGCTGATCGATCAACCTTGTCGACGGTTGTAACACAGCATAGAGCAGCATGTAACCGCGGGCCGAAGACCCACCTCAAAAGTCACGCCGGTAAACCAGATCAAGCGAACTCGACAGTCCACTGGCAGCTTCCATGTACAGACGCCGGGTCAGTTCGTAGCGCAGCGTGAGCACCCGGTCTGGCTGCATCGCATCAATTCCGTAGCGTACGGTCAGGCGATCGGAAAACATCCGTGCACCCACGCCGTCGTAGCCCACTTCCAGATCGCGGACGGCCAGACGTTCGGCCAGCGGGCCGGTAATGGGCACACTGCTCGACATGCCAATGGCCACAGCTGCCTGAGTCAGCGCACTGTTCTCCCCTCCCCCCATCGGTCGTCCCAGCACCAGATAGGAAAGCGCTTGCTGCTCGCTCATCGGCGGTTCGGAAAATACCTCGGTAAGCGGCCGGTCAGCGCGACCGGTAACGCGGACACCGGCTATCACACCACCGACCCGGCGCACTGCTTCAATATCCAGATGTGGCTGATCCAGCGGACCGACGAACAGCAGCCGCGCGCGCCTGATCGTAAGCCTCTGACCCCAGGCATTAAAACGGCCATTGCTTAACTGCAATTGACCCTGACCGGTCAGGTTGTCAGTCACACGCAGACGCCCATGCACGTCAGCGCTCAGGCCAAGCCCTCGGAAAACCAGGCGGTCACTCCCCACATCCAGTTCAACGTCAATAGCCAGCCCCGTGGTTGCCTTGGGTTCTGTTGCGGCATTCACGATGCGCGCATCCGGAGACCGGCGTACCGCCTGCGGGGGTATTTCGTGCAGAGTGATCTGACCGGAGGGAATGGCTACTTTTCCGCTCACCAACACGCGCTGTTCACGCAGTTGCAGTTGCAGATCGGGTTCAACCTGCAGATGGATGTTGGGCTCGATCAGCAGCGGCAGTCTGCTGCCATTGAGCTGCAGATCCAGCGTCAGCGCTTCGCGCCAGTTGAGTTCGCCCTGCAGACGCGCGCGCCCCTGCTCACCACTTTGCCAGCTGCCATTGAGCAGCATCCGCTGGCCGACCAGCTGCATGTCCAACTGAAGTTGCTCGATGGTCAGCGGCAGACTTTCGCCGGCCACACGACCATCACGCAGCCGCAGATGGCCACTGGCAACCGGCGCCTGCAGGCTGCCGGACAACTCACCCTGCCCCTGCATCGAACCCGCCAGTTCGCTGAGCAAGGGGAAGAACGGACGCAACACGGCTACATCGACATCCTGAACGAGGTAAGTGCCACGCAACGGCAAATCCGGCCGCCCCGGATCCAGTTGGACCTGCAGCTCCAGCTGGCCCAGCTCGGGGGCTCTGAACTGCAGCTTGCTGTTGATCGCCCGTGGCGTCAGACGGCTGTTGAGCTGCAACTGCTCATAAGGCAGCAGTAACCACTCGCCTTCCTCGCGCACGCGCAAATTTCCGGCTGCCACTTGCACATCCAGCCGCCCAAGGGGGCCCTCATCACCCAATTGCAGGTCGATATCGGCCTGAGCCTGAGCATCCCAGTCAAAGTCTTCTGACCAGAATCCCTGCAAGCGCTGCATGGGAAACTCGCGCAGGCGATATTCGATTGTCGCCTGCGGCAACACCTGCAGACCCTGACTGCACAGGCTGGCCGGCGCATCCATCCAGCAGTGCGCGCCAAAACGCAGTGTCCCTGCAGTGTAAGTCAGCGGCATCGGCGCCTGCAGTCGCCATTGCTGATCACTGAATTCAATCTGTCCCCGAGCCAGCTGACCGGCCCAACCCGAAGCAACAACGCCGGCATTGGCCTGCAGAGCGATCTGCAGCGGCTTACCATCCAGTTGCAGGCTGATCTCATGGGCCACAGGTGTGCCACTGGCGTTGAGCTGCAGTTTGCCCAGCTGCAGCTCACCACGCTGCAGTCCTTCCGCCTTGAATTGCAACTGACCGCGCTGACCAGCGGCCACATTCCCCTGCAGATTCAGCTGCTGCAGCCTCAGATCGGCGTACTGCAGGCGCTTGCCTTGCAACTGCAGCTGGCCTTGCGGCTCCGCCAGACTGCCCGCGAGGTTCAGCCGGCCATTCATCCGCCCCCCCAGCCCCGGGCCGATTTGGGCCAGGTTCTGCAACTGCAGGTCCAGCAGACCGTCAAGCTTACGATCCAGCGCCAGCCGACCGTTAATGCGGTTATCGCCCAGGCGCAAATCGAGCTGTGAGGCTTGCCATTTCTGCCCCGCGCCATCAAGGCTGGCCTTGAATCGGGTCGGCTGGCCGCGCAGCCGACCCTGCAGATCAATGACCATTTCAGCGGCCAGCAGATCACGCCGGTAACTGCCACTGCCGCTCAGCAAGCCTTGCAGCTCCCCCGGCAGCTCGGCCAGCCAGTAACCAGGATCCAGTGCCTGCACCTGCAACTCGCCCTGCCAGCTCAAGCCTTCGGCGAAATCCAGTTGCAGGCGGCCATCGGCACGCCCTTGCCCCGCGCGCAATTGCAGCTGTTCGAACTGCACCTGCTGGAGCGTGCCGCGGGTCTGGCTGGACAGTTTGAACGGCCCGGCCGGGCCATTCAGCTGGGCCTGCCAGTCGGCGCGGTAGGCGGCATCGGCATAAACCAGCTCAGCCTGCAGTTGTTGCAGGCTCACGGGCACCTCAACGCCGGGCCAGAGTCGTTGCCAGGGGAAATTCTGCCACTGCAGACGCCCGGTTCCAGCCAGCACATGCGCCCAGTCGAGGCGTCCCTGCAACGCCACCATCTGGGTCGGATCTGCCGCCTGCAATCGCAGCTGCGTGAGATCAGCACCCAACGCGTCAAGCCGGGCCAGCAAGGCGACACCGATAGCCGATTGTTCGGCCGGCAAGCTCGCCTGCCCCTGCAACCGGTACCCCTGTTGCAGGTCGCCCGTCAGCTCCAGTTGCATGCGTTGCAGATGCAGTTGCGCCGGCAGTTCGGCGTGCGCTTTAAAGTCGGCGCTGCGCAGTTCCAGTTGCAGCGGCAGTTGTGCTTGCAACGGCTGCAGCCAACCCTGCAGCTGGGCATCGAGATAACCGTGGCTGTCCAGTTGCAGCTGCAGCCGCTGCTGCAAGCTTCCACCAAGCCGGCCCTGCAGATGCCATTCGCGACCCTGCACTTCAGGCAGCTGCGCCTGCAGCTGCAGTTCTAGGGGCCAGTCCCCCTGCAGTTGCAGCAGGCCCTGAGCACTTGCTTTTAACCTATCCCTCACCAGACTGAGCTGATCGATCTGCAGCCCCTGACGATCCAGCCGGGCGCGCAGGCTGAGATCACTGAACAACCGGGCATCCTGCACCTGCAACTCGCCCAGCCGCAGCTGACCCAGCACGATACTCAGCGGCAGACGCAGCTGCGGCAGTTGCACAGATTCCGGGGCATTTTCAGCCGCAGCGCTATCACGCCAGCTCAGAGACTCAGCCTGCAGTTCGTCCAGGCACAGCTGCGCGCGGATCAGGCAGGTAGCCCGCCAGCGCAGCTGCAGTCCGCGCAATTCCAGCGACTGCCCGGCGTTCTCGTGCTGCAGCCGTTCGACCTGCCAGTCACCGGCGAGCGTGCCGCTAAAGCCCTGCACGGTAACCCCGGGGAGCTGCTGCAGCAGCCAGCGACTGGAGGCGCTGCCATGCACCAGCACCAACAGCAGTACCAGAGGCGTGACCACCAGCAACAATGGCGCCAGCCACCAGCCCAGACGCCGGATCATAGCTCCGGCCCCATGGAAAAGTGCAGCCGTACCCCGCGCGGGTCATCCAGCGCATGGGCCAGATCCAGACGCAGCGGCCCCACCGGAGAGACCCAGCGCACGCCCATGCCTACGCCGGTAACCATCTGGTCGCCCCAGTGATTGAACGCATTGCCCTGGTCAACGAAAGTCGCCAGTCGCCAGCGCTCAACCAGGGGATACTGGTACTCCAGGCTGCCAGCCAGCAGGTAGCGGGCACCCACCTTGTTGCCCTGCTCATCCTCCGGCGACAGGCTCTGGAAGTCATAACCGCGCACGCTTTGATCACCGCCCGCAAAAAAGCGCAGGGTCGGCGGTATGTCGGTGTAGCTATTGCTGGACACTGCGCCCAGTTGCACCCGGCCGAGCAGCCGCTGGCCATTGTCGAAGCTGTGCAGGCCACGCGCCTGGGTACTCAGCCAGGCGATGTCCATGTCGGAAAGCAGGCCCTCGCGGGCTCCGCGCAGATCGATCTGCAAGCGGTAGCCGTTGCTCGGATCCACCAGTGAATCACTGCGCAGACGATCAAAGGCCACACCGGGCAACAGCAACGTACTGCGACCATTGGCGCTGCCGCGCCCGACATCGAATGACTCTTCCTGCCAGTTGAGAGACAGGGTGCGCTGCCAGTCATTGGCCAGCCGCTTGCTCCAGGCCGCGCCCAGATCGTAGCGGGTGCTGGTGACATCGGCGAAATCTTCGCGCTGGTAACCCGCCAGCAGGCGCAGGTTGTCGGTCAGCGGATTTTCCAGCGGAATCTGATACCAGGTGCCAAGGCTCTGCCGGATCACGGAGGCCTCACCTTCGACGCCCAGGCTATGCCCCTGCGGATTGAGCCAGTGACGGGTCCAGCTGGCACGTGTACGCACCCCCACATCAGTGTCGTAGCCAATCCCCGTGGAAATCGTGTGTGGCTTGACGTTGTCCAGCCGCACCTGCACCGGAATCACTCGTCCCTGCGCCGTTTCCGGCAAGGCATCCACCCGGACATCCGCGAAAAAACCGCTTCGCCGCAGATTACTGGCCAGATTGGCCAGCAGGTCAGCGTCATAGGGGGTCTGCTCGGTAAACGGCACCATCCGCCGCAGCAAACTTTCGTCGATCGAATGTTCGCCGGTAAAACTCACCTTGCCCAGGCGGTAGCGCGCTCCGCTGTCGAAATGCAGATGAATGTCAGCCCAGCCGGCGTCCGGATCAATCAGCAATTCCCGGCGCGTGAAACGCCCGTCGAAAAAGCCGTATTGCTCAGCCTGCCGCTGCAGAAGCTGCCTGGCCGACTCGTAGACGCCATGATCGAGCGGCTGCCCCGCTTGCAAGGCGACACCACTTGGCACACGGAAAACTTGCAGCTGGGTGGCATCACCGCTGAGCCGGATATCCACCTCGCGCAGGCGCACCGGCTGGCCCTGTTCGACGTGCAGCAGCAGGCGTGGCTTGGAGTCCGGATCGGTGACCTCGGTGCGCATCTGTGCCTGGTAATAACCGAGCGCCCGCAGTGCTTCCTGTGCCTGACGCTCCACACTGCGGCGCGCGCGCGACAAGGCTTCGTGGTCGCGATCAGCAATCGGACCGACATGCGCCTCGATATTGGCTCTGAGCAAGCGATCCCTGGGTTGCAGACGCACATCCAACTGCGTTTGCGCCCAAAGACAGGAACTGGTCAGCCACAATCCAGCGATGAGCAGATGGCGGAAAAAATGTCGGGGATTCATGCGCCGATTGTAGTGGCGCGACCTGCAAACTCAAAACGTCATTTCCATCTGCAGCCGATCATTCAAGCCGGCCTCCTGACCCCTGCGGCACTGGAAAGCCCCGCCGCCAAGGCGCAAGTTCCGCCTCATGCGAGCGCGCTTGCGGTTATGATCAGAGCAAACCCCACAGGAGCTTGACCTGATGCTCAACTGGCTGCTGATTTTTGTTCCTGTCACGCTGGCGCTGGAGTTGCTTGCTCCGCAATTGCACCTGCTGATTTTCATCAGTGCCGCCGTGTCGATCATTCCGCTGGCCGGCTGGCTGGGTCGTGCCACCGAGCAACTGGCAGAGCGCAGCGGTGAAGGCGTTGGCGGCTTGCTCAATGCAACCTTCGGCAATGCCACCGAACTGATCATCGCGATTGCGGCCCTGCGCGCCGGTCTGCACGATGTGGTCAAGGCTTCGCTGGCCGGCTCGATCATCGGCAATATTCTGCTGGTACTGGGCGCAGCCATGCTCTGCGGCGGCCTCAAATTCAAGGAGCAGCATTTCAATTCCGAAGGCGCGCGGGCGGAAGCAACCCTGTTGACCCTGGCTGCCATCGCCATGGTGCTGCCGGCCATCTACATGCTCCGCGCCGTCGATGCTCCGGCCTTGCTGGGACAGGTGCAGAATCTGAGCAACTCGATATCAGTGGTGCTGCTGCTGGCGTATGGCCTGTTCCTCTACTACTCGCTGGTCACGCACAAGGCGCTGTTTGCCGGCAAACGCGAGGAACCCAGTCAGGCCACTGACCTCTGGCCGCTGGGTAAAGCCATAGGCGTACTGGCCATCGCCACCGGGCTGATCGCCTGGGTCAGTGAGATCCTGGTCGGCGCCATCGAGCCCAGCGCCAAGGCGTTTGGCCTGAGCAACCTGTTCATCGGGGTGTTCGTGGTGGCCATTCTCGGCAATGCTGCAGAGCACGCCACGGCCATCACCGCCGCGCTGAAAAACCGCATGGACCTGGCACTGTCGATTGCCATCGGTTCGAGCGTACAGGTGGCATTGTTTGTCGCTCCGGTACTGGTGCTGAGCAGCTTGCTGGTTGGCCCGCAACCGATGAACCTGGCCTTCCCTGCCGGCCTGACCCTCACCGTCTTGCTGGCCGTGATCATCACCGGACAAGTGGCTAGCGATGGCCGCTCCGACTGGCTCAAGGGGGTGCAATTACTCGCGGTATATCTGGTATTCGGCATGGCGTTCTTTTTCATTCCCTCCACCGCCGCTTCCTGACCAAAAGGCAACTACCAATGAACGTTAAACCCGCGGAATCCAGGTTGCCGGTCAACAAACCTGCCAGCGGCTGGCTGCGTTGGCTACCCGGTCTACTGATGCTGAAAAACTATCAGAGAGCCTGGCTGCCCAAGGACATCATCGCCGGTCTGGTGCTCACCACCATGCTGGTCCCGGTAGGCATCGCCTATGCCGAAGCCTCCGGGGTGCCGGGTATCTACGGCCTGTACGCGACCATTGTGCCGCTGCTGGCCTACGCGCTGTTCGGTCCGAGCCGGATCATGGTGCTGGGCCCGGACTCATCGCTGGCGGCACTGATCCTCGCCGTGGTGCTACCGCTGTCGGGCGGTGATCCCGCCCGTGCCGTGACCATCGCCAGCATGATGGCGATGGTCGCCGGATTTACCTGCATTCTGGCCGGCCTGCTGAAACTGGGCTTCATTACCGAACTGCTGTCCAAGCCGATCCGCTATGGCTACATGAACGGTATCGCACTGACAGTTTTGATCAGTCAGCTGCCGAAAATGTTTGGCATATCCCTCGACAGTGAAGGCCCCTTGCGGGACATGGTGCAGTTGGCTGATGCCGTGATGGATGGCGATTCCAATCTCTACAGTCTGGCTTTGGGAGGAAGCAGTCTGGCGCTCATTCTGCTACTGGCGCGATTCAGGAAAATACCGACGATATTGCTGGCGGTGATCCTGGCCACCCTTGCCGTCGGTGCATTCGATCTGAACGAGCACGGCGTGAAAGTGCTCGGCGAACTGCCGCAAGGCCTGCCTGCCTTTGTTCTGCCCTGGCTGAGTGACGCCGATCTGCTGGCGATAGTCATGGGCGGCGTTGCCATTGCGCTGGTGTCCTTTGCCGATACCAGCGTGCTTTCGCGCACCTACGCGGCACGCACCCGGCAGTCAGTCGATCCCAATCAGGAAATGGTCGGACTGGGGGCTGCCAACCTGATCGGCGGGCTGTTTCAGGGCTTCCCCATCAGCAGCAGCTCGTCACGCACGCCAGTCGCTGAAGCAGCCGGTTCCAAGACCCAGCTGACCGCGGTGGTCGGCGCACTGGCGGTTGCCACTCTGCTGATTTTTGCACCCAACCTGTTGCACAACATGCCCAACAGCGCGTTGGCCGCGGTCGTGATTGCAGCGGCCATCGGGCTGTTCGAAATTGCCGACCTCAAACGTATCTACAAGGTCCAGCAGTGGGAGTTCTGGCTGTCCATGACCTGCTTTGCCGGAGTGGTGCTGTTTGGCGCCATAGCGGGTATCTGCATCGCCGTGGTGCTGGCTGTAATCGAATTTCTCTGGGATGGCTGGCGCCCGCACTTCGCCATCCTTGGCCGGGTCGAGGGCATTCGCGGCTTTCACGATATTGACCGGCATCCCGGAGCCCGTCTGGTGCCCGGGCTGGTGTTACTGCGCTGGGATGCACCCCTGTTTTTTGCCAACGCCGAACAGTTCCAGCAATGCGTATTCGAGTGCATTGCCCAGTCACCCACCCCGGTGCGCCGGTTGGTGGTGGCGGCTGAACCGGTGACCAGCATCGATATCACCTCCGCCGACATGCTGGCTGAGCTGACCCAGACCCTCAGCGAAGCCGGTATCGAGTTCCACTTGGCCGAAGTTAAAGGACCGCTGAAGGACAAGCTTCGGCGCTTCGGCCTGCTGCTGCCGGACCAGGAACAGCGGATCCAGCCTACGGTCGGTGCCGCCGTGGATGCTTACCTGAACGATCACAAAATTGACTGGAGCGCCTGAACAGCCTGTCAGAGCTGGCCTGCCTGCTCCTCCACGGACAGCGCCCTGGCTCGCACCTGTTCTGCCGAACTGAAGTTGCTGGTCAGCAATTGTTCGATGGCATTTTCCGCATCCTGAGGCGCCAGCCCTGCGGAAAGAATTCGCCGGCGCTCCTGGGCATACGCCTGCATACGCTTGTCCCAGTCTGCACGCTGCTGATCAAGCTCGGCCAATGCCGTGGCCGCTACCGATCCCAACTCGGCCTCACGTAATGCATAGATCGCTGCGCCCGATGCGCCCTCGGCGCGCAATCGCTCGGTCTGCTGGTACAACTCAGCGTCGCGGGTAATTTCCAGGCGTCGGGCACGTTGTTGCGTTGACAGGCCTTGGCGGAAATCCGATTCAATCTGCGACAGCGACTCGGGGTTTGCCAGCTGCGCCAGCATGCGTTCATCTTCGCGTTCATCAGCGGCAAAAAACAGCTGATATTCCTGCTCCGTGAAGTACTGCTGGCGCGTTTGCCGCGTGTTCAGGAAACGCTGCTGCAAGGCCGCGGGATCAGGGCTGTCCAGCGCTGGCAGACGCATCAGGGCAATGCGGTAATCCAGGTAGCGCTTGAGCAGGTCACGGGCTTCACTCAGCGCTGGCTCTGCCAGCTGAGCGGCCATATCGCGATGCATACGCAACAAGACGGTCTTCAACGGCTCCTCACCGATCCCGGCGAGGTAAAACTCGAAGAGTTCCAGACTGTCACTCGCCGGCTGAAAATGCCCGGCAGCATCGACGCCCAGCTGCACCGTTTGGGTTGCCCCTTGCAAGCTGGCGGGCAGCGGCCCGGGATCAGGCAGCTGCGGCGCGCGGGTTTGTTGCAATTGCTCATTTCGCTGTATCACCTGCTCACTGGCGGTGCTGGCGCCCGGCTGCCGGGCCAACTCCGGTAAAGGCGTTGCTTGGATTGCAGCCGGCGCACGCCAGATGATCAGACCCACCACCAGCATTACCAGCACTATGAAGAAACTCACACCCCGCAACATGCCCGACTCCCTGAACTCGACTGCCGGCCAAAGCGGCAGGTTAAATCCCCAATCCCTTCGCCGGACTGCATGCTGCTGCAGACTGGCGAAGGGCCCCAAGCCACCGGACCTCAGCGGGCCTGCAGTTTGAAATTATCGTCCGATGGCTCTTTGGTGTAGGCACCCTGATCATGCACCAGCTTTTGCGTACCGCTCATCAGCGTAGTGATGCGGGCATCGCTGGTCTTGGCCGAGGCTGCCTGATTGCTGGTGCCGGTGATCAGCGGCGGATTAAAGCTGAATGACCAGAGGTAATGCCAGACCGCCGCATTGTGCTTCTCGGTCAGCTGCGTGGAACCGAAGTACCAGGGCTTGAGTTCGGTGAAGGCGGTCATGTTCATCAGCCCGCTGTTGCTGTCGCCGATAAAGCCGGTGCTGCTGGCGCCGGAGGTGCGGTAGGCCTCGAAGATCACTCCTTTGCTTTTCAGCTCGCTGACGTAACTGCGGCACACCTCGCCCACCCACTTGTTGCCCAGATAACTCTTGGCCTGGTTGGAATAGAAGGGATCGAGCAAGGCCACGCGCTTGGGCAACAGCTTGCTGTTCATGCTGCCGGCAGTTACGGCATCGCTGATCTTCTTGGTGATGACGATGGCCATCTGGTTACCCAGTGAGTGACCGAGCAGACGGATGTTGCTGCCGCTATAGCCGGCCAGGTTGTCACGGTAACTGCGAAACAGCAGCTCGCCAGCCGAAATACCGGGGCCGGTGGCATAAACGCCGCTGCTGTTTTTCCAGCGCATGGCACGCGGGCCCGTGGCGGTCCAGATCTTGGCTTCGGCGTCCTTCACCTCGCCCTCGTCGGCGAACTGATTCCAGTACAGGATGCCGACGTTATAACCGGCGGCCAGCCAGGCATTGGCCAGATCGAGATTGGGACCGCCGGCATCCTTGCGGTTGAAGGTTTCGCGGTTTTTCGCCTGGCTCGAGCCGTTCTGCCAGCCGTGCACGTAAATCACCGTCGGTTTGCTGGCCGTGTAATAGGCATTGCTGTTGCCCGGCACGGCTTTTTGCCAGCTGTCTCCGTAGCCGAACCAGTACAGGCCGTGGTCCAGGTTCTGAAAGGTGCTGTCCGGAAAAACCCCGGTCGCCGCCTGGGACAGACTGGACAGGCAGAGCAGGCAAAACAGGAACAACTGTCGCATACAGAGCATCCTTTTTTATTCTGTTATGAGGACTACATTGCAGGCTTGCCGGCCCTTACAGGCCGGCGTTCTTCAGGCGGCTGGCGTGGTTCACCAGCAAGGTCTTGGGATTGGCTTCGAACAGCGATACCAGACCCAGGATGTGATTGTTCGCATCCAGATGGTTCATGTTGTAGTTGTCGCGCAGAACCGTGCCGAAATGGCTGGAGCAGCGCCCGGTGACGCCGTCATTGCTCTCGCTGGCGACCAGTGCGGTGATCCCGAACAGAGCGTCGGATGCATCCAGTGCATTGGTCAGTTTGGATGTGCCGCTCCATGAGTAGAGCTTGATCGGATTGCCATTGAGCGTCACGCTGGCCGCGCCGGTGCCACAACTGGTGGTGGGCACCCCCGCCGGGTACAGACTGTTGAAACTGGCCGCTCCAGTCTTGTTGAATTCGGCGAGCATGGCGCGGATATCCGACTGGCTGCGCGGATTATTCGACAGCTGATTGACCAGATTGCCAACAGTATTGGCAAAGGCATCAAAGGTCATGCCGACCAGGGTGCCGCCAGGAGCTACGCCGGTGACCACATCGGCCATGGGCGCACCCTTGTGCGGGGTATGCAGGGTGGTGACCGAAGCCACCAGATCCGGCCGGGCATTCATTACATAGCGGGTGGTCATGCCGCCCTGACTGTGGCCGATCAGGTTGAATTTCTTGATCGTGCCGCCGGAACTGGCACGGATGTTTTCCAGTTGGGCGATCAACTCTTCCCCGCGCTTGGTCGAGCTGTTGAAGGCATTGATCTTGGGCACATAGACCCTGGCCCCCTGACTCTGCAGCGCCTGGGGAATCTTGTACCAGTAGTCGATGGTGGCAATGGTGTCGAAAGCGAAGATGCCCGGCACCAGTACGATCGGATTTTTCGTCTGGGCAGCGGTGCTGGCCTGAGTGGTGCCGACGAACCCCAGACCCGCAGCCACGAGCGTGGCTATGAACATTTTCTTCATGGCAGTAGTTCCTGTTTGTTGTTCTTGTTGTGTCTGCTGAGCAGCGCGGTGAATCTGAGCATGCGTGCCAGCCACTTGGCTTGTAAGAACTGATGAAGCACAGCGATCGTTTTATCGTGCGAACAACAGGTGTTGTGCTTTACTGCGTGCTGCCTCGCTCAGTGCATAACAATAATCAGGACACCTGCCATGGCTGCCCACACTGAACCCGCCCTGCTCTGCTTATGGGAAAGAAGAACCTTTTATCTCGGCCCGTTGACGGAGCCATTGCAGCTGTCCCAGTCTGCGGCAACGCTGGTGGTGAGCCTGGGCGCAGCACTGGATTTCGAATGCGACGGCCAACGTGTTACCAGCCGTTCAGCCTTGCTGCCTTCTGGCGTCGAACTGCGGATGGAGCCCCATGGACAGACCGTCGCAGTCTGTTACCTGGACGCCTTCGGTGAGGATTTCTCCCGTCTGAGCACACTCTTTGAGAGCCGGCAAAAGGGCCTGTTGAGTCATGCCCGTAACGAGGAATTTCTGATCGCGCGACTGCGCGGGCTTCAGCAAAATTGCCCGGATTCTGCAGCGGCGGCCGAACTGCTGGAGCAACTGATCAATCCGCTGCACCTGACCCAAAGTCCACACAGAACCGATCCACGCATTGTGCGCACGGTCGAACTGATCAAGTGCGATGTGAGTTCAAACCTCACGGCAGAGTTTCTCGCGCAACAGGCTGGGCTTTCAGTGCCACGCCTGACCCAACTATTCAGGGAAAGCCTGGGGATTCCTATGCGCCGTTACCGGCAATGGCATCGGTTGTTCGTTGCAGCCAAACTGGTCGCCAAAGGCATGTCGCTGACCAGTGCCTCGATCGAGGCGGGATTTGCCGATTCCTCGCACTTTTGCAACACCTTCCGCAGCATCATTGGCATGAAGCCAACCGCCATTTTCGGCAATCCCGGACACATCCGGCTGTTTACTGACTGACAAGAAAAAGCCCCGTCAGCGTGACTGACAGGGCTTTCTGTGACACCGCTGGCGATCAGGCGGCCAGTCGGTTCTGTGCACGTTCCTGAGCGACGAAGTGCAGCATCCACTCGGCCACCACCACACCGTGATGCTGCAGTTGCATGCTGTCCAGAGCCTGCGC
Source organism: Pseudomonas sp. (assembly GCA_035562615.1). Classification (GTDB taxonomy): domain Bacteria; phylum Pseudomonadota; class Gammaproteobacteria; order Pseudomonadales; family Pseudomonadaceae; genus Aquipseudomonas. The sequence continues at coordinate 5,944 of DATMWH010000169.1, read as the reverse complement.
GTAAAGCGCTTCGCCGAGGAACTCGCGACGCAGATTCAACAGGGCCATCTCATAGTCATCGACAAATTCGGGGTGTGCCTGAAAGCACAGTACCTGATCGCCAATGCTGTAGGCGGCATTCGGACAGAACTCACTGGTAGCCAGCAAAGTGGCGTTTTCCGGCAGCACGGTCACCTGATCCTGATGGAACACCAGCAGGTCGAGGTTCTGCAGGTCCGGGCTCATCCACTGCGGCTGCTCGAGCAACTGGTAGCGGTTCACTCCCAGCCCCCAGCCCTGTGCAGCACGCTCGGTCTTGCCGCCCAGCAACAGGGCCAGCAACTGATGACCGAAGCAGATACCGATCAACCGGTCACCGTTTTCGTAGCGCGCCAGCAGGTACTCGCGCAGCGTCAGGATCCAGGGATCGGTGCCGAACGAATCGGCCTTGCTGCCGGTGACCAGATAAGCATCGTACAGCTGGTCTTCGTCCGGATAACTGCCTTCCACAACGTTGTACACATCGAACTGCGCTGGTATCGACTGTTTCTCGAACAGTTGTTTAAACATCCGGCCATACCCTTGGTATTGACCAATCAATTGAGGACGGAGGATGTCGGTTTCCAGGATGCAGATGCGCATGGTCATAGTTGGGGATGGTTACCTCTTGCCGGCGGGTGGAATGGAAAAAACGCGCGCTTTTTAACACAGCATTTCCATCACGCAAACAGACAATTTTATGACCCTCGACAAATGGGTCCGGCATCAGGCGCCATGCGGGTTCCAGCGATGCCCTGCAGAGGCCGGAATACGGCCATCACGGCGCACAAAAGGCCTGAAAGAAAGCCGCACAAAAATCGACCAACGGTCGTTTTATTTCAGGTCAAAAAGAGGCTTCAGCATGGGATGGCGCAGCCCAAGGCCCCGGACACTCACCGGCAACGCGGTTCAGTTGAGTTTTGAACCGGAACGGCGGACAAACTTGATCGAGTGGGTCAGCTTGGGCTTGTGCGTCAGACTCACGGCCTTGCGACTCACGGTATCAATGGTGATATTCCAGAAGCCGGTACTGGGCACGGTGATTTTCACCGGAAAAGTATCGAAGGCACCGCCGTGGTAGTTGTGCCGGCCGCCGTTCTTGAAACTGCGGAAATTCGCATCGTTCATCAGGCGGATATTGCAGGTCTGCGAGCAGTCGATGATGACCAGATCGTCTTCATTGAGATGCTCGCGCTGGTGAATGAACTTCATGTGTTGCTCCGTCTTGCCCTGTCAAACCGGGCGCCACCTTAACACGCGGCCGGGCCGGCTGCCCGATCCGGGGCGCGGTCAGGCCGGATGCTTGCCTTCGGCAACAAAGCGCATCATCCACTCAGCCACCGTCGCACCCTGCTGTTCATGGCGCAGGCTGTCGACCGAGCGCTGGTAAAGCGTTTCGCCGAACACCGGACGGCGCAAATCCAGCACGGCCTTGGAGAAGTCGTGCATGAACTCCGGGTGCCCCTGGAAGCACAGCACCTGATCGCCCACCGAATACGCCGCGTAAGGGCAGAATTCGCTGGAAGCCAGCAGCGTTGCGTTTTCAGGCAGCCGGGTGACCTGATCCTGATGCACCGCGAGCATCTTCAGATCACTGACTTGCGGGGTCATCCAGCTCTTGGTTTCGGTCATCTGGTAGTGATGCACACCCAGCCCCCAGCCCTTCTCGGAGCGCTCGGTGGTGCCACCCAGCAGGATCGCCAGCAACTGATGGCCGAAGCACACACCGAGCAGCTTGTCGCCGTTCTGGTAGCGCTTCATCAGGTATTGCTTGAGGGTCTGGATCCACGGATCGGGACCAAACGAATCGGACTTGCTGCCGGTCACCAGATAGGCGTCAAAGCGTTCCGTCTCGGCGGGATATTCCCCGTGCACCACGTTGAACACTTCGAACTCGGCAGGAATCGGCTGCTTGGCAAACAACTGCTGGAACATGCGTCCATAGCTATGAAATTGCTCATAGAACTCGGGACGGATGATGTCGGTTTCGAGAATGCAGATGCGTAGGGTCATTGCCGGATGGTTACCTCCAAGGGAAAAACAGCCATTACCCAGAGACTTGAGGTGTTAACGCAAGCGCCAGGAAGTGTGCAGAGTATAGAACACGATTATCAGAAAAATGAACACCCAAAACCAGGTCAAGCCGATGATTACCATCCAACTTTCGCCGTAATCGCACAAGCCCCCTGCCGGATGTCAATTGCCTGGCTGCAACGCGCGGCCTAGCGCATAAAGTGCTCCATAAAACCTGCCAGCCACTGTGCAAAACGACGACGCCAGGGCGGCGTATGCGGATCGGCCAGCACCTGATCTTCGTGCACAAAGCTGCGGATGATCGCGTTGTAGCCCAGCCAGCGCAGCGGCTCCGGCTCCCAACGGGCGAGTTGGTCGATGCGGCTATCGCGCTTCACCCAGGGCTGCTCCAGCAAAACAGTCTCGCGTCCCAGAATCAGGTCAGCCAGGGTGCGGCCGCCGAGGTTGGATGCCCCCACTCCTTCCCCACCGTAACCGCCGGACAGCGCAATGCGCTGTGTCGAGTCGCGCAGCATATGCGGCTGAAAGCGCCGTCCCATGCCCAGATTGCCGCCCCAGGCGTGGGTGATGCGGACATCCCTGAGTTGCGGGAACAGCTCGCTGAACAGGTAACGACGCAGACCACGCTCTTCCTCGGTGAGATTGAAGTCAGTACGCAAGCTGCCACCAAAGCGATACCCGCCGCGCGCGCCAAACACCAGACGGTTATCCCGTGAACGCTGGCCATAAGTGACCTGCCGACTGCTTTCACTGAACGCCTGCCCATGCGCCAGCCCGATATCAGCCCAGATGTCTTCGGACAGCGGTTCGGTGGCCACGATCAGGCTTTGCACCGGCAATTGATGGCGACCTAAAGGCGGCAGACTACCGGCGTAGCCCTCGACGGCCGGCACCACCCACTGCGCACGAACCTCGCCCGCCGCAGTACGCACCCTTCCCGGCTGCCAGTCCAGTACCTGGCTGCCTTCGAAAATCTGCACGCCCAACCGCTCGACACAAGCGGCCAGCCCGCGCACCAGTTTGGCTGGCTGAATGGTCGCGCAATGCGGCGTATACAGGCCGCCGTAGGCATTGTGCAGACGCAACTGACTGGCCAGTTCATCGGCGCTCAGCCAACAGTAGTCCTGCTCACCCAGCCCCTCGTGGCGCAGTGCCTGCAATTGCGCCTGAACCCGCGGCAACTGCTCCGGATAACGTGCGGCGCAATACAGCACGCCCCCTTTGCGGTAATCGCAGTCGATCCCTTCCCGGGCGATGACGCGCCCGACTTCATCCGGAATACCATGCAACAGATCGTATCCGGCCTGGCGTTGCTCCGCCGGCAAACCACCCAGCAAGCGATCCTCACCGAGGATATTACCCATCAGCCAGCCACCGTTGCGTCCAGAGGCACCAAAGCCGGCTATTTCCGCCTCGACAATGGCGATACGCAAAGCCGGCTCGTGCTGCTTGAGGTAGTAGGCCGTCCACAGCCCGGTGTAACCGGCACCAATGATGGCGACATCCACCTCAATCGAACCCGCGAGCGCAGGACGCGGGGTCAGCGGCTCATCGAGCTGGTCCATCCACAGGCTGATAGAACGCCAGTCAGTCATTATTCGGGCTCCGCAGAATCAAACAATGTGCGCAGCCTAAGGCAGACTTCAGACGCTGTCTTGCGTGCGTGCGCGCAAGGAAATCTGCTTCAGATAGGCCTTGGGCGAAAGGCCGGTGTGCCGACGAAAACAGCTGTAGAACGCCGACAGCGAATTGAAGCCGGCGGCAAAGGCCAGCTCATCCACCCGACGCAGATCGCTGTCGGCCGGCAGATTGTCCAGCAGATGTTGCAGGCGGGCCTGATTCACATAGCGGTAGAAGCTCTGGCCGAGCACCTGATTGAGCAGGTAGGACAGCTGATTGCGGCTGTAACCCGTAGCTGCTGCCACCTGCTGCAGATCCAGATCCGAATTGAGATAGGGCTGATGCTGCTGGAAATACTGCTGCAAATCACTGGCCAGCAACCCCATCTGCCGCGCCGACAAGCCCAGACGACTCAGCGCCGGGCGCGCCACCGCCCGCGTCACGCCAGTGTCGCCACCGCGTTCCAGGTTGGTGTATTCATTGATGCGCCAGATCAGGCCATCACGCACGGTGATCGATTCGCTGGCCCGGAACGAAGCCAATCCTTCACCACCACGCAAACGGATGCGGTATTGGATAAAAGCGGTATGCCCATCGATACGGATACGGTCGGTGTGTTCGAGCAGTTCGTCTTCCTGCTGCGGCAGGCTTTTGTCGACAAACTCGCGCAGATCGGCCAGACGCATGACACGGTTCGCCGAGAAATCGCGGTATTCGATATCCGGGTGATACAAGGTCAGCACCGCCTCAAGATCGCGATGCTTCCACGCAAGGTGGTAACGCATCACCGTTTCACGGGTCAGCGGAGTTTGTTCGGGGCCATCGGGGAGATCGATATCAGGCATGCAAGTCATCCACGGAAGACCTGCAGCTTGCCTGAGCTTTTGTTCCCGGCCAATAACGACAAAACCGGCAATAACCAATGCAAGCCAGTTAAGCGCAAGACTCCCCTCGCCCACTTGTGGGAGAGGGGTTGGGGGAGAGGGAAACATCCTCACGCCCTCTCCCCAACCCTCTCCCGTAAACGGGCGAGGGAGTCAACAGCTCTGATTGGTGAGCATTTGTCGGGTAGCCGGCTTTGTTTACAGCACTGGCGCGATCAGAAGGTTTCGCCCTTGGCGGCCTTCTCCAGCAGCAGAGCTGGCGGCAGGAAGCGCTCGCCGTATTGCTCCGCCAGATACTGGGCGCGGGCGACGAAGTCCTTCACCCCGTATTGGTTGATGAATTGCAACGCACCGCCGGTCCAGGCCGCAAAGCCGATGCCGAAGATCGAGCCGATGTTGGCATCCGCCACCGACAGCAGCACGTTCTCTTCCAGGCAGCGCACGGTTTCAATCGCCTGAATGAACAGGATGCGATCGCGTACGTCTTCCTGGGAGATCTGCGCATCGGCCTTCTCGAAACGCGCCTTGAGTTCTGGCCAGAGGAACTTCTTGCCACCCTGCGGGTATTCGTAGAAGCCGGCACCGGCCGCTTTACCCGCACGGTTGAACTCCTTGAGCATCGCATCGACCACGGCATAGGCCGGGTGATCGGGCATCTGCTTGCCTTCGGCGGCCAGGTCCTTGATGGTCTGCTGGCGGATGTGTTCCTGCAGGCTCATCGACACTTCGTCGCTGATCGCCAGCGGGCCGACCGGCATACCGGCCTTGCGCGCTTCGTTCTCGATCATCGCAGCCGAGACGCCCTCGCCGAGCATGGCCAGCCCTTCGTTGGTGAAGGTGCCGAACACGCGGGAGGTGAAGAAGCCACGGCTGTCGTTGACCACAATCGGGGTCTTCTTGATCTGCAGCACGTAGTCGAAACCACGGGCGAGGGTTTCATCCGAGGTGTTGGCCCCCTTGATGATTTCCACCAGCGGCATCTTGTCGACCGGGCTGAAGAAATGCAGACCGATGAACTTGTCCTGCTTCTGCACCGCAGTGGCCAGGCCGGTGATCGGCAGGGTCGAGGTGTTGGAGGCAATCACCGCATCCGGCAACGCAGCCGCTTCGGCGGCCGCGGTGACCTTGGCTTTCAGGCCACGGTCTTCGAATACCGCTTCGATGATCAGATCGCAACCGGCGAAATCGGCATCACTGATGGTCGGCTGGATGCGCGCGAGGAAGGCATCACGCTTCTCGGCAGTCATCTGGCCGCGACTGACTTTCTTGTCGAGCAGGTTGGCTGAATAGCTTTTGCCCTTCTCCGCCGCCTCGATGGATACATCCTTGAGCACCACGTCGATGCCGGCAGCAGCCGACACGTAAGCAATCCCGGCACCCATCATGCC
>DATMWH010000168.1:0-3822 GCA_035562615.1 Pseudomonas sp. | reverse complement strand
CTTTGGCGATGCCTTGTTCATCGTGCTCTATTCACCGGTGCGCGAGGCGGGCGGGTTGCAGTTCGTCGAAACTCACTTGTTTGCCGGCAAGGGCTACATCATCAGTTCACGCTATGGCAACTCGTCCCCCTACTCGCGGGTTCGCCAGAGTTGCGAGGCGCGGCCGCTATTGCTGGCCAACGGCGAGGACTTCGTGCTCTACGCGCTGCTTGATTTCATCGTTGACAACTACCGGCCGCTGACCGAGCAGATTCATGCCGAGATCGACCAGCTGGAGCAGAGCGTACTGAGCCAGTCCCTGACCCAGGGCGATATCGAGCGCATTCACAGCCTGCGGCGTGACCTGCTGCGCCTGCGCCGCTATGTGGCGCCGATGGTGGAGATCTGTCAGGAACTGCAAAGTCTGGCTTTCCCGTTTATCGACAAGCACATGCGGCCGTATTTCCGCGACGTGGCGATTCACGTCAACCGCCTGCTCGAAGACCTGACCAGCCTGCGCGACATCGCTAGCCAGACCATCGAAATCGGCCTGTTGCTGGAATCCTCGCGGCAGAGCGTGGTGCAGCGCAAGTTCGCGGCCTGGGCCGCGATTCTGGCCTTTCCGACGGCGGTCGCCGGCATCTATGGCATGAACTTCCAGAACATGCCGGAGCTGACCTGGCACTACGGCTACTTTGGCGTGCTGGGCTTTATCGCAACCGGTTGCTGTGGCCTGTATGCCAACTTCAAACGGCTTGGCTGGCTGTAAGGTGCTCAGCTGCGATCGGTTTTCGCGTTTTTCCATTTCATCCAGACATGCAAGGGAATGGCAGCGACGATCAGCAGGGTGCCGAGGAACACGGTCTCGGCGCCGGAGCCATACAGCGCCCACCCCGAGTAGATGAAGCCGAGGCTGCCGAGCAGGCTGATCTTCAGCAGCGCGGGGCCCTTGAGCCCTTCCTTGCCCTTGAGGCGGATCATCAGTTCGGCAAAAGAGCACAGCGCATACGGCAACAGGCTGGACATCACCGCCAGCAGGATGATCGAGTTGAACGCCCCGACCAGCCCCTGGGAGAAGTTCATGATCACCAGAATCGAGGCCAGCAGATTGGAGAACACCAGTGCATTGGCCGGTGTGCCGAAGCGCGAAAGCTGCCCCAGTTTGGCCGGGAAAACCCGGTCCAGTGCCGCCCCGTAAGGCACCTGGCCGGTCAGCAAGGTAAAACCGTTGAGCGTGCCAAAGGTGGCGATCACCGCGCCAATGGCAATCAGCACGCCCCAGCCCGAGCCCCACATATGCGCTGCGACATCCGCCAGTGGCGCCGTCGAGGCGGCCAGTGTGGCTGAGGGCAGCACGCCGATGGCCACCGTGGTGACCGAGATATACACCAGCGCGGCAATCAGTACGCCGAGGATGGTGGCGCGTGGAATGGTCTTCTCCGGCTCGGTGACCTCCCCGGCGGGTACGGTGGCGGATTCCAGCCCCAGATAGGCCCACAACGTCAGCGCGGCGGCGGCGGAAATCGCGGCGATATCGGACTGGCCACTGACATTCAGCGGCGAGTAGTTGGCCGTATCGATCCAGAACAGGCCGAGGGTGCCGATCAGCAGCAATGGCAGCAGTTTCAGCACAGTGGTGATGACTTGAACTGCGCCCGCTTCCTTAACCCCGCGGATATTCACCAGCGTCAGCAGCCAGATGCTGCCCAGTGCCACCGCGAGGCTATAGCTTGGCGACTCGGCCACTACGGGAAACAGAAAACCGACATACCCGGCCAATGCCACCGCAACCCCGGCATTGCCGGTCCACAGGGCGATCCAGTAGCCCCAGGCAATCAGGAAACCGGCAAATTCGCCGTAGCCTTCCTGGGTATAGGCATAGGGGCCGCCGGTCTTGTGTACCACCCTGGCTAACCGGCCGAACACCATCGCCAGAATCAGCGCCCCGGCCGAGGTCAGCAACCAGCCGCCCAGGGCAATCGGACCGATCGTCGCCAGCGAGGCAGGCAGCAGAAAAATACCCGAGCCGATCATGTTGCCGACCACCAGAGCGGTACAGGCCGTCAGGCCCAAAGCGCGTTTAGCCTGCCCGGTTGGGGCGGTGTTTGAAGGCATCCCTGTGGTTCCTTGTGCCGATAGCGGGTCCGGTAATGTCTTGATTTTCACAGGATGGGCTTCAGCCCACCGAGTCCCGCCAATGGTGGGCTGAAGCCCACCCTACAGTGCAAACTTCAGCTGGCCGGATCAACAGTCTGGCTGATGCCTTCATACCTGCAAGCACAGTCCCGGGCTGTTACATAAATCCGGAAACACTCTGCCACTGGCTTCCCGGTACAGCGGGCGGGCACTATGCGCGCGAACCAATCATACGGGAACATCGATCATGCAGCGTTTTCTCACCCTCGCCATGGCTTTTTGCCTGACCCTGACACTGGGCATGGACGCGTATGCCGCCAAACGTCTGGGCGGCGCCAAAAGCTATGGTGCGGCGCCCAGCCACCAGACCACCCAGATGAAGCAGGCTCAGCCTGCCGCCGCCACTGCTGCGACAGCCGGCAAACCTGCCGCCGCGGCCAGTGGCGCTTCGCGCTGGCTTGGCCCGTTGGCCGGGATTGCCGCCGGTGGCCTGCTGGCCTCGATGTTCATGGGTGACGGCTTTGAAGGACTGCAATTGTTCGACATCCTGATCGTCGGCCTGCTCGCCTTTGTGCTCTTTCGTCTGTTTGCCGCGCGCCGCCAGCCGGCCATGGCCGGTGGCGCTCCTTACCAGCGCGAGTCGGCTCAGAGCGGCAACGTATTCGGTAGTGCTGCTGCCGCGCGCCCGCTGATCAAGGCGCCGGCCTGGTTTGATGAACAGCGCTTCGTCGAGCAGGGCCGCAGCCACTTCCTGGCCCTGCAGCAACACTGGGATGCCAACGAGATGGACAAGATTGGCGAGTTTTTCACTCCGCAGATGACCCAGTTCCTGCAGAAGGAGCGCGCTGATCTGGGGGATGGTTTTCAGTCCACCTACATCGATGACCTGCATGTGCAGCTCGATGGTCTGGACGATACCCCGAGCATGACTGTCGCTACCCTGACCTTCATCGGCCTGGCCAAGACCAGTCGTTTCGATCAGGGCGAACCGTTCAGCGAAAGCTGGCGCCTTGAGCGGGCTGCGGGCGACAACCAGCCCTGGCTGGTCGCCGGTATCCGCCAGAATGGCTGAAGCTCAGCGCGGTGAATGATACCGCGCATGGATCAACGCTCTGCTAGAGTCAAATGCCCTGCTGCATAACCACGAGGACTGCGAAATGATCGGATATTCAATGGTCGGCACCAACGATCTGGAAAAAGCCAAGGCCTTCTACGGCGCGCTGCTCGGTGAAATGGGTGCCAAGGTGCTGATGGACGTCGGCCGTGGCGCCTTTTACGGCGTTGGCATGGGCAAGCCGATGCTGGGTGTGGCCATTCCGTTCAACAAGGAAGCGGCCCAGCCCGGTAATGGCAACATGATTGCGCTGGTCGCCGGTTCCCGGGAAAACGTCGACAAACTGTATGCCAAGGCCATCAGCCTCGGCGGCACTGACGAAGGTGCCCCGGGTGAACGTATGCCGGGCTTCTACGCCGGGTATTTTCGCGATCTGGATGGCAACAAGCTGGCCTTCTTCCATATGGGCTGAGCGGTTGCTCAGGCATAAAAAAACACCCGGGCTTGCCCGGGTCAGGCTGCTGACGAACCCCCGCTTTTAAGCGGGGGTTCGCTTTTGGAGTACTGTCACGCCATCTGGCGATTGCTGTGCTGCAAAATCAGCCGAACAGCAACAAACCCCTGAAAATATGCGCTGAAGGTCTTCCAGATGC
>DATMWH010000167.1:0-7994 GCA_035562615.1 Pseudomonas sp. | reverse complement strand
AGTTCGAGCACCTGGGCTGACGGGCCGATAAAGGCGATTCCGTTGGCCTGGCAGGCGCGGGCAAATTCGGCGTTTTCCGCCAGAAAGCCATAGCCCGGATGAATGGCATCACAGTGCTGCTGTTTGGCCAGCTCGATCAGTTGCTGACTGTCCATGTAAGCCGCGCCGCCACGCCCGCGCAGCGCTAGGCAAAGGTCGGCCTTGCGCGTGTGCAGGCTGGCAGCGTCATCTTCGGCATACACCGCGACCGAGCGAATGCCCAGGTCCGCACAGGCTCGGGCGATACGAATCGCGATCTCGCCACGGTTGGCAATCAGCAGGCTGGAAAAGGGGGCTGGCACGGTGGATCCTCCTGGCGGTTCGCTGCAGTCTGCCTGCAACGGTTTGCGCTGTGCCAGTGCATGCGCCGGGCCGATGCGCAGACATAAAATCCAGCAATGTCGACCGACGGGGTTGCATTGCTTTGCGCCTGCTCGCCAGACTGTGTGCCTTCATCGTTGCCGGAGCTTTTACATGTCACAACTTCTGCATGATCTGACCTGGGTGTTGCCGTTGCGCAACGAGTTGCTCACCCCCGTGATGCAAGGTTTTACCTGGCTGGGTTACGACAAGTTCATCCTGCTGTTCCTGCCCCTGGGCTATTGGGTATGGAGTAAGCCGATGTTCCTGCGGCTGTTCATCCTGGTGGCGATCACCGCCATTCTCAATGCCTTCCTCAAGGACCTCTGGCAAGACCCGCGACCGGATATCGGCCTGCGCATGGACCACGAGGTCGGTGAGAGCTTTGGTGCGCCCAGCGGTCATGCACAGGTCGCGGTGGTGCTGTGGCTGTGGCTGGCCTACGAGATGCGCCGACTGTGGTTCTGGGTGGTCAGTTCGCTGGTGGTGCTGGGTATCGTGTTCAGCCGGCTGTATCTGGGGGCGCACGATATCGAGGATGTGCTGCTGGGGTCGGCACTGGGCGCGGCAACGCTGGTGCTGTTTGCGCTGGTCAAGGATTGGGCCTGGTGGCGTGCGGCCAACCCGTTCTGGCATCTGTTGCTGATCATTGCCGTGGCCATGCTGGCGCAGTTCGGTTGGCACGGCATGGCACCGGACTATGTGCCGTTGCTGGCCGGCATGCTGGTCGGCGTGGTGATTGGTTACTGGCTGGAGGGCCGGCATATTGCCTTTCATGCGCGCACCGAGGCCTGGCGCCGTGGCCTGGCTGCCGTGCTGGGCTGTGCCGCGTTTCTGCTGTTTCAGTCGCTGCTCAAGCAGTTCGGTCTGGCGCTGGCGCTGGATCCGCTGCTCTGGCAGAGCGTGCGCGGGCTGGTGATGGGGCTGTTCATTGCGGCGCTGATGCCGTGGCTGCTGGTACGCCTGCGGCTGCTGCCCGCCGGGCAGGCGGCCTAGCGCTGCCTGATCCGCCGCAGATTTTCAGCTGTGGCGGATTTCTACCGGTACCTCGCTGATGCGTCGATACAGGCGCAGATCGCGCAGCACCGGCCACCAGTCGTAGAGCAGGATTTCCAGTGGTCGCCACAAGGCCACCCAGCCCATGATCAACACGCCTTCGTGCAAAAGACGCTGCCAGATGCTGTAGCCGGTGAAGACGAACATGCCCAGAAAGGTGCAGATCGCCAGAAACAGCAGGCCCGTCACCAGGCTGGCACGGCCAAGGCGCAGCAGTTCGCGCAGGGCAAACTGGGCCGCCGTGGCGCGATAGTGGAAGAAGTTGCCGATGGCATCACGGATGTCGGCGGCAGTTTGCTCATCCGCAAGCGCCGGCAGGTGCACAACGATCTTTACCTTGCGCTGCTCATGCAGTTCGCGCAGGGCATTCACCAGCCAGGCGGCCGCATCCGGATCCAGATCGCGCTCGCGAAAGGGCGAAGGGTCCATTGAGTTCCACAGCTGAGCCGGTTCCCTGATCTTCAGCTCGATCAGGTTCCAGCCATCCTCGCAACGGTACATGCTGCCCAGTCTTTTCTGTTTCATCGGATACTCACTTGCGTGCTTCCCGGCCGCCCCGACGTGACGCGCTTACACCGGTTCTGCCGGGCCTGCGACGGCAAAGCCGGCCCGGCCTTGTTGTTTGACCTGATACAGGGCCTTGTCTGCGGCTTTGTAGAGGTCGCTGAAGTTCATTCCGTGCAGCGGATAGAGTGCCGCGCCGATGCTGAGGCTGACCTGCAGCTCATGGCCGTTGTAGTGAATCGGTGCCGCCAGTTCCAGCAACAGGCGTTCGGCAATTTCCTGCGCATGCACATGGGCGTTCGGACCGCCAATCAGGACGGCGAACTCGTCGCCGCCGAGGCGGGCCGGCATGTCGTTGCGGCGCACCAGCAGCTGCAGGCGCTGACTGATCTCGCAGAGCAGGTGGTCGCCGGCATCGTGGCCGTGGCGGTCATTGACCGGCTTGAAGTGGTCGAGATCAATCAACAGTAACGCCATCGATTCATTGCGCCGCAGGGCTTCGGCCAGCGCTGCTTCGGCACGCTCGATCAGGTAGCGGCGGTTGGGCAGGTCCGTCAGCGGGTCGTGAAAGGCGGCATGCGCCAAGGCCAGTTCGCGTTCAGACAGGCGTTGATTGGTGGCGGCCAGTTCGGCCGTACGCTGGTCAACCGCCTGTTGCAGGTTGCTGGCACTGAGCTCTGCCTGTTCCAGGCGCGCGGTCTTTTCCAGGTTGGCCTGTTCCAGAGCATCGGCGCGGTCCTGCTTGAGCAGCTGGATGCGATAGGCCAGAGCGAACGAGAACAGAATGGTTTCGGCCGCCACCGCCAGAGGGAAAATCAGCGAGTTGAGTGCGGTCGGTTGAACCAGTCCCATGGCCCGCATGGTCAGTAGCACGGTGCTGCCAAGCACCAGGCCGAAGCCGATCAGGTACAGCCGCGCCGGGAAGAACCCCTGATAGCTGCGGATCATGGCCGCTGCCAGTGCTGCGGGAATCGCGGCAAAGGTCAGCAGGTTGAGGATCTGCGCGGACAGGCTGCGCAGGCCGAACAGGCCAAGAACCAGTGACAGCCCATAAAGCCCGGCGCTGACGCACAGCACGTAATGCGCCCAGCGCACATGCTGGCGGGTCTGCAGCAGGGTTACCGTGAACAGGCAGACGCACAGGCTCCACAATGAAGGCAGTGTGGCGCGGTCCAGCCACACCGGCACCGCTTGTCCGGGCCACAGGTACTGGAAGCCGTGACCGGTGGCGCCGAGAATGAACAGCAAGGCACTGGCGGTACTGGCTACATACCAGAAGTAGGTGATGTCGCGCAGGCTGAGAAAGATGAACAGGTTGTACAGCAACAGGGCGAGAATCACGCCGTAGATAAGGCCGAACAGCATGTGCTCGTGGGCCTGCTGCTGCTGCAGATCGGTCAATTGCCATATATGCAGTGGAAAGGCGTTGCCGGCCGGGTCATAACTGCGCAGGTAGAGGGTCATGCCGTCGCGCAGTTCGGGCAGACGAAACAGGCTGCGGCGGTAGGGATAGTCGCGGCCTTCGGCAAAAGGCACGGCTTCGGCGCTGCGGCGCTCGGTCCAGCCGCCTTTGCCGTCAGGCAGGTACAGGCGCAGATCCAGCAGGTTTGCGCCTCCGGCTTCCAGCCACCATTCTTGCGGCGCCTGATCCGCCCCTTTCAGCTCAAGCTTGATCCACCAGGGGTTTGGGCTTTGCCCCACGCTGGCCCGCCCGGCGGCGGGCATGAACGCCTGCTGCACCTGCGGTTGCAGAATGTCCGCGAGCTGCCGCTGGCCCCCGATATCCTCGAACAGCTGGGTGTCTGGGTTGAGCGAAAGACCGCTGCTGGCACTGTTCAGCGTGACAACTTCGGCATGCGTGTGGCTGCCAAAGCCCAGCATGAAGACGCTCAGAAGCAGGTAAATAATCGGCCGGCGCACCGCAGGCGCTCCTGGGAGTGTTTGGGAGCGCGAGTATAGCAATCGGCCAGCAAGCAAAAACACCTGCGTTTGGGGCATCAGGCTCTATGGGGGCGGGCGCGTGCAGGCCTCAAGCTTGAGTGTTTCAGTCGGAATTGCTCATTTTTTGTGCTATATTCCGCGGCCGCAAAAGTTATCTCCGGTCATTGCCATGCACGCTGCCAAGCCATTGTTCGACTATCCCAAGTACTGGGCCGAGTGTTTCGGTCCGGCACCGTTCCTGCCGATGAGTCGTGAGGAAATGGACCAGCTGGGCTGGGACAGTTGCGACGTGATCATCGTCACCGGCGATGCGTATGTCGATCATCCCTCGTTCGGCATGGCGATCATCGGGCGTTTGCTGGAGTCCCAGGGCTTTCGCGTCGGCATCATCGCGCAGCCGGACTGGCAGTCCAAAGACGACTTCATGCAGCTGGGCGAGCCGAATCTGTTCTTCGGCGTCGCTGCCGGCAACATGGATTCGATGATCAACCGCTATACCGCCGACAAGAAAATCCGCTCGGATGATGCCTACACCCCCGGCGGTCTGGCCGGCAAACGTCCGGACCGGGCCAGTCTGGTGTACAGCCAGCGCTGCAAGGAAGCCTACAAGCATGTGCCGATTGTGCTCGGTGGCATCGAGGCGTCGCTGCGTCGTATTGCCCACTATGACTACTGGCAAGACCGTGTGCGTAACTCGATCCTGATTGATGCCTGCGCCGACATTCTGCTCTATGGCAACGCCGAACGCGCGATTGTCGAGGTCGCCCAACGCCTGTCCTTTGGTCACAAAATCGAAGACATCACCGACGTGCGCGGCACCGCGTTTATCCGCCGCGATACACCGCAGGGCTGGTTCGAACTCGACTCCACGCGCATAGACCGTCCGGGCAAGGTCGACAAGATCATCAACCCGTACGTGAACACCCAGGATACTGAAGCCTGCGCCATCGAACAGAACAAGGCGCCGCTGGAAGACCCCAACGAACCCAAGGTCGTGCAACTGCTCGACAGTCCGCGCATGACCCGTGACAAGACGGTAATTCGCCTGCCGTCAGCGGAAAAGGTGCGCAACGATCCGGTGCTCTATGCCCACGCCAACCGCGTGCTGCACCTGGAAACCAACCCCGGCAACGCCCGCGCGCTGGTGCAGAAGCATGGCGAGGTGGATGTCTGGTTCAATCCGCCACCCATTCCGATGACCACTGAAGAGATGGACTACGTATTCGGCATGCCCTACCAGCGCGTGCCGCATCCGGTGTATGGCAAGCAGAAGATTCCGGCCTACGAGATGATCCGTTTCTCGGTGAATATCATGCGCGGCTGTTTCGGCGGCTGTACCTTCTGCTCGATCACCGAGCACGAAGGGCGGATCATCCAGAACCGCTCGGAAGAGTCGATCATCCGCGAGATTGAAGAGATCCGTGACAAGGTGCCGGGCTTTACCGGGGTTATTTCCGACCTCGGCGGGCCGACCGCCAACATGTACCGCATCGCCTGCAAGAGCCCGGAAATCGAATCCGCGTGCCGCAAACCGTCGTGCGTGTTCCCCGGCATCTGCCCGAACCTGAATACGGATCACTCGGCCTTGATTCAGCTGTATCGCAGTGCCCGTGCGCTGCCGGGGGTGAAGAAAATCCTGATCGCCTCGGGGCTGCGTTATGACCTCGCCGTCGAGTCGCCGGAGTATGTCAAGGAACTGGTCACCCACCACGTCGGTGGCTACCTGAAGATTGCCCCGGAGCACACCGAGGAAGGCCCGCTGAACCAGATGATGAAGCCGGGCATTGGCAGTTACGACAAGTTCAAGCGCCTGTTCGAGAAGTACTCGAAAGAGGCGGGCAAAGAGCAGTACCTGATCCCGTACTTTATCGCCGCCCACCCGGGCACTACCGACGAAGACATGATGAATCTGGCCCTGTGGCTCAAGGGCAATGGCTTCCGTGCCGACCAGGTGCAGGCCTTCTACCCGTCGCCGATGGCCACCGCCACGGCCATGTACCACTCGGGCAAGAATCCGCTGCGCAAGGTCACCTACAAAAGCGATGAGGTCACCATCGTCAAAAGCGCGGAACAACGCCGTCTGCACAAGGCCTTCCTGCGTTATCACGACCCCAAGGGCTGGCCACTGCTGCGCGAGGCGTTGCTGCGCATGGGCCGTGGCGATTTGATCGGGCCGGGAAAAAACCAGTTGATTCCGCTGCATCAGCCGGCGACCGACAGTTATCAGAGTGCTCGCCGGAAAAATTCGACGCCGGCCGGCAGCCACAAGGTGACCCGCGAAAACAAAGGCAGAATACTCACCCAGCACACCGGCCTGCCGCCGCGCGCGAGCGCGGACAGTCAGCCGTGGGAGAAGCGTGAGCAAGCCAAGGCGGCGGCCGAAGCCCGCGCCAAGGCTGAAGCCCGGGCCCGGGCCGATGAAAAAAGCGGCAAGAAAAAGCCGTTCAAGAAGCCTGCGGTTCCGCGCTAGTTATTCTGCTGTTAGTTCGGCTGGTTATTTTTGGCCATGCTGATCTGGTTGCGGCCGTCACGCTTGGAGGAGTACATCGCCTTGTCGGCACTCTGGACCAGGGTTTCCGCGTCCGTCCCGTCGCGCGGGTAAAGGCTGATGCCCAGGCTGGCCTTGACCTGCAAGTCGTGGCCTTTGATCAGCATGCGGTTCTGCAGGTATGACAGCAATTTTTGCGCGATGCTGATCAGGGTTTTGCTGTCTTCGATCTCATCGAACAGGATGATGAATTCGTCGCCGCCCAGCCGGGCAACGGTGTCGCCGCTGCGGGTGACCGAACTCAGTAAGCCGGCGACCGTGCGCAAGACTTCGTCGCCCACGGCATGGCCATAGGTGTCATTGATTTCCTTGAAGAAATCGAGGTCTGCGTAGAGCAGGCCAACCTGCTTGCCACTGCGTTCGGCATTGGCAATGGCATGTTCGAGACGGCTGAAGAACAGGCGCCGGTTCGGCAGGCCGGTCAGCGGGTCGTCATGCGCCATGCGCTGCATGGCAATGTGGTTGGCATTGAGCTGGCTGATCTGCGCCAGAATCTTCTCCTGCATTTTGCGCAGATCACGGGCCAACTGGCCCAGTTCGTCATTGCGCCGGGTCGGCAGCGGGGCAAGGCTGAAATTCTGGGTGAACTGGCTGATCGCCTGGCCCAACTGGTTCAGTGGCCGGATCAGCGTGCGCGCCAGCCACAACGAGAGCAAAAGGGTCAGCAGGCTCAGGCCGGTCACCAGCTGGATCATCCGCTCATCCAGCGCGTGGGAGGCTTGCAGGATGTGCTCTTCGGGGATGGCCAGGCCGAGAATGAGCGGGGTTTTGGTCTCGCCGCTGCCGATCTCTATCCGGGTGAATGAGGCCAGGCGCGGCGGCTGTTTGTGCCGGGCGGGCAAGGCCACCAGCAGACGGTCGGTCTCGGCGCTGATCAGGCGCTGGGTCTGTGGAATCTGCTCCTGCAATTGCACGCTCGGCCCGCGCACTTTGCGCTTGGCCGTGGAGTACTCCGGGTTCAGCATCATCAGGCCATCGCTGTTGGCGAGGAAAATCTGGTAGTAGTCGGGAAGCTCCTCCTGCAAGCGCTGGAACAGTTCTTCAATATCAATGCTCAGCACGATGACCCCAATTGCCTGCCGGGAGTCATTCCAGATGGGGTTGGCCAACTGCAGCTTGAGCGAGTCGTCACTGGCCGCGTTATGGCTGGAGATGTCTGAAAGAAACTGGTTACCCGGTTTGAGTTTCAGCGCCTTGAACACATAGGGGAAATGGCCTCGTTCCTTGAGGGCGCTATCAGGCACCCGGCCGTTGCGATCGACACTGAGCAGTTCCATGCCGAAATTTTCTGCCCCGATCAGGCGCAGGCGTTGATACTCGGGCTGTGCCGCGAGCATGCTGCGGAACAGCTGCGCCAGCTCTTGGGTCTCCTCGGCACGCTTTGGGCTGTTGAGCAGGATGTCCCGCGGTTGTGACTGATCAGCCAGCAATTGTGCGTCGTTGGAGAAGTTTTGCAGCTGCAGTTGCAGGTTTCGCCCGATCACCTGATTGGCCACCAGCAGGTCGCGCTTGGCTGAGGCAACCACGATCTGCTTGCTGCTGCTGA
>DATMWH010000166.1:0-3903 GCA_035562615.1 Pseudomonas sp. | reverse complement strand
GGCATAGTTGAAGTGACAGCCATACCCCTGGCGTACCGTGTAATAAAGGTTCTGCACATCGGCGAACAAGGCTATGCGGCTCACAAGGACGGCTCAGCGGACAAATGGGCAGACAGTATGCACCAGAGGCGCGCGCAAAATAGCGCGCCAGCCTGTTACATTTGCCGGCGCGGCCCCCAGCCCCTGTGCCCTCATTCATCCTCTGTGCAAAGTACGTCCATGCCCACCATCAAGCCCTTCGATGTCCTGCAACAGTCCTGGTACTTCTTCAGTCATAACCTGGGCCGCATCCTGCTGCTGTGCCTGCCTCTGCTGCTCCTCGAAGGACTGGCGCGCCAGCAACTCTCCGCCAGCGGGATTGAACTGGCCGCCGAGGCACGGGAGCTGCTGGTCACCCTGCTGTTCTACCCGATTTACAGCGCGGCGCTGATCCTTTTCCTCGACGCCCGCAGCCACAACCGCGAAGTGCCGGTCAGTCAGCTACTGGGGCTGTCCTTGCGCCTGTGGCCATCCTTCGCCGTGCTGGCGGCCTTGAGTACCCTGCTGATCATGCTCGGCAGCTATCTGCTGATCCTGCCGGGCTTGTGGGTCATGCTGCGGTTGATCTTTGCCGAGTACCTGCTCACCCTCAACGGGCTCTCGCCACTGGCGGCCATGCGCGAAAGCTTTCGCCTGAGCAGCGGCTACTTCTGGATGTGCGCGGCCTGCATTTTCACCGTCATGCCGCCGTTGTGGCTGCTCGACTGGTGGAGCTACCAGCAACTGGGCGAACAGCCCCAGGCGCTGGCCGAAATCCTCCTCGATGCCGGCAACGGATTCCTGCAACTGTTTGTCATCGTGGTCGGTTTCCGCCTGTTCATGCTGCGTCAGCCGGCAGACTCAGAGACCTGACGAGCGACGCCGGACCCCCGACATGCGCGGCAACAGCACCCGTTCGAACATCCGCGGGAAATAGCGCGCCAGCACCCGTGCGCGCCAGTCAACGTTGGACATCACCAGCAGCCGTTTGCGTTTGACGGCGGCCCGGTAAATGGCCTCGGCCACCTCCTGCGCCGACGCCACCTTGCCCATGGCCAGGGGCGGCTGGGCCGAGATCGACGCATCGCCGACCAGCGCATTCTTGCGCAGATCGGTGGCGGTAAACCCCGGGCACACCAGCATCACCCCGACGCCCGATCCCGCCAGCTCGCAACGCAGGGTCTCGAACAGCCCGTGCAAGGCATGCTTGCTGGCGTTGTAGGCACTGCGATAGAGCAAGGGCGAAAAGCCGGACAACGAACTCATCACGATGACCTGTCCGTGGCGCTCGATCAGACTGGGCAGGGCGGCATGGGTGCAATGCACGGCGCCGAAATAGTTGATGTCCATGATCCGCCTGAACACATCCAGCGTGGTATCGGCAAAGGTGCTGCGGTGGGTAACCCCGGCGTTGTTGATCAGCACATCGATACCGCCAAACTGCCCGATGGCCTGTGTCACGCAATGCTCCACGCGTTCGACATCCGCCACATCGCAGCAAAACCCCAACGCATCGACGTTGTGATGGTCTTTAAGGTGTTGCACCAGACTGTCCAGCGCATCCTGCTCCAGGTCCAGTATCACCAGTCGCGCCCCGGCCTGGGCAAAACGCAACACCAGCGCGCGCCCGATACCGGCGCAGCCGCCACTGACCATGACCACCTTGCGCTCGAAAATCTTGTTGGCAAACACCTTGCGATACATGCGGGCTCCCGGTTTCAGAGTTGCTTGTGCTGACCATCGCACAGCGGTGGTGTTTTTGTCTGTTTGCAGCCACAGAAATACAGGGTTTCATTCTGCTGCGCCGCATATTTCAGCGGTGTGAAGCCGCTGCCCTTGTGCGAACCATCACACAGCGGCTGCTGGTGGCTGCGTCCGCAACTGCACCAGAAGTAATGCTCGCCGGCGACCACATCGACGGCATAAGGGGCTTTCTGCGCAATCACTGACTGACTCATATCGGCATGCTCCATGGCTTCGCGCGAGCCGCGCACGGCAAGCATAGACCGTCATCCGGCAAAGGCTTCACGCCCGGGATTAGCTGCTACCCTCAGAGCACAATAAGAGAGGTCTGGCCCGATGCACATCCCGTCATTCGCTGCTGCGATTTGCGTACTGATGCTCGCGTTCAGTGCGCTGGCCGCCGAACCGCTGCGCTTTGGCACCTTCACCAACATCAACTCGCCCGGCCTGGAAGCCTGTGAGCGCGTATTGCGCGAGGCCTATTCCCGACTGGGCTACAGCATCAGCATCGAACACCTGCCTGCGCAACGTTCCCTGTACTGGGCAGAAACCGGGCGGCTGGACGGCGACCTGTGCCGGGCCCAGCCTTATGCCAGCCTGATCAAGGTGCCCACGCCGATTCTGCACTGGCAGCTCACGGCGTTTTCCACGCGCCAACTGGATATCAACGCCTGGAGCGACCTCAAGCCATTCAAAGTCGGCTACGAAAGGGGCATGACCATTATTGCCGAGCACAGCGAACTGAACCTGCTGCCGGCCAACAGCATCGAATCGGCCATCCTGCAAGCAAGCATGGGCCGCGTGGATGTGCTGCTCAATGACGACTTCACCACACGCTACAACCTGCGCCGGATGGGCGTGGAAAACCTCATCGCCAATCCAACGCCACTGGCCCCCGGGCCCGCCTTTCATCTGCTCAACAGCAAACACCAGAAGCTCGCCGAACAACTGAATGAAGTCTTGCTGGAAATGACCGCGAATGACCGTATCCGGCAAATCAAGGATGAAGTCATCGAAGATTTCATGCGCAAGGCCGAGCAGGAGTACCGGCAGGAACAGCCCTAGGGCTTAGGGTGGGTTAGCCGCTAGCGGCGTAGCGACGCCCGACGTGGCGACGCCCGACGTAACGCCAAAGGCATCGCCCTTGGCATCATCGTGGCTGGTTGGTGGGTTACGGCCGCTGGCCTAACCCACCCTACGAAAATCATGACATCGCCGGGCCGGATCAATAACAGCCAGTCAGCATATCCTTATCAACCAGGCAAAGCCGGCAGTGTAAACTCGCTCGCAGCCTTCATTATTGCTAGCTAGCCCCCGCTTTCAAGGAAAAAAAACCTTCATGTTTGAACAAGCCTTCAAGAATATTGACGACATCCTGCACAAGGATGCCGGCTGCACCAGCGAGCTCGACTACACCGAACAATCCTCGTGGCTGCTGTTCCTCAAGTACCTCGATGCGCTTGAGCAGGACAAGGCCATGGAGGCCGAGCTGGAGGGCAAGTACTACCTGTACATCCTCGATTCGGACTATCGCTGGGGCCACTGGGCCGCGCCGAAGCTGGCCGACGGCAGCCTTGACCACCACAGCGCATTGACCGGCGATGACCTTAAACGCTTCGTGAACGACAAGCTGTTTCCCTACCTGCACGGCTTCAAGCAGAAGGCCACCGGACCGGACACCATCCAGTACAAAATCGGCGAAATCTTCGGCGAGATCCAGAACCGCATTCAGAGCGGCTACAACCTGCGTGAAGTGCTGGAGATCGTTGATGGCCTGCGCTTCCGTTCGCAGACCGAGAAGCACGAGCTGTCGCACCTCTATGAAGCCAAGATCAAGAACATGGGCAACGCCGGGCGCAACGGCGGCGAGTACTACACCCCGCGCCCGCTGATCCGCGCCATGATCAAAGTGGTTAACCCGCAGATCGGTCAGCGCATCTACGACGGCGCAGTCGGTTCGGCAGGCTTCCTCTGTGAAGCCTTCGACTTTATGAGTGACCAGCCGAACCTGACCACCAGCCAGCAGGAAACCCTGCAAAAGCGCACCTTCTACGGCAAGGAAAAGAAGAGCCTCGCCTACGTCATCGCCATCATGAACATGATCCTGCATGGCATCGAAGCGCCGAACATCATCCACACCAA
>DATMWH010000165.1:0-1582 GCA_035562615.1 Pseudomonas sp. | reverse complement strand
AGCCCCGGCTCGACATAACGTTTGGCATGCCGCTGACGCAGCGGAATGCACATCCGCGGATCGACCTGCAGCACCTCGCCCAAGCGCTGCTCGAAGGCCTTGCCCAGTTCGCCGGCAAAGCGCGCATCGTCCAGCGCCATGAGCTGTTCGGCGTGCTCCGGCACGCAGGACCAGACGATCGAGCACCAGTGCTGGTCGCCATCACGCGCCAGCGGCAAGAAGGCCAGCGGGCCATCATCGGTGAAGCGCTGCCAGGCCGTCAGCTGATGCGGCTGGCTGCAGCGCACACTGGTGACGATCGCGTGGTGCAGGTAATCCCACTCGCGCGTGGCGCAGCCGGCCAGACGACGTACCGCCGAGTTGGCGCCGTCGGCAGCGATCAGCAGCGGGGTTTGCAGTTCACGGCCATCAGCCAGTGCCAGCAACCAGCCAGCGGCCGTGCGCCGCAGGGACTCCAGACGCGCATTGTTGAGCAACTGCACCTGACTGAGCAGCAACTGCTCGAGCAGGGCGTCCTGAATCACCTGATTTTCCACGATATGGCCGAGCAGATCGGCATGCACGCTGGACGCTGCAAAGTGAATATTGCCGGTACCGCTGCCATCCCACACCTGCATTTGCGCATAGGGGCTGGAACGCCTGGCGAGAATGCCATCCCACGCCCCGACCCGTTCGAGGATTCGCTGACTGGCCATCGACAAGGCACTGACCCGTGGCTCGAAGGCCGACTGCGGGTCAAACGGCTTGAGCGTCAGACTGCCGCTGTCGAGCAGCAGAATGTTCAAACCGCTGTCCTTGAGCGCCAGCGCCAGCGCACTGCCGACCATGCCGGCACCCACGATGATCAGATCAGCGTGCATCGCAACTCCTATTCGGGACGGATGCCCAGGCCCATGGCCTGACGGGCAAACCAGCGTTTGGCCGGCGGAAACAGATCGAGGCCGAGCAGGCCCAGATTGCGCCCGGCGGCCAGCAGTGGCTGGTCATTGGAAAACAGCCGGGTGACCCGGTCGGAAAAACCCACCGTCAGGTTCTGATCCAGCGTCTGCCGGCTGACATAGGTCTGCAGGGTGGCTAAGTCGCCCAGGGGTGCCGGACTGCCGAGCAGGGTTTCCGCCAGGCTGATGGCATCGCGCAGCGACAGGTTGTAGCCCTGACCGGCAATCGGATGCAGGCTGTGCGCGGCGTTGCCCAGCAACACCAGATGCGGGCGCACCTGCTCGCAGGCCTCGATCAGTTGCAGCGGATAGAGGTGGCGACTGCCCACCTGCTTCAGCGCCCCCAATCGGTAACCGAACACGTCCTGCAATTCAGCCAGAAATGCCTGATCACTGAGCTTGAGCAGGCGCTCCGCATCCTTGCCCGGACGCGTCCACACCAGCGCGCAGCGGTTCTCCGGCAGCGGCAGCAAGGCCAGCGGGCCTTCTTCGGTAAAGCGCTCGAAGGCCTGCCCGGCGTGCGGCTCAGCCGGGGTGATATTGGCGATCAGCGCCGTCTGCCGGTAAGGCGTGGTCTGCACTTCTATACCCAGCTGCTCACGCAGGCCGGAACGGCCGCCGTCGGCCAGCACCGCCAGTTCGCA
>DATMWH010000164.1:0-7098 GCA_035562615.1 Pseudomonas sp. | reverse complement strand
TTGGATATTCTGCTGACAGCTGATTGATGAAGGCGTACTTCAGCCGCACTCCTTGGCAAAGTACGCGGCGGCCTTTTTTAGGATGTCTCGCTCCTCAGTCACACGCTTGAGCTCTGCACGTAAACGGCGAAGCTCGGCTTGTTGATCATCCTCTTGTAGACGTTGTTCGACGGGCTTGCTGTAGCGCTTTACCCAGGCATAAAGGCTATGCACTGACATGCCCAGAGTCAGAATGAAGTCTTCGCCTTTCTGGAGAGACAACTGCCGGGGCAGCTGCGCTATTTTCTCGCCGGAGGGTTTATCTACTATTACTTGGCGTATTTCGAGCGGCATGTTAAGTGGCTGGTGCCACTTGCCATATCACTTTACTTAGCCAGCGTATGGGTACCGCTGCGTCTGATTGAGCCCTTGGCGCTTGCCGTTCTGGTGTTATTTGTTGCGCTGTTTGGATACGCAGGTAATTTTGGAAAGTACGGGGACTTCTCTTATGGCGCTTATATCTGCCACTTCCCTATTATCCAAATACTTGTGAGTCTGGGCCTCTACAGTTACTCGCCATTGCTTGGACTACTGGCCAGTGTCTTACTGACTTTGATCGCAGCAGTGGCAATGTGGCATTTAGTGGAGAAGCGCTTCTTATTACGCAGTAGTCATTACGTTAGTACCCAACAGCGCTCAAGAAATCCAAGGCCTGTTTAGCCATCGCGCACTAGCGTTCGGGCATTTCAGTCGGCCTTGGTAAGGCTCTTTGAGTTGAAAGTGTCAGCGGGCAGCCGTGGCCTCGATCAGATCCTTCTCGATCAGCCACAAACGGTCCTGGCCCCAGTAGGCCGGTCCCTGATCAACACGGAAGGAGGGCACACCCCACAAACCCAAGTCGAGCATTTCCTGCCGGTTGGCCTCGGCCTGCTCGCGCCAGCTCTGGTCCGCCAGTGCCGCTGCGACAAAGGCCTGATCCAGCCCTGCCCTTGCGGCGATTTTCAGCAGCCCGGCGTCGCTGCCGGCATCAACTCCTTCTGACCACACCGCCTGCAGGAATGACTCGAAAACCGCCGTGCCTTTACCCTGTTTGAGGGCGCTGAACACCAGCGCCAGCCCGCGCTCGGTCGGCGGGCCGACGGGGTCGGCGATCTTGCCGAAGGGCAAGCCGAGGCGCTCGGCGATGCGTTTGTTGTCGCGCACGATATACAGGCGCTTTTCCAGCGGTACCGGCAGGCCGCGCATGACCATCGGCAATACCGGGCGCAGCAGCAGCTCGGCGCCGTACTGTTCAGCCAACTGACGCGCCCGCCGGGCCGCCAGATAGGTGTAGGGACTGCGCAACGAACCGTAGAAAAACAGTTGTGGCTGCTTGCCATTCTGCGGTCGGGCCTGAGTGACCGTTTGCGGCAAGCAGGCCAGCGGGGAAAGATCGCTGCCGCGGTTGAGACCGGCCTGCTGCAGGCGTTCCTGCAGGTAATCCAGACGATCAAGGCCCCAGAACCATTCGCTTTCGAAGAACAGCGTGGCGCCCAGATAATGACCCAGCTGTTTGCGCAGGGCCGCGCCCTGCTCCAGCACCTGTGCGACCTGCTCCGCCGGCAATGGATTCAGCCCTCTGGGCAGTTCGCCCTGCTGCTGCCAGAGCCAGTCGCCGATACGGGGCGCATGGTGGACAAAGCTGCCTTGTTGTTGCGCAGCAGCCAGAAGCGCTTGCGCAGTGGCCAGTTGTTCCGGGGTGGGCTGCCGGCCGCTGTCAGCAAAATTCAATCCGGCCTGCGTCGCCAGCAAGGCCGCGTCACAGCGCGACCAGCTTTGCAGGCGTTGCCGGTCGGGTGCGGCGTTATCGGCCGGCATCGGCACCAGATGCACCTGCAATTCCACCTGATAACGCGCCAGCAATCCCGGCAGCAACTGGGCGACCAGATGGCTATAGGGATCATCGGCCTGATGAAAGTAATGCACCTGCGCGGGACTGCCGGTCAGCCGGCGCCGGAGCGAGGCGAGAAAGCGCCGGGTGTCGCGCAATCCGGGGCTGGTCAGCAGAGAACTGATGGCGGTGCCTATAGCGGCTTTCATAGGGTTAACCCACTTTTGTATGTTGACGGTAAAACGTAGGGTGGGCTTCAGCCCACCGCAGCCCAGCAAAAATCTCATGGCGGGCTTCAGCCCACCCTGCGCCCGTGCCTTGCATAAGCCCTATGGGGGTTACTGCGCCTGGCTATTGGGCACCAGTCGCGAGTTGGCCAGGGCCGCCGTGCGGTGATGCACGATGCCCCGGTAGGCCTCGGACTGGATCATGCCGAGAAAGGCGTGCTTGTTCGGGTATTTCACCAACAGCACTTCGTCCCATTCCTCGCCGGGCGGCGCTATCAGTGATCCGAACGAACGGCCCACCCACAGCACTTCGCCGCCGGCCTGAGCAAGAATCGGCTCGATCAGCTTTGAGTAAGTGGCATACGCCTGCCGGCCGCTGCACGCAGCAATGCTGGCATCGGCATAGGCAGCCAGCTCGCGAAAGCGCAGCAGATTGAGCATCACCACCGGCTGATCGGCCGGAAACTGCTCGGCAAAGCGCTTGATGCTGTCACGGGTGGGATCTATCGCCGGGGTGATGGTGTGCATGCGGTTCTCTCAGTTGGACCAGTAGATAAATTCGTCGTCAATGGTTTGCGGCCGGTTGAGCGGCTTGTCAATCAGGATTGGCGCTTCCACCAGCGACGGCCAGAGCGGGGCCTTCTGCTGGCTGTTGAACTCGGCGAGCTGGGCCAGCAACTCTTTCACTCTGGCCGGTTCGGCGTCGACCAGGTTGTGCTGCTCGGTCGGATCATCCTGGAGATTGAACAGCCAGACCTTGTCCTGGGTTTCGTTGACCTGCAGTTTCCAGTCACCGCTGCGCGCCACCTGATAGGCCCCGGAACGCCAGAACATCTGTTCATGGGGACGCCCGCCTTGTTCACCACGGGCAAACGGAATCAGGTTCACCCCATCGATGACGCGGTCCGCCGGTGGTTGCACGCCGGCCAGCGCGGCACTGGTGGCGAAGATATCAAAGTGACTGACCGGCGCCGTGAACTGGCTGCCCGGCGCAATCACCCCCGGCAACTGCATGAAAAACGGCACCCGGGTACCACCCTCGAAGAAGGTCGCCTTCCAGCCGCGATAGGGTTTGTTCAGATCGTCCAGACCGATGTAATGGGCGCCGCCATTGTCGCTGGTGAAGATCACCAGGGTGTTTTGATCCAGCCCCTGCGCCTTCAGCTCGGCCAGCACCCGACCGATATTGCGGTCGAGGTTGCGGATCATGGCGGCATACACGCGGCGGGTATGGTCCTTGATCTGCGGCAGTGCATCGTAATCCTCACGCGTCGCCTGCAGCGGCGTGTGCGGCGCGTTGTAGGCCAGGTACATGAAGAATGGCCGGTCCTTGTTGGCTTTGATCGCCTGCAGCGCTTCGTCGGTGAAGTAATCGGTCACGTAGGTCGCGGGTTTGAATGCCTCGCCGTTGTTGTAACTGACACCGAACGGCGCAGCCGCCCAGAGGAACTGGTCAATCGGATCGAAGTCCTGCTGGGCGTTGACCACATTCGGATCATCCGCTTCGAGGAACATCATGCCGCCTTGGAGAAAGCCCAGGGTTTCATCAAAGCCGTGGGCATTCGGGCCCATGGAGGCATTCTCGCCCATGTGCCATTTGCCGATGTGGATGCTGTGATAGTCCGCCTGTTTGAGCAACTTGGGCAGCATGATTTCGCTGGTGGGCACGCCCTGCGATTCAAAGGCCGGCATCTGTGCCTCGCGGTCGGCATGGTAGATCACCGGGTGCAGTCCTTTGCTCTTGAACTCGGCAATGTTGCGCGAAAAGCTCATCGGCACGGAGGTGAACTCGAACCCGAAGCGGGTCGGATAGCGGCCCGTCATCATCGCCGCACGCGAAGGTGAACAGGTGGCGTTGCCCGCATGGCCGTTGCTGAAATTGATACCGTTGTGCGCAATGGAGTTGATGTGGGGGGTTGGAACGGCATCCCCGGCAACGCCTCCGCCGTTCAGGCTGATGTCGTTGTAACCCAGGTCGTCCGCCACGATCAGCACGATATTCGGCGGGCGCGGGCCCTCAGCCGGAGTGCTCGCCGGGGCCTGCTGCCAGGTCACCGGCTGGGTCGGCGCGGCCTCCGTGTGCAGGACGTATTTGACGAACAGCAGCATGACACCCTGCTTGCCGCCTGCAGCGAAGTAGCCACCGACCGCCAGCAGCAGAACCAGACCAAGACCTACAAAAAATCGCTTCAAGATACTGACCTCCGATTACAGGCGATTGCCCAGGGTAATGGCATCCGAACCTGCCGGCAGGCTGAGAAAATCCCCATCCTCGCCAATCCGCAGGGTTCCGTTAAAAATCTCCGGTGCATCCCCCAGAAACGCCTGACTCAGGCCCGGCAGGGGCAGCGGCGGCACGATATGGGTCAGCAGCAGATAACCCACACCGGCCTCACGGGCGGTTTGTGCCGCCTGCTCCGGGGTGGTGTGGTAATTCTGGATATCGATGAAGATCTGCGCCAGGTTGCTGCGGCCAGCCGCGGCAGCCCAGGTGCTCATGGACTGCACCATGTCACTGGCCAGCGCTTCATGGATCAGCAGATCAACCCCCTGGGCCTCGCGCAGGATGGCCGGGGACTGCCTGGTATCACCGCTGATCACCAGCGAGCGATCCTTGTAGCGTACCCGGTAGCCGACTGCCGGCTCGATGGGCGAATGATTGACACTGAAGGCTTCGATGGTCAGCTCCGGCTCATCGATGATCCGCACACGTTGCTCCGGCCCCGGGGTACCGAAGGTTATGGGCGAACCACCAAACCCTGCGGGTGGAATGATCTGCTCGCCATGGTGGGCAATGCGGTACAGGTGATCCTGGTAATAGGCCTGCATGAAACCTTCCACGATCGGCTTGACGCCGATTGGGCCATAGACCGGCAGCGGCGAGGTATTGGCTCCGGCGACCCAGCGGTTGAGCATCACCTCACCCAGTCCGCCGATATGATCGGAATGGAAATGGGTCAGGAACACCGCGTCGATGCTGCCCATGTCGAAGCCCATGCGGTTGATGTTGTTCGAAGCGGTACTGCCGGTATCGAAGACGAACAGACGCTTGCCGGCAATCACCAGCGTGCAGGGCTGTCCACGCTTGGGATCAGGAAAGGGTGAACCTGAACCACAAAGCCCGACATGCAAACCGTCGGGCAAGGTTTCCAGCGGCTGGTCGGCAAAGCGCTTGGCCATCACTTTCTGCACCAGCGCCATGCTCAGGTCACCGCGCCAGTGGTAGGCCCCGCCAGCCAGTAACGCTGCAACCATTAATCCAATGAGAAATCGACGTCCGAACATAAGCCACCCTTTGCATGAGTTAACCGCCCGCCCTGAGTAAAGACCGGCGTGGGCAGTTGATCTGAATGAATGTTTTGGCACTTAAAGTGTCACTATAACGGTATCCCCCCCACACTGGCAAAGCTATAATGACGCTGTGAATGTCACAACTTATTGCCCAGCCATACCGAGGTCACCAATGAACACCGCTCAAGGTTCACAACCGCCTGTTGACGGGCGCCGCGCGCGCGGCCAGGCCAACCGCAACAAGCTGGTGGCGGCGATGGTCGAACTGGTACGCGAAGGCAGCATTGCACCGACTGCCGAGCAGGTGGCCGTCCGCGCTCAGGTGGCCTTGCGCACGGTATTCCGCCACTTCGATGACATGGAAAGCCTGTACCGGGAGATCGATACGGAAATCATGCAACGGATCACGCCACTGATCAGCTCGCCATTCAAAGCGACCAGCTGGCGAGGCCGTTTGGGTGAGTCCGTCGAGCGCCGCGCGACCCTGTTCGAGACCATCCTGCCGTTTCGCATCGCGACCGAGGCCTTGCGCCATCAGTCGGCCTTTCTGCAGGAGAAGCAGCAGGCCATCATGCAACTGCAAAACGCTACCCTGCAGCGCATTCTGCCGCCGGGCATTCTCGAGCAGGGGTCAACACTGGCCGCCCTGAACCTGCTGCTGAGCATCAATGCCTGGCAACAATTGCGGCTGGATCAGGGGCTGGAGCAAAACCTGGCCCGGCAGGTGATGCTCGACGCCGCCCTGGCATTGACGGCTTCTTTTCCTGACTGAGGCCAACCCTTGCCTTCGCAACGCGGACCTCTCAGCCCAGGGTCCGGCGAAAAGGGTGAATCAAGCGTGCTGCAGAAAACTGACCACCTGAGCGGCCTCGAATGGCCAGTCCAGTTCTGCACCAGTATCCACCCGACGCAGCACCGGTATGCGCAAGCCGTAGGCCTCGACCCAGTCTTCACGTTCGGCAATATCGAACAACTCGACCAGCAGGCCGTGCTCGACAAACGGCATCAGCACCGCTTCTGCGACTTCACACAAGTGACAGCCAAGGGTGCCCAGGAGTTGGCATTCAGGAAGCATATAAAGGAGCCTGCGAGGATCAGTGACCCTCGCAGTCTAGCAGCCCATCAGGCCGCTTCGGTCTGATCCGCTGCTGGCAGTTGCAGCAAACTTTGCAGGCCATCCAGCAGACGGCTGTTGAAGCTCTCGGCTTTTTCCAGCCGCGCCGCATCGAAGCGATCATCCAGCGAGAAGCCGCCCTTGAGCAGATCATCCAGCGTATTGCGCGCGTCGTCTGCGAGTGCCTGCGCACTGCGCAATGCGTCCAGCAGGCTTTGTGCGTAATCCACCAGACTGCCATTGACCGCACTGGCGGCCTGCCCCCCCTCTTGCGCTACCGCGCTGTAGGCATCCGTGGCCTGTCGTACGGTGGTCTGGGTCAGGTGCAATGACATTGAAGCCAGCTGCTCGCCATCCATTTCCAGAGCCAGCGCCCGATCAAATGCGCCGGTCAGGTCGCCGGAATAGAACTTGCCTGAGAGGTCCTGCACCTGGGTAAAGAGCTTCTCCAGCGCCACGCGCTCCTCTTCATCCAACTGGCCTTCAACGCTGATCTGAAAGGAGCCGATCTGCAGGCTGGAAGACTGGCGGGAGACCGTGACACTGCTGCCCTGCCCGTCAATCGAGCCACGCACCGAAGACTGCGAGTAATCAGCCGAAGCCTGGGCAACCGAAAT
>DATMWH010000163.1:0-5473 GCA_035562615.1 Pseudomonas sp. | reverse complement strand
GGCATCAGCACACTGGGCAACCAACGTTTGAACGCCGCGCTGCGCGCGGACTTCAGTGTGTCCCTTATGGGCTGGGCGACAGCAGCAGGATTGCTCAACGTCGGGTCCTCGAAGCAAGCGGGCTGCAGCAGATCTGCAGCCCTGGGCGAATGACAGATTACTGAACCGAATCGGCTTTCAGGCCGATCTTGAACTGATTGATGTAGGCATTCGGCTGGCGCCCGTCGTAGGTCAGACCATCAATGAATTCACTGCTGGGGGCGCGGAAGCCTTGCTCATCCGCCGCCGGGAAATCAGCGGCACTGGCCTTGCCCTCGGCAACCAGTTCCTTGGCGGCTTCCTGATAGACGGCTGGCAGATAGACCTGCTTGGCGGTATCGATGTACCAGCTGTCGGGCTTGCTCTCACCGATCTGTCCCCAGCGGCGCATCTGCGTCAGGTACCAGATGGCATCCGAGTAGTAGGGATAGGTCGCGTTGTGGCGGAAGAACACGTTGAAGTCAGGCACCTCACGCTTGTCGCCCTTCTCGTACTCGAAAGTCCCGGTCATCGAATTGGCGATCACCTTGGCATCCGCGCCGACGTATTCCGGACGGGAGAGTATTTCCACCGCTTCGGCACGGTTGGCATTGTTGTCCGCATCCAGCCACATGCCGGCACGGATCAGCGCCTTGACCATGCGCTTGTGGGTTTCCGGATTGGCGTCAGCCCAGTCCTTGGTCACCCCGAGGACTTTCTCCGGGTTGTTCTTCCAGATCTCGTAATCGGTGATCACCGGCACGCCGATGCCCTTGAACACCGCCTGCTGGTTCCACGGCTCACCCACGGAATAACCATTGATGGTGCCGGACTCCAGGGTAGAGGGCATTTGTGGCGGCGGAGTGACCGAGATCAGCACATCGGCATTCTGCGTGCCGCTGATGTCGCCTTTGGCCGGGTCGTAGTAACCGGGGTTGATACCCCCCGATGCCAGCCAGTAGCGCAGCTCGTAGTTGTGCGTCGACACCGGGAACACCATGCCCATATTGAAGGGCTTGCCCTGCGCCTTGTACTGCTCGATCACCGGCTTCAGTGCATCGGCCTTGATCGGGTGCACCGGCTTGCCGTTTTCCATCGGCACGTGTTTTTTCATTTCGTCCCAGACGGCATTCGACATGGTGATGCCGTTGCCATTGAGGTCCATGGAATAAGCAGTCACCACATCGGCCTTGGTGCCAAAGCCGATGGTGGCGCCCAGCGGCTGACCGGCAAGCATGTGCGCGCCATCCAGTTCGCCGGAGATTACCCGGTCCAGCAGCACCTTCCAGTTGGCCTGTGCTTCGAGGGTGACGTACAGGCCCTCTTCTTCGAAGTAGCCCTTCTCGTAAGCAATGGCCAATGGCGCCATGTCCGTGAGTTTGATAAAGCCGAGTTTGATCTCTTCCTTCTCCGGATCGGCCGCCTGGGCCAGCGACAGGGTCAGGGATGAAAGCAGCAAACCACCCAGCAGAGATTTGATCCGTACAGTGCGACGCGGTGCGTGTGTCATGGTGAATTCCTCAGGGCCAGAAACGAAAAAAGACGTCATAGAAAACCGGCTCACGGGGAGCGGCTTGCTAATGACGTCTTTGTCAATTCGTCCTGATCACCGCCGTTGGCGATCATGAGACGGGTGTTACCTGAGAGATTGCAAGCGCCTTGCCAGAATTTCACACACGCCCGAATTAATTGATAAAAACATTAATTATCAGATAGTTGCAGATAGCCTTCGGTGCTACAAAGCACCCCACACGTGTTACCTGGCCGCGCCAGTCGCGCTGATCCAGGTGCATCAGGCTGGTGCGACAGCTGCAGCTTGGTGCACGGTCGGCTCTCTTATTGATCCGGCCCGTTAATGTCTTGATTTTCGTAGGGTGGGTTAGGCCACCGGCCGTAACCCACCAACCGGCCGCGAGGCTGGCAAGAACGATGCCTGTCGCATCGGTGGTGAGTTACGCCGCTACGCGGCTAACCCACCCGCCTGCAGGAAGTTCAAACTTCAGCAGGCCGGATCAATACCAGGCCGTTGAAATAGGCCAGCTACCCGTTTGGTGTTGCAGCAACACCCTCGCTCCTTTGGACAGACTGCATGGCTGCAGGAGATAGAGCCAAGGGTTAGCCCAGCCAAAGCCCCTCTCCCCTGCCCTCTCCCGCGAGCGGGAGAGGGGGTGATCTATGCAACACGTAAACCCTTGAAAAACGCAGGTGGGGCAGCCGAGGCAAGACGCAGCAACCAACCGAAGTAGCAGCCCCTGGCCGGCCCGCAGGGCGAACATTTCGTGCCTGCTTTCATCGCCCCCACCTTCGCCCATCAAAAAGGGCAACGCAGGTAGTTTTTCAACAGCCTGCTAGTGACCAAGCATGTCGTGCATGGCAATGATCTGCTCGGCCACCTGAATCAGCTTCTGCTGGCGGCTCATCGCCTGCCGGCGCATCAGGGTGTAGGCCTCTTCCTCGTTGCAGGTCTTCATCTTCATCAGCAGACCCTTGGCCAGCTCGATGCGCTTGCGCTCGGCCAGCTGGGCTTCGCGCACCTGCAACTCGGCGCGCAGGGCCTGATCGCTTTCAAAGCGCGCCATCGCCACGTCGAGAATCGGCTGCAGGCGCTCGCTCTGGATGCCGGCCACGATATAGGCGCTGACCCCGGACTTGATCGCCTGACGCATCACGCCCAGATCCTGTTCGTCGGTGAACATCACGATCGGCCGTGGCTGGTCGCGGCTGACCAGCACCACTTGCTCCAGCACATCGCGACCGGGGGATTCGCTGTCGATCAGGATCACATCCGGGCACAGCACCTCGACACGCCCGGGCAGGTCAATCACCAGCCCGGACTCCTCGATCACCTCGAAGCCCGCCTCACTCAGGGCCGCCTTCAGACGCCCGAGTTTCTGCGCGGTATCGTCAATCAGCAGAATCCGCATCAGCCCTCTCCCGCCAGACGCACATCCGTCTGCGCATGCAGATCGAAGCTGCGGGCATAGGCCGCAGGGTCACTGCCATCCCAGACCTTGCCATCGAACAAGCAGCTGCTGCGCATCGGCGCCGGCACGGCCAGCCCGAGCACAGCGGCCGCCTCGGCATACAGCGCGGTCTGCTGCACTGCGCTGGCCACGGCCAGATAATCGGGCTCTTCGCGCAACAGCCCCCAGCGGCGGAACTGCGTGAGGAACCACATGCCATCGGACAGGTAAGGCATGTTCACCGCGCCCTGCGCAGAGAAGCGCAGCGGATGCGGATCGAGCCAGGCGTTGCCATTGCCGTCTTCATAGCGCCCGCAAAAGCGCGGCTCAATCACCTCCAGCGGCGCATTGAGGAATTCCGGCGCGCTGATCAGGTTGGCTGCCGCACGGCGGTTTTCATCGTTGGCTTCGATAAAGCGACTGGCCTCCAGCACCGCCATCACCAGCGCCCGCGCGGCATTTGGACAGGTCTCGACAAACTCGCGGGTACAGCCCAGCACTTTCTCCGGATGATCCGGCCACAGCGCCTGACTGGTGCACAGGGTAAAACCCTGCCCTTCGGCCACCGCCTGTGCGCCCCAAGGTTCGCCAGCGCAGAAGCCATCGATGCGCCCGGCCCGCAGGTGCGCGACCATCTGCGCCGGCGGCACCACCACGCTGTCGACATCCTGCAACGGATGAACCCCCAGACTGGCCAGCCAGTAGTACAACCACATGGCATGGGTGCCGGTGGGAAAGGTGTGGGCGAAGGTCAGCCGCGCACCAGATTGGCGCACATACCGCGCCAGCGCTTCACCATCGCGCACGCCGGCGCCCTGCAAACGCGCCGACAGGTTGATGCTCTGGCCGTTCTGTGCCAACCCCATCAGCACCGCCATCGGCACCGCCGCCGAACCATTCAGGCCCAGGTGCATTCCGTAGATCAGCCCATACAACCCCTGCGCCGCATCCAGCTCACCGGTCTGCAAGCGCTCGCGCAACCCCGCCCAGGACGACTGCCGCTGCAGCTTCAAGCTCAGGCCGTAGGGCTGAGCAAACTCCTGAGTGGCCGCGACGATCAGCGAAGCACTGTCGGTCAGGGCCATAAAACCCAGATTAAGGCTGCTTTTTTCCGGTGCGTCGGAACCGCCGACCCAGTCCAGAACATTGCTGCGCGGAGGTTGGTATTGCTCGCTCATAAGAAATTTCGCTGTGACAACCGGAGAAGTGTTGCCGGCGAGGTAGCAAGCGCTGTGCCAGTGCCGGCGCGGTGAAGCCAGAGAGCATTCGACAGCGCAGCCTTTAGCCGACACACTTGCTTGCAGAAGTTGACTATCGTGGTTCAAGCCATAACTGATGAATGTTTCATAGACCAAGAACCTCTGCTTGAAACCAGGTTCGCCCCCAGCAGGCTTGCTGGTCAAAAAAGCTGAGCGCAGTGTATTTATGACCACCTGCGGATTGACAGCCAATACGGCGCAAACCCACCAGCTAATGCTTCGATGAGGAATACCTGTGCCGTTCAATACATCAGCCATTTTCTTGCCCCATACCCCGGTGGTTGCGACCCCGTTGAGCCAGCGAAAAGACAAACAGGGGATGAACTGTTGATGGACGCATTACTCAGCTGGTTCCTGCATGGCCTTTTGCTGGTACCGGTATCGCTGTTGCCGATCATCAACCCGCTCAGCACCGCGCCGGTGTTTGCCGCTACGGTCGGGGCCAACCGTGATCTGGCAAAAAAACTGGCCCGTCAGGTCGCGATCAATGCCTGGTTCGTGCTGGTCGTATCCATGTTGATCGGTTCCTACGTGCTGGCACTGTTCGGCATTTCACTGCCGGTGGTGCGCATTGGTGGTGGCCTGCTGGTGGTGTCAACGGCGTGGCAGATGTTGCATCAGGTTGAGGATGACGATGTGCACGCGGTCGCTGCCAAGGAAGCCGTCGCGCTGCCCAATGCCCAGGTGTTGCAACGCAGTTTCTTTCCCATCACGTTTCCGCTGACCACCGGCCCCGGCACGATCGCCGCGTCGATCGCGCTGGGCGCGAAAATCCCTGCGGAGCCGGTCAAGTACATGCTCGGTGTGTTGGTGGCTGTTTGCGGAGCCGCATTGGTGTCGCTCGTGCTGTATCTGATTTTCAGAAATGCCGCAAAAGTGCTGGCCCGGCTGGGCAACGTCGGCACGCTGGTGATGATCCGCATGATGGCTTTCATTCTGCTGTGCATCGGCATCGAAATCATGTGGACGGGCTGGGCCGAGCTGAATGGCTTGGGTTAAAGACAAGCGGCGCCACGCTAAAACGCGCCTGCAAATACCTGTCTGCGCCTCACCGCGAACCCCGCCGCGCAGTTCAACTGCAGGCGACCAGCCTCTACCGCTGCTCGGCCGTCCAGCTCAGGGCTTCCAGTGCGGCGGCGACATGAATGCGGTTATCTTCCAGCGGGCGCGGTAACAGTTCTTCGGCACGCGTCAGGCGGCGCAGCAGGGTGTTGCGGTGGGTGTGCAACTGCT
>DATMWH010000162.1:0-3236 GCA_035562615.1 Pseudomonas sp. | reverse complement strand
GAACATCAACTTCAGCGTCTGGCCGGTCGCGGCCTGGCTTGCCAGTTGCCGCGCCAGAGCGGTCAGCGCGAGGATCGCTACATGCACCTGTTGGGTGACCCGACAGAACTGCAGGCTGCCATCCTGAAAAGCCCGGCAGAGCGGGTTGATAACCGCGGCGACGAGGAAAGCCGCATCCAGCAACTCGAAGCACGCCTGGCAGCGCTCGAAGAGCGGCTGGCGCGACTGGAGTCCGGCGCTGCCGATTAAGCAAAAGCCCGCGTATACCTCCTCTACCTGACCCCATGCTCGCAGTACCCGCGAGCCCATACCCTTAAGGATCCTTGCATGGCCGGCAGCAGCCTGTTGACCCTGATTGACGATATTGCCAGCGTACTCGACGACATCGCGCTGATGAGTAAAGTGGCCGCGAAAAAGACCGCCGGCGTGCTGGGTGACGATCTGGCGCTGAACGCCCAGCAGGTCACAGGTGTCAGCGCAGACCGTGAACTACCGGTGGTCTGGGCCGTCGCCAAGGGCTCGCTGAAAAACAAGCTGATTCTGGTCCCGGCCGCCCTGCTGATCGGCACGTTCGCCCCCTGGGCAGTCATCCCCTTGCTGATGGTGGGCGGTGCCTTCCTCTGCTATGAAGGCTTTGAAAAGCTGGCGCATAAATACCTGCACGAGGCTGCCGCCGATCATGGGGCGCCAGACCAGGCAGTCAGCGATCCAGCCATGGATATGGCTGACTTCGAGCGCGATAAAGTCTCAGGCGCCATCCGCACCGACTTCATTCTCTCGGCCGAAATCATCGTCATCACTTTGGGCACGGTAGCCGGCGAGCCCTTTCTCAAACAGTTGAGCGTACTGACCCTGATCGCGCTGGTCATGACCGTGGGTGTCTACGGTCTGGTGGCCGGTATCGTCAAACTGGACGATGCCGGCCTGCACCTGAGCCGGCAGCCTTCCGCAGCATTACGCGCACTGGGCACGCTGCTGCTGGGCGCGGCGCCGCGCTTGATGAAGAGCCTCTCGGTGATTGGCACCGCAGCCATGTTCATGGTTGGCGGCGGCATTCTGGTACATGGTGTGCCCGTTGCTCATCATCTGCTGGAGCAGTGGGCCGCCAGCCTGGGTAGCCTGGCGCTGGCAGGCCCCGTTTTGCAGTTCCTGGCAGCGCCAGTACTGAATGGTCTGGCCGGCGTGGTGGCCGGCGCGATGGTGCTGGCCGTGGTCAACGGCATCCAGCGGGTCAGGCGGGCTATCGCTAAGTAGCCAACCCGGCAGCCGCAAGAGCACTGCTCAGCGCCGGATGCTTTACCACAGTGTCCGGCGCAACTACCCTGAGGGTCTCTACCGTGAAATGGCCGGCGCTGAATTGAAAGCTCTGCTGACACTCATCCTTTGCAGCCTGCTGCACAGCCCGGCATGGGCCATCACGCTGTGCGTCGAAGAGGCCGATTACCTACCCTACATCAGCGGTATCGGCGAGTTGAAAGGCAGGGGCATGGTGCCGGACATGATCCGTGCTGCTGCGCAGAACAACCAACAGACACTCGACGTCATCACATACCCATGGAAGCGCTGCATTGACATGCTCAGCAAAGGTCAGGTGGACGCCCTGGCCGCGAGCATCTGGTTACCCGAGCGCGAGGCATGGGGCGCGTATCCCAAGCTTCCCGGTCAGCCTCAAGGCATGCCTGATCGCAGCAAACGGCTGTGGACAGCGGAGTATCCGGTGTTCGTTGCGCAGCAGAGCTCCCTGCGCTATGACGGCACGCAATTCAGCGGCGTGAAAACCGGCCTCAGTGCACCATCCGGTTATGTCGCCTGGCAGCGCCTTAAAGACGCCGGCGTGCTTAACCCTGCCGTGTTGCCACCCAAATCCGGACTGAAGCTGGTCGCGTTGAACCGTCTGGACGGCTACGTGGTCGAGCGCAACATTGGTCAGCATCTGCTGCACAAGATGGGACTGACCGCCGAAGTCACCACCTTGCCCACGCCGTTTATCAAGGATGACTGGCACCTGGTTTTCTCTCATCAGTTCCAGGCCGCCAACCCAGCACTGACCCAACGCATCTGGACCTCGCTGGCGAAAATCCGTGAAGAACAAGGGGCTGAGCTGCTGCGCACCTATCAGAAATAATCGTTACGCACCTCAAAAGCTGATCGGTTTGGCTGCCACGCGTTTTCCCCTCAAAATTCCCAATCACGTGACATCCAAGGAATACCTTTCTGAATGCGAATTGTGAGCTGGAACTGTAACGGTGCCTTTCGCAAAAAACTCCACCTGCTGGAGGAGTTGAACGCAGACGTCTTTGTCATCCAGGAATGTGAAGACCCAACACGGACTCAGGATGTCCTCTACCAGCAGTGGTCAGCCAATCACGTATGGGCTGGGGATAACAAGAACAGGGGACTAGGCGTCTTCGCTAGGCCAGGAGTGAGGTTAGAGCCTCTGGCGCTCGATCCAGGACGCTTACAGCTCTTTTTGCCGCTCAGGGTCGATGAGATCACACTGTTGGCCGTGTGGACAAAAGAGGCTGGTTCCCCAACTTTTAAATACATTGGCCAGCTCTACAAATGGCTTCAGTTACACAAAAATCACTTAGCGACTCAGAAGGCCATCGTGATCGGAGATCTCAACAGCAATGCCTGCTGGGATGTTTGGGATCGCTGGTGGAATCACTCAGATGTAGTCAAAGAGCTTGAACGTCTGGGGCTTCACAGCCTTTACCATGCTGAAGCGGGTGAGGCTCAAGGAGTAGAGAGTCAGCCAACATTCTTCCTGCACCGAAAGCTTGAGAAGCCCTATCACATCGATTACGCCTTCCTGTCTGAAATGCTGATGCTGGGCGCTCACTTAACGATAGGTGCTGCTGAGCACTGGCTAGAGCACAGCGATCATCTGCCGCTTATAGTCGATATTGAATCTTAGAAATTCAATTAACAGATTGAATATAAAGAAATTACTATCCTTTCGCAGAATCGCAACGCTAATAAAAAACCGCCCGAAGGCGGTTTTTTTTAAACGCATCGGTTATTACAGCTGAGGACCGGCGTTCTTGATGGCATCCGACACATCGAACTTCTTGAAGTTGTCGATGAACTGCTGAGCCAGCACTTTCGCGGCAGCATCATAGGAGGACTTGTCTGCCCAGGTGTTACGCGGATTGAGCAGATTGGTCTCGACACCCGGTACGACCTTCGGCACATCCAGATTGATGATGGGCAGGTGTTCGGTTTCAGTACCGACC
>DATMWH010000161.1:0-2635 GCA_035562615.1 Pseudomonas sp. | reverse complement strand
TTGTTGGGTTACGGCCGTTGGCCTAACCCAACCTACGAAAATCAAGGCATTACCGGACCCGATCAATAAGGCAACCCATGAACAAGACGCTGGTCAACGCTGTACTGTTTCAGGCCGGATGGTTTGCCTGCGTGTTTGCCGCCAAACAGCCATGGTTGCTGGCCGTGCCGATCGCGGCACTGCTGGTGCATTTCCTCTGGACCAGCAGCTGGGCAGCGGAAGGCCGGCTGGTGGCCAGCGTGATGCTGCTGGGCAGCGTGCTGGACAGTTTCCTGCTGAACATCGGCGTGCTCGACTTTGGCAGCAACAGCCTGTTGCTCCCTGCCTGGCTGGCGCTGCTCTGGGCTCTGATGGGCACCACGCTGAACCACAGCCTGGCCTGGAGTGCCCGCCACTGGTGGCTGGCAAGCCTGCTGGGCGGCGTGGGTGGCAGCTTGTCCTATCTGGCCGGCTCGCGCATCGCTGACGTCAGCTTCCCCTATGGCCAGACACCCACGCTGATCCTGCTGGCGGCGATCTGGGCGGTCGTGCTTCCGCTGCTGCACGGCTTTGCCCGTCTGTACCGCGAGAAAGTGCGCTAATCCGGGCCCGGTAATGCCTTGATTTTCGTAGGTTGGGTTAGGCCAACGGCCGTAACCCAACAACCGGCCGTGAGGCTGGCAAGGGCGATGCCTTTGGCATCGATGCTGGGTAACGCCGCGCGTCGCCACGCCGCTAGCGGCTAACCCAACCTACGAAAGTCACGTCATTGACGAGCATTGGTGCTATTCATCCGCGAGATGTTGCCCGTGATGCTGGCGGTGCCGCGTCACTTGAAATAGGCTTCGGGTTCGCACTCTTGTCTGCCTGGGAATATTTCAATGACGCGTTCCATGTCTCGCTTCGCCATCATCGCTGCACTGCTGGGCAGCAGCGTCCTCGCCGGCTGTTCACAGCCCGAGGATATCCCCGGTCTGCTGGAGACCCGCGACATTGCCGAGCAAGGTCTGATTTACGGTCTGCCGATCGTGATGAACTACACGGTGATGTACAGCTTTACCGTGGACAAGGATTCCGACCAGTACAAAGGCCCCTTCAACCAGCTGAAGAACACCTCCAAGGTCCTGACCTACAAAGACACCGCCGTCGTCACGCCCAACAGCGACACGCCCTATTCGATGATCTGGCTGGACCTGCGCGCCGAGCCGATGGTGCTCTCGGTGCCGGCCATTCCACTGAGCCGCTACTACTCCCTGCAACTGATCGACAGCAGCACCTACAACTATGGCTACATCGGCAGCCGCAGCACCGGCCCAGAAGCCGGCGATTACCTGGTGGTGGGCCCCGACTGGCAGGGCGAGACGCCCCCGGGCATCCGGCAGGTGTTCCGCTCCGCCACGCCCTTCAGCCTGGTGATCTACCGCACCCAGCTGTTTGATCCGGCCGATGTCGACAACCTCATCGAGGTGCAAAAGGGCTATCGCGCACAACCGCTGTCCGCGTTCCTGCAACAGGCGCCGGTGCCTGCTGCGCCGGCCGTCGAATTCCCGAAAGTCGACAAGGAGCTGGCCAAAAAGGACTTCTTCACCTACCTCGATTTCGCCCTGCAGCACATTCCCGCTGCCGATAACGAAAAAGCCATCCGGGCGCAACTGGCGCGCATCGGTGTCGGTCCGGACAAGGCCTTCGCGTTCAACCAGCTGCCCTGGCTGCACCGGATGGCCGCCCTGTGGGGCATGAAGCGTGGCAATGACCAGATCGAAGCCGCCCTTGCCGGCCGCGGCAAGCGCATCCATGGCTGGCAGGTCAGCTCGCTCGCCGGTGACCGCGAGTTCTATGCCGGCAACTGGCTGCAGCGTGCAGTAGTGGCCAAGGCCGGCATCTATGCCAACGATGCGCCCGAAGCCGTGTACCCGATGACCCGTCATCTGGAAAATGGTCAGGTGCTGAACACTGCCAAGCACCGCTACAGCATCACCTTCGGCGCCGACCAACTGCCGCCGGTCAACTCGTTCTGGTCACTGACCCTGTACGACAGCCAGACCCAGCTGCTGATCCAGAATCCGCTGGATCGCTACCTGATCAACTCGGCGATGCTGCCGGACCTGAAAAAGAACAGCGACGGTTCGATCACCCTGCTGATCCAGAAAGACTCCCCGGGCGCTGAGCTGGAAAGCAACTGGTTACCCGCACCGGACGCTGAAATCTACCTGGTGATGCGTCTCTACTGGCCGAAAACCGCAGCGCCTTCGATTCTTCCGGCAGGCTCCGGCAGCTGGCAGCCTCCGGCAATTGCGAGGGTGCAGTGAACCGAACGTTAATCAAATGGATCCAAGCGTTTGTGTGCGGCAGTTCATCCATTCAGGCTTGCTTTTGTAAAGTAATTGCAACAGTATCGGACGGCATTCCGAACAGCCCAGCTAATCAACTACACCCAGTTTACTAATCCATAAAAAAGGGAAATTCCATGCAGAGTCGATTCGGCAAAACCCTTCTGAGCCTGACCCTGGCCAGTCTGTTTGTCAGTGCGAGCGCCCAGGCTGCAGAAACCGTGCGTATCTATAACTGGTCTGACTACATCG
Organism: Pseudomonas sp.; assembly: GCA_035562615.1. Classification (GTDB taxonomy): domain Bacteria; phylum Pseudomonadota; class Gammaproteobacteria; order Pseudomonadales; family Pseudomonadaceae; genus Aquipseudomonas. The sequence goes on along the minus strand of DATMWH010000161.1, from coordinate 74 downwards.
CTGAAGACACCGTTGCCAACTTCCAGAAAGCCACTGGCGTGGAAGTGGTGTATGACGTTTTCGACAGCAACGAG